>CALJDR010000049.1 GCA_938023515.1 uncultured Flavobacteriales bacterium
AATTATAGAAATAAATGCGTTGCGAATAATTATTCTGCGGCTTCCGCTTTGGGCTCTTCGGCGGCCGGTGCAGCTGCTTCCTCGACGGGAATAGTTGCGGCAGCGGCTTCGGGAGCTGCATCCCCTTTGTTCTCCAAGGCCGATATCAGGCGGCGGATAGGAGACTGTAGAAGGCCGATGATTTCTCCGATGAGCTCTTCGCGGGACTTGATGCTGGCCAGTGTGCCGAGCTGATCGTCGCCCTGGTAAACTTCGTTATCGATCCAAGCACCTTTAAGCAGAGGACGGTCGGAAGTCTTGCGGAAATCCTTGATGACCTTTCCCGGTACGTTGGCCGCGCCGTTGAAAAGCATCAGGGCCGTATTGCCCTTAAGGGTTTCGGTGAGGGTCTGGAAATCCTTGTCGCAAGCTTCCATGGCCTTGGCCAGGAGGGTGTTTTTTACGACTTCCAGACGGACGCCGGCCGTGAAACATGCGCGACGCAGTTTGTCGGTAGCGGCAGCGTTGAGGTTGGATATGTCTGTCAGGTAGATGACACCGTGACCGCCGAGCTCCTGAGTGATGGAGGCTATAACCTGTGATTTTTCTTCTCTTGTCATAATCTTATCATTCTGGCGTTAGACGGTTTTCGGATCTACGGGAATCCCGGGGCCCATCGTGCTGGAGAGCGTAATGCTCCGCATATAGACGCCCTTGGCGGATGCCGGCTTCATTCTGGCAAGCGTACGGATGAGTTCCATCGCATTCTCGGCGATCTGGGGAGCCTCGAAAGACACCTTGCCGATACCTGCGTGTACGATCCCGTAACGGTCGACTTTGAAGTCTATCTTACCTGCTTTTACTTCCTTGACGGCTTTACCTACTTCCATGGTCACGGTACCGGATTTGGGGTTCGGCATTAGTCCGCGGGGACCAAGCACACGGCCCAAAGGTCCGAGTTTGCCCATTACGGCAGGCATAGTGATGATTACGTCCACATCGGCCCATCCACCCTTGATCTTTTCGAGGTATTCGTCCAGTCCTACGAAGTCGGCTCCGGCCTCAGTGGCTTCGGCTTCCTTATCGGGGGTTACCAGCGCGAGTACGCGTACGCTCTTACCCGTGCCGTTAGGCAGGGATACGACGCCGCGAACCATCTGGTTGGCCTTACGCGGGTCTACGCCCAAACGTACGGCAATATCGACAGAGGCGTCGAATTTGGTAGTCGAGGTTTCTTTTACCAACGCGCATGCTTCATCTACGGTGTATAGCTTGTCTTTTTCAAGCTTGGCCACAGCTACTTTCTGATTCTTCGTGAGTTTTGCCATTTTGCTTGATTAAGATTTTTTTAAAGGGGAGTCCCCTTTGATTGTTATACCCATTGAACGAGCGGTACCGGCCACCATTGACATAGCACTTTCAATAGTGAAAGCGTTCAGGTCGGCCATTTTGTCGGTGGCGATCGCTTTTACCTGGTCCCAGGTGATGGCTGCCACTTTCTTGCGGTTAGGTTCGCCGGAAGCCGACTTGATCTTGGCGATCTCCATCAGCTGTACGGCAACCGGAGTGGCTTTGATCACGAAGTCGAATGACTTGTCGGTGTACACGGTAATCTGCACAGGAAGCACCTTACCCTGTTTGTCCTGGGTACGTGCGTTGAACTGTTTGCAGAAATCCATGATGTTTACACCTGCGGAACCAAGTGCAGGGCCAATTGGCGGCGAAGGGTTTGCAGCTCCGCCTTTGCACTGCAATTTGATTTTCTTGAAGATTTCTTTTGCCATTTTTAATCTTTGACTAAAATTGTTGTGTCCTTCCGGGCAAAATTTGGAAGCGTGCCCTTTAGAACTTATGTATTTGGCGTAACATTTACTTTTTTACAGGCCGTTTGGAGTGCCGGCTACACTTTTTCCACCTGGGAGAAATTGAGTTCCAACGGGGTTTTTCGACCGAAGATCTTTACTTCCACCTTGAGTTTGCGCTTTTCGTTGTTCACTTCCTCCACTGTACCGTCGAATCCGTTGAAGGGGCCGTCTATCACTTTAACAGGCTCGCCTACCACGAACGGAATGATCACGGATTCCGGCATATCGGCCATTTCGTCCACTTTTCCCAACATGCGGTTCACCTCGCTCTTGCGCAAGGGAACCGGATCGCCGCCGGGACGGTCGCTCAAAAAGCCCACGATGCCGGGAATGCCTTTGAGCAAGTGCAGCATTTCCCCGTCGAGGTTGGCTTCTATCATCACGTATCCGGGAAAGAACGGACGTTCCTTGCTTACTTTCTTACCGCCGGAAACGGAAAAGAACTTTTCCATAGGCACCATCACATTGGCCAGGTAATCGGTCATTCCTACGCGAGCGATTTCCTGCTCGATATAGCTTTTGACCTTCAATTCCTGCCCGCTGATCGCGCGCACTACATACCACTTCTTGGTAGTTTCTGACATTTCTACGAAGTGTTTTCCGATTAGTTGAGAAGTTTGAAAATGCCCTGTATGGCGCTATTGAATACGGAGTCTACCAGAGCCGTCGCGCCTGCGAGTATCAGGGTGGCTATGGCTACGATCCATGTCTGGCGCTGGGCTTCGCTCCATGTGGGCCAAGTAACCTTGTCCATCAGTTCCGTGCGGGAATCTTTGATGTATTGGATAAGAGCTTTCATATTTCTGAGTATATGCTTTGTCGTGTAAATACATCCGTAAAAAGCGGATGTTCAAATGTCCCCGGAGAACACATTTAGTTCGCTATCACGCTCGCTATCAAGTATTTAATGCTGATAATGAGTGATATACGAACAAATAGGACCTTCTCCAAGGCGAGTGCAAATATACGAAGTTTTTTTTAAGTTGAAGCCTTTCGGTGAAAAAAGTTTCCAAAGGCTGTTTTTTACATATTAGAACAGGGGGTATGCTGGATTTTTTCGGCCGATATCAAAAGCATCATTGGGCGGCGCAGCTCGTCTTTCATCCCTGGGATATGGGCCGCCATTTCGGGACTTGGCTCCGGTTCATTCAGTCCGGTAATACGAAATCCGTTTTCGAGCAGACCATTTATATAGGTAGTAAGGGTTTTGTGGTATTTGGTCACCTGTTCACCCAGAAAGGTCGCCTGTCGTTCCCCTTGGAGAAAATAACGGTCTACAGGCCAGTGGAGGCGTTTTCCGTCCGGGGTGTAGAACCAATCCTGACTCCCATAGGCTGTGAAAACGGGGTGTTCTACGGAGAAGACGAACGTCCCCCCGGGTGTGAGACTCCGGTATATTTTGGCACAGAGGTCTGGGAACGATTCCAGATAATGGAGTGCGAGGGAGCTGATCACTGTGTCGAAAGCTTCTGGCGGGAATGGGAAGTCTTCGATAGCCATGCGCCGGTATTCCACGTTCGGAAAAGCGTTTTCTTTTTCCGCCCTGGCTATCATTTTTTCGGACAGGTCGATCCCCAGCGCCGACAGGGCTCCGTGTTCGGCAGCATACCGGCAGTGCCATCCGAACCCGCATCCCAAATCGAGCACTTTTTTGCCTTGGAAATTGGGCAGCATCGTTTTCAAGGTGTGCCATTCCCCGGCCCCTTCAAGGCCTTTGACCGAGCGGTCCATATGGCTGTATTGTTCGAAAAAGCGGTCGTCGTCGTATTTGTTCTCTTTCATGGTAAGAAGGAAGAGTTTATGATTTGATATCTTGAGTGTCCTGTTCCGAGAGAAGAAAGGAGAGGCTGAAGACAAAATAACCGCACGGAGGGGGTGCGGTTATAGGCGGTGTCCTTTTTGGCGGACATGGCACAGGCGGAGAGGCTCGAACTATCTCCCATCCTTTTACACCCCATAACACTTTGATTTCTAATTATTTATATTTTATTTTTTGTTAAAAACAGGCTGTTTTGTCCCGATACTGTCCCGGTTTGAATACTCCCTTCCAACTCTCCGCCAGTGATTTAACGGCACCGATAAATGTTAATACGGCGGGTTTTGGGATGCAAATATACGCAACAATATACACGGCAATATATAATAAATTAGAAAATGGAAGCACTCCGGCTGCAAAAATCATGCGGTTTCATTTTGTTTTCCAATCGAGCAGGTGCGACTCAAATGTCGGGCTCATTTTTTTGCATTTTCCTTCGTCCGGACTTGTTTTGGCAGGGTAAAATCTCAGGGACATATTTTGTCAAAAAATTAAACACGTTTTAACTTTTGGAAGAAAAAAACGTCTATATTTGTCTCCTACGGACTACTTCTATTCGTTAAAGAGTGGCTATTACATGAAAACTACAAAAGCATGAAAAAAAATCTAAAAGCCTTAAGGAGGCCTTTATCAATAGCTGCCTTATTTTTGTTATGTTCTGCTTTCCCTGCGGACTGTTGGAAAAATATGGGGGGTACAAAACCCAAACCGGAATGTAAATTTAGTGACAGATCTTCGACCATTGTTCTTCATACAATAAATTTGGCTATGCCATCGAAACTTGTGACGATTCCTCGGGGAGATATGGAGGAATTTGCGTCATTCCATGAGGGTTTCGGTTTTATCAAGCCTATTACCAATCTTTCAGAGTTGATTAATACCATGGAATATTCTCATTTTTCGAATACTCCCCAAAGACGAAGTTCAATCAGTGTTGTACTAACGAGTTCTGAGTGTACCAAAGAGCTTAAAAAGAATCTTGTGGAACCTTTTGTTCATGTTGCAAGTAATGCATTGATAATAGACGAACCGGAATACTGGATGTCTACCATCAAATACGAGGTGAAAACCATCCTTACTTCCGGTGGCTGGCGGATAACTTGGGCTACGACGAAGGATTTCAATTCTTCACAAGATATTGATGCAGTGGGCACCACCGTAAACCAACAGGTATTTCAACTGAACACAGGCATAGAAATACCGGGATTGGAAAACCGGTATGTGATAAATCCCGACGGGACTGTCTCCATCGTATTCGAAGGGTTTCCCGGCGGCGGGGGAGAGATCGTCGATCCGGGAGGCGGCGGAATAATGCGCTCCGGGCCGGCTATCTACATGGGCGGGGCCTACAACGACGGATATACCTTAGACATTTAAACACGGAACACCATGAGAAAGAATCTATATATTTTCGCCATCGGTGCGTTATTGGCCGTCTCGGCAATATCCTGTGACAAGCAGACCTCGGACAATGGAGCCGCGATGCCTGCCATCGGTAAGAAAAGGGAAACCGTCCCTGAAAAAAGCACCGAAAATGTATTGGCCGATTTCAGCCACAGCAAATACCTGAAAAACTATACTCCCGCCGATTTTACGGCGGGCCTGTCCGCCGGCACGGAGCATCCTTTGGCCGAAGCGGAAGCCCGTTCGTTCAACCGCCGCTACGAATCGTGCAGCAACACATCTATGCTGCCCCCGGAGGCAGAGCCTTTCCGGGTGCAGGCCGGAGGATGGGATATCGATCCGGCAAATATTTCGACCCGGAACTCTGCGGACAGAGGGTTGATGTCGCTTTTCGGGAAATCCAGTACCTTCCAGATAAAAGGAAGGATATCCACCCGCGACGGTAGTTCGCAAACAGAATCTATCGGCGAGGCCACCCTGTATATCCCGGAACTGATCCGGATCACATCCCCGGAAATAAAAAGTACAGAGCAATATTATCCTTTCTGCTACTCGAAGGATTTCGTTCTGCGGTGGAATGCCGACCCGGACAATAAAAATGGCGTCCTCGTTGTCGTGGAATGGCATGGAACGACCGTTTACCAAGGCGATTATCAAAACACCAACGTCCGGGCCATCGACCTGGTGGAAGACACCGGCGAGGCCAAACTGGACGAACGGCTGTTCGAAGGCATTCCGAACTCCGCGTTGGTCTACCTCACTGTTTTGCGGGGGGACATCGAAGATGTGGATATCAACGGATGCACCTACAAGGTATCCGGGGAGACGCACGCCTACATGCCTTTTGTATTGGTCACAAAAATTAAAACCAAAGAATAAATTTTTTTAATATTTTTCCGTTTGATTATGATGTCTATGTAAAATCTTTAAAGAATTCATAGATTTTGCTTCGAGTATCTAAGTGCTTAATTTTATCATGGATATGAACTAAAAATGAAAATAATGGAAAAAGCAAGATTTCTTGTAGCGGTCATGGCATTGGCTGCAATGCTTTTTTCGGGCTGCTCGAAAGGGGAGGGGGATAAAGTCCCGGTTGACAGGATCGAAGTGAGCCTGACAGAGCAGGTGCTTTTGCCGGGCCAGGGCCAGCAGCTTACGGCCACGGTGATCCCAGCCAATGCGACCGACAAAGCCGTCACTTGGAGCAGTAGCAATACGAGGGTTGCTTCGGTGGATCCGAAATCCGGATGGGTAATGGGCGTTTCTCCGGGGTACGCCATTATCACAGCCTCCGCGCACAGTGGGGGGCAGACAGACGACTGTGAAATAACGGTAATACCGGAGGAGTCGGAAGTGTTGGATGCAATTACGGATCCTGCATTTAAAGCCTATGCGGTCTATTGTATGCACCATGCTCAGGAGGGGTTCGATATGGACGGAAATACGGTTACTTACCCCAAATGGGACACAAATGGCGATGGGATACTCTCTCCGGGAGAGGCTGCAGCGGTAACCTATATCGAT
Organism: uncultured Flavobacteriales bacterium; assembly: GCA_938023515.1. GTDB lineage: Bacteria > Bacteroidota > Bacteroidia > Flavobacteriales > UBA1820 > Merdimorpha. The sequence goes on from CALJDR010000049.1 coordinate 6,589, forward strand.
GTATCCGGCGGATATCAGGAAAAGGCGGTAGCCTCCCTGGCCGGTCTCGGATACTTTACCGGGCTGATCCGGCTGGACTGCAGTTTCAATGGATTGACTGCGTTGAATGTAGACGTGAACACCGTATTGGAAGGGCTGTTCTGCGACGGCAATGAATTAGCTGTGCTGGATGTGAGCCGTAATACGGCGCTGGTTGCACTTTCCTGCGGCGCCAACCATCTCACTGCGTTCGATGTAACCAATAATGCGAACCTTGTGGCTTTGTATGGCAACAGGAACCAATTGTCCGAACTGGACGTAAGCAAAAATTCCGCATTGACCGTCCTTGATTGCAGTGTTAATCAACTGACCGTATTGGACGTAAGCGCAAATCCCGCATTGTCCAGCTTGGTTTGTCACAAAAATAAGTTGAGCGCCCTGGACGCTTCGAAGATGGCTTTTTTTGCGGGTACGTCTCAATATACGGTTCTTTGCGGTGGTCAGACAGCACTCGGTTCCTCCGATCCGCAGCCATTGACCCTTACCTTGCGGGCGGATCAGAAATTGCATTGGGATTCCTCGTTAAAAAACAACGATGCTAATAAGGGAGTTACTCTTTCTAATTGATTGTTTGATTGAGCATAAAAAAGGGGGGCAAAAAACATATGGTTTGTAAAATACTCGGATGGTTCTGTTCGGATTGCTTTTTCCCGGCCGGATGAGCCGACGGAAAATCAATATCAATAGGGCGTTAAAAGTTTTCTAAGGAATGTTTTCGGAGCGAATATAGGGTTCCGGGACACAAGGATACGCCTGCAATTTTTGGAGTCCGGCAAACTACTGTCCCGATTCTGTCCCGATTTTTTGAAGCAACCCCTGTAAAATATTGATTTACAGGGGTTGTGGGTGGCACAGGCGGAGAGGCTCGAACTCCCGACACCTGGTTTTGGAGACCAGTGCTCTACCAACTGAGCTACGCCTGTAGGGAGGTTGCGAAATTAGACAATATTTTTATTCTGTGCAAAATTTTTCGGGGACGCGGCCGATTTTTTCATTTCCTGTTTTTCGCGGCGGTTCTTCAGCCATATTTGGTACGAATTGATGGTGTTCTGCCACAGGACGTAAGAGGCGGGCCCCACCGAGGCGATAGGGTTGAGGTAGGCCTGGGACATCCAGATTGCCAGGATCGTGTTTTTCTGCCCCATGGCCTGTCCGGTGGCTGTCCGGTCGCCCAAAGCCCGTCCGAGGGCTTTCCCTCCTTTGAACTGAACCAGGCAAACGACCAGGGCCAAGGCGGCTATGATTATTTCGGTGTAATAATCGGGATTCTGCTGTTCGGCCAGAAATTTCACTGTGCGTCCGGTGATGCTGGTCAGCGAAACGGCCCATATATAAAAGGTGAGGTGGCTTACCGAAGCGACTTTCTTGTGGAGGGAGGGGACAAGCCAGCGCAAGGCCCAGGCGGCTATTAAAGGAAGGACGAGCATCGGGGTTAGTTGGCGGCATACGTATAAAAAGGATTCCATAAACGGCAATCCTTCCTGTTTGCCCAGAAGGGCGAATACCGCCGGGGCTATAACAGCCATCCCGACGTTGCTTATTAATATATAGGTGGTCATGAACCCGACATTGCCCCCGAGCATCCCGGTGATCACAGCCGCCGCCATGGCGGTAGGGGCCAGTACGCACATAAAGGTTCCCTCGGCTATCGTCACGTTGAAAAAAGCGATCGCGTAATAGAGAGCCAATCCTCCGCCGACCTGGATTAGTAAAAGGATCAGGTGGAGCTTGTCGGGCCGTACCTCGCGCGGGGATAGTTTGCAAAACGCCAGGAAAAGCATGGCGAATATGAAATAAGGAATAGCCACCGCTATTTCCGTGAAGAAATTGTAGAATACCCCTCCGATAAGCATAGCCAGCGGCAGGATAAAACTTTTGAGGTTCTGTGACATTTTTTTGGATAAACTGGTACAAAGAAACGACATAAATCAAAAACGGCAATGGGAAATACCGGAGGCTTTCTTATATTTGTTAGCGCTACTCTGTGTGTGGTAACGTTTGAAATAAGGAATATAGATGCGTACCGAAGATTTTACGAATTATCTTTTGCTGGAGAAAAAATACTCTCCCCACACGGTGGAATCCTATGGGGCCGACCTGTCGGAGTTCGAGGCCTATTTGTCGGAACACAGTTTCCCGATCGAGGATTCGGAAGTGGATTTCCAGACGGTGCGCAGCTGGGTGGTGGATCTGATGGAGCGGGGTTTTTCCCCCTCGTCCGTCAATCGGAAAATAAGCGCCCTGCGGTCGTATTTCAAATATCTTTTGCGCAAAGGCCTTATCGAAGCCTCCCCGATGGTGCGCCAAGGCAACCTAAAAGAGCCATACCGGGTGACGGTGCCTTATTCGGTGGATGAGATGAAGCATCTACTCGATCCGGACCTGTACAAGGGCGATCCCGACGGGGAGCGCAACCGGCTGATGGTGGAGATGTTCTATGGTTGTGGGCTTCGCTGTTCGGAGCTGTGCGACGTGCGGATCGGCGATCTGGACTTCAGCCGGGAATTGGTACGGGTAAGGGGCAAAGGGGCAAAAGAACGGTTTGTGCCCATGCACCGGGAGTTGGGGCGGGAGCTCGAGAAGTTCCTTTCCATATGGCTTGGAGGGGGGAATGCTAAAGAAAGCCTTTTGTTTGCTAAAGATTCCAAAAAGTTGTCCGCCGCACTTGTTTATCGGATAATTAATAAGTATCTTAGTCTTGTGACAGTCAAAATGAAGAAAAGCCCTCACGTGCTCCGTCACAGCTTCGCCACCCACCTGATGGAGGCGGGTGCGGACATCTCTTCGGTCAAGGAGCTTTTGGGACATTCTTCGCTGGCTTCCACGCAGGTTTATACCCATACGACGCTGGGAAAACTAAAATCAGTGTATAACCAAGCCCACCCCCGCGGGGACGAGCATCCCTGAGCGGGCCGGGCACAAAACATTACGATCATGAAGGTACTTACGCAAGCCATCCATTTCAAGGCGGACGCCAAGCTTCTGGACTTTATCCAGAAAAAGCTCGACAAACTGGAGTTGTTCTACGACCGTGTTATCGATGCCGAGGTTTATTTGCATGTGCTCAATACGCCGGATAAGGAGAACAAGATGATGGAACTCAAAATGAGGGTTCCGGGAGAGACATTCGTAGTGAAAAAGCAGGCAGCTACTTTCGAGGAGTGTACGGACCTATGTGCCGATTCGATGCGCCGCAAACTGCGCGCCAAGAATGCCAAACAAAAAGAAGAAGTAAAGTAGTCCGATCATTATATTTAGTGTGAACGGCGCCCGGGCGGATAGTAATTTCCGCCCGGGCGCTTTTTTTGTGGGTGTTGTGAACAAGGGTAGCCTTCTGTTTTTCGCTCTACGGGAAAAAAGTGGAAAGGGTAAAAAAAATTGTGCCCGCTATTTGGATAAATGATAAAACTTCATACCTTTGCGGTCTGATATGTGGAAGGGCCTCTGAAAGGCACATTGCATGTGTCGAATGCCGATATAGCTCAGTGGTAGAGCGCATCCTTGGTAAGGATGAGGTCATGGGTTCAAGTCCCATTATTGGCTCTATAGCCTTCTTTGGAAGGCTTTGTGTCTTAAGTAAGGCGACGCAAATTCACTAAGTAGAAAACAAGTAATAAACATTTGGAAAAATGGCAAAAGAAACTTTCAAACGTGACAAACCGCATTTGAATATCGGTACCATCGGTCACGTAGACCATGGTAAAACTACCCTTACCGCCGCTATCACCAAGGTTCTTTCCGATAAAGGCCTTTCTGAAGCGCGCGCATTCGATCAGATCGACAACGCTCCCGAAGAAAAAGAGCGTGGTATCACCATCAACACTTCACACGTGGAGTACCAGACGGCCAACCGCCACTATGCACACGTGGACTGCCCGGGACACGCTGACTATGTGAAGAACATGGTTACCGGTGCCGCTCAGATGGACGGCGCGATCCTGGTAGTTGCCGCTACGGACGGTCCTATGCCCCAGACCCGCGAGCACATCCTGCTCGGACGTCAGGTAGGCGTTCCCCGTATCGTGGTGTTCCTGAACAAAGTGGATATGGTAGACGACCCCGAACTTCTCGAGCTCGTTGAAATGGAGGTTCGCGACCTGCTGAGCCTTTACAAATACGACGGCGACAACACTCCGGTTATCCAGGGTTCTGCTCTGGGTGCCCTGAACGGCGAAGCCAAATGGGTAGCTACCGTAGAACAGCTGATGGATGCCGTTGACAACTGGATTCAGGAGCCGGTCCGCGATAAGGACAAACCGTTCCTGATGCCTGTCGAGGACGTATTCACCATCACCGGCCGCGGTACCGTAGCTACGGGCCGTATCGAAACGGGTATCGCTCACGTGGGCGACGCTGTCGAGATCATCGGTATGTCTTCTGAAAAACTGACTTCTACCATCACCGGTGTGGAAATGTTCCGCAAACTGCTCGACGAGGGCGAAGCTGGTGACAACGTAGGTCTGCTGCTGCGCGGTATCGACAAGAACCAGATCCGCCGCGGTATGGTAATCTGCGCTCCGAAGTCTGTAACTCCGCATAAGAAGTTCGAGGCTGAGGTGTACATCCTGTCCAAGGAAGAAGGCGGACGCCACACTCCGTTCCACAACAAATACCGGCCCCAGTTCTACGTTCGTACCACGGACGTAACGGGTGAGATCACTCTGCCGGCAGGTGTTGAAATGGTAATGCCTGGTGACAACGTGACTATCACTGTTGAACTGCTTCAGCCGGTTGCCCTGAGCCAGGGTCTCCGCTTCGCTATCCGCGAGGGTGGACGTACCGTAGGTGCAGGTCAGGTGACCAAAATTCTCGAATAATACCTAACAGGATTATTTATAAAACGGCTCCGCGCCCCGAAAGGGCGCGGAGCTTTTTTATGGGGGCGGTCATGGGTTAACAGTCAAAAATCGTATCTTTGCCGCGCGTGCGGCCAGACCGCGGGAAAATACTATGGAAAGAAACGGAAAGATGGAACTGATGGCTCCGGCCGGCGATTACGAATCGCTGCAGGCCGCTCTCGATGCGGGGGCGGATTCCGTTTATTTCGGAGTGGAACAACTCAATATGCGTGCCCGGTCCACGGTAAATTTTACTACGGAGGATTTGCCCGAAATTGTACGGCGGTGTCGGGAGAAAAGCGTCCGCACTTATCTGGCTCTCAATACGGTTATTTACGACCACGATCTGGTGGCTGTGGAAAATCTGGTAGTCCGGGCGGTGGAAGCCGGAATAACAGCGGTGATCGCGTCCGACATTTCGGTAATCATGTGCGCCCGCAGCGCCGGGATGGAAGTGCATATCTCGACCCAGCAAAACATCTCCAACATCGAGGCTGTGAAATTCTTTTCGGCCTATGCCGATACGATGGTGCTGGCCCGGGAACTTAGCCTGGCACAGGTGAAAAATATTTGTGCAGAAATAGAAAAACAGGGCGTCTGCGGACCTTCCGGCCGCTTGGTTGAAGTCGAAATATTCGGGCATGGAGCCTTGTGTGTGGCGGTGTCCGGAAAGTGTTATATGAGCCTTCACTCCTATAACTCATCGGCAAACCGCGGTGCCTGCCTGCAAAATTGCCGCCGTCCTTATATCGTGACGGAGAAAGAAACAGGCAATGCGCTGGAGATAGACAACGAATACATCCTGTCTCCCCAAGACTTATGTACGGTCGGTTTTCTGGATAAGGTGATAGATGCCGGGGTGAAAGTGCTCAAACTGGAGGGCCGTGGCCGTGCTGCCGAATACGTTTATACCGTAGTGGAGGTGTACCGGGAAGCGATCGACGCGTATTATGCGGGACAATATACCCCGCAGCGGATAAAAGAATGGGGCGAAAAACTCCGCAAGGTGTACAACCGCGGATTCTGGGATGGCTATTACCTGGGCCGCAAGTTGGGGCAGTGGAGCGGGGATCCCGGTTCGCATGCCACACGCCGGAAGGTGTACGTTGGCAAGGGGCTTCATTTTTACCCCAAGGCTTCGGTCGGAGAGATACTCATCGAGGCAGCCGAACTGCACCGGGGGGACGAGATCATCATCACCGGGCCTACTACCGGGGTGAAGACTCTTATCGCCGAGGATTTCATGGTCAATGACGTCCCGGCCGATAAAGCCGTAAAGGGCGACCATGTGACCCTTCGTTTGGATTTCAAACTGCGTCCTTCGGATAAGTTGTACAAATGGGTCGAAACGGAATTCGCCGGCGCGGGCGGATGCTGAGAACAGAATGATCATCGTCACTTTGCAGCGGGGTAAATGCATCGGTTGCGGATACTGCGCCGACGTGGCCGGGGAATATTTTTCGATGGACCCGGCGGATGGAAAGTGTGAGTTGACAGGGACTGTGGAGAAAAAAGGATTTTATACCTTGCGTACCGGAGATACCCTTTCCTATAAGCCTTGCCTGGAAGCCAAAAATGGATGTCCTGTGCGGGCGATAGAGGTCAAAAGAACGGAATAAAGAGAATAGCAATATATATTCCCATAAATATGCGTATTTTTATGGGGTTCTAACATACGGATTATGAATTGTAAAGAATGTGCCAAACGCCGTTGCCCTTCCTTCGGCTCGTCCGAGAAATGCAATGTGTGCTTATATACGGGCGGTGATTATCTGGAAGTGCGCGACTGGCTGTCCGATATAGATATCCCCTCGTCCGGGGAACCTTTCGATTGTGTCGAAGTACGTTTTAAGAACGGCCGGAAAGATTTTTACCGCAATGTCAATCAACTGCCCCTTTCTGTGGGGGATATTGTGGCTGTGGAGTCTAATCCGGGCCACGACATAGGATGCGTGATGCTCACCGGGGAACTGATGCGCCTGCAGATGCGGCGTAAAAAAGAAAATCCGGAAAATCCGGAGATCAAGAAGATATACCGGATCGCTACCCAGAAAGATATTGATATCTGGCAAACGGCTATTTCACGGGAAAAAAAGACGCTGGTGCGTACCCGGGAGATATGCGATAACCTGGGCCTGGTGATGAAATTGAGCGATGTGGAGTACCAGGGGGACAACCTGAAAGCTACGTTTTTCTATACGGCCGAGGGGCGGGTAGATTTCCGCCAGCTCATCAAAGAACTGGCCGGGGCTTTCGGGGTACGCGTGGAAATGCGCCAGATAGGCCTGCGCCAGGAGGCGGCCCGTGTGGGGAGCATAGGCTCCTGTGGACGGGAATTGTGCTGTACGACATGGCTTACCGACTTCCGTTCGGTCAATACCTCGGCGGCACGCACGCAGCGGCTTTCGCTCAACCCTCAAAAACTGGCCGGACAGTGCGGGAAACTGAAATGCTGCCTGAACTTCGAATTGGATGTGTACGTCGATGCCCTTAAAGGCTTTCCGCAGACTGATACTCCTTTAAAGACAGAGAAAGGCATCGCATTTTTCCAGAAAATGGACGTGTTCAAGGGCATGTACTGGTATGCGTACGATTTCGAAGTAATGAACTGGATCGGGCTTCATGTGAATGCTGTGGCCGAGATACAAACGCTCAACCGCCGGGGAGAACGCCCCGAATCGTTGGAGATGTACGTCGAGCAGGAAGAATCGCGTCCAAAGGATCGTAAACAGGAGGGTACGGAACTGAAAGCAGTCGAAGAAGGAGAGCTGACCCGTTTTGATAATAGATCTTCCGGAAAAGGGCGTCGGGACGATCGGCGTCGGGGAGACCGTCGCCGCGACGACAGGCCTCGGGAGTCTCGCAGGGAAAAAGAAAATACCGGAGAAAACGGGCAGCCAGGCGACAGAAGGGATGCCCGGTCGGATAATCGGCGGCGCGATGAACGGCCCCGGGAACCTCGGCGGGAAAGAGAGAACAGCCGTGAAAACGGCCAGCCAAATGACAGAAGGGATGCCCGGCCTGCAAATGGCACGGATAACCGCCCCCAAGGGAACAATACCCCTCGCACAGAACAATCCAGAGGTCGGGCCGAACGCCGGGCCGATAACCGCCCGGCAGAAGGACAGCTCGAACGCCGTGAAAACAGGAGCCAGGATGGGGAAGACGCCAATAATAATTCCCGCCAAAGGAGGGATTCCCGCCGGCGGGGGGACCGCCGCCGCGGACGTCCGGATAACGGAGGCCCCCGGCCTAATGGGAATGATGCGCAAAAAAGCGATCAGTAGTGAATAAATACGTAGGGATAGTATCTGCCATATGTGCCGCCGTTCTTTTGTCGGGCTGTACAGGCGATTCGGTCTACCGCAGGGTTCAGACTATTGCCGGGGACTATTGGGTGATGGGGCAGGCCTGCACTTTCAATATGGAGGTACAGGATACCATGTCTCTGTACGACATCTATGTGGATATCCGCACTTCGGACAGTTACCCCTGGAGTAATATTTACATGACAGGGGAACTTCGAGATAGTTCTTCGGTCGTCTCCCGGGATACGCTGGAAGTCGTACTGTTCGATCCCGAAGGCAAAGCCACGGGACACGGGTTGTCCAATGTCAAGGAGAACGAGATACTCTGGAAAAAAGATTATAAGTTCCCCCGCAAAGGCCCGTACGGGTTCTCGGTTTCGCATGGGATGCGCAATGTCGAACTGCCGGGGGTAAGCAGCGTGGGAGTGCGCATAGAATTAGCTGAAAAACAACCGTAAAAAAGAAAAAAGAATATATGCCAGGCAAAAAGAAACAAGCCGCTTCTGCATCGCGGTACCGCCTTTTCCGCCGAATCCTTTGGTGGGGGTTGGGAGGAGGCATTCTGTTGGTATGCCTCCTGTTTTTCCTCGTCTACAAAGGCGTATTCGGGCCTTTGCCTACATTTGAGGATATAGAGAACCCTGAATCAAGCATCGCCACGGAGATCATTTCGGCTGATGGACAGGTGCTGGGTAAGATATGGAAGAACGAAAACCGTTCTCCCGTTAAATTCGAGGAATTATCCCCTTACCTGGTGGATGCCCTTATCGCTACCGAGGACGAGCGTTTCCGGGAGCACTCGGGTGTCGACGTGCGTTCTACCGTGCGGGCGGTCGTATTTTTGGGCAGCAAAGGCGGCGCCAGCACCCTGACCCAGCAGCTGGCCAAACAACTTTTTACCAAGAATGCTTCGCAGAACAAGATAGAGAGGGGTGTTCAGAAACTCAAAGAATGGATCATCGCAGCCCAGCTCGAACGCAGCTATACCAAGGATGAGATCATCACGATGTATTTCAACAAATACGATTTCCTGTACAACGCCTATGGGATCAAAAATGCCTCGCTGACTTATTTTAATAAGCTCCCTGCCGACCTGAAGATTGAAGAGGCGGCGGTGTTGGTCGGTATGGCCAAAAATCCTATCCTGTACAACCCGATCCGCAATCCGAAGAATGCGGAATCCCGGCGCAACCAGGTATTCCGGCAGATGAAACGCAACGGATTCATTACTTCCGAACAGTTGGATTCGCTTTCGGCGCTTCCTCTGGAGACCGATTTCCGGATGCAGACTCACACCCAGGGCCTGGCCCAGTATTTCCGCGAATATGTGCGTGAAGCGGTGAACGATTATCTCAAGGACGCCCGCAAACCGGACGGGAGCAAGTATTCTGTGACCCAGGATGGCCTGCGGATCTACACTTCGATCGATTCGCGGATGCAGCGTTATGCCGAGGAGGCTGTGAACGAGCATCTGTCCAACCTCCAGAAAGTGTTCGATTACACCCAAAGGGGTAATAAAATGCGCCCGTTCTATAAAATAAGCAAGGCCCAGGACGACGCCTTGATGAACCGGGCGATGAAACGTACCGATCGGTACCGTTCCCTGAAGAACCAGGGCAAATCGGAAGCCGAGATCGTGCGCAATTTCAATACGTCCGAAAAGATGACGGTATTCACCTGGGAGCATGGGCGGCCTTCCACCAAGGAAGTGGAAATGACCCCTATGGATTCGATCCGGTATTACAAAGGTTTCCTCAACGCCGGGTTCCTGGCTGTCGAGCCTCAGACCGGTTATGTGAAAGCGTGGGTAGGAGGGATCAACTACCGGTATTTCCAGTATGACCATGTGATCAAGGCGCGCCGGCAGACGGGCTCCATTTTCAAACCCTTCGTCTATGCTACCGCTATCGACCAACGCAAGATGTCGCCGTGTTTCGAGTATATCGACCAGCCGGTTACTTTCCCGGCCGACGAATGGAGCCTGCCTCAGGATTGGACCCCGCGCAATTCGGACAATAAATACGACTATACGCCCTATACACTGATAACAGGTCTGGCCAAATCGAAGAACTCCATTACCGCCTCTATTGTAAAAGACCTCGGTACCACTGAGCCTATCATTGCGCTGGCACGTAAGTTAGGAGTCACTTCGCCTATCGACAAAGGACCGGCTATGTGCCTGGGTTCGGCCGATATATCCCTGTACGAAATGATAGGCGCCTTTTCCACGTTTGCCAATAAGGGCAGCTATACCAAGCCCATCATGGTCACGCGGATCGAGGATAAGAATGGCATCGTTCTGTATCAGGATGCTACACCTTCCCATGCGGTGATGAGCGAGGAATCTTCCTATGCCATTATCAAACTGCTCGAAGGGGTGACCAAGAACGGCACGGGCGCCCGTTTGCGCGCTTCGTGGGCCAACTACCAGGCTCCCGATCCGGATAAGACCAAATATGTGACGGGCTATCCCTGGAAATTCACCAACCCCATAGCCGGTAAGACCGGTACGTCTCAGAACCAGTCCGACGGATGGTTCATCGGTATGGTCCCCAATCTGGCTGCCGGGGCGTGGGTAGGATGCGAAGACCGGGCGGCCCATTTTAGCTCGATGACTTACGGGCAGGGGGCTACGTCGGCCCTTCCGATATGGGCGGTGTTCATGAAGAAATGTTACGCCGACCCGACCCTTCACGTGTCGAAAGGCGAATTCGAAGCGCCTTCGACCCCGATGTCCATCAGTCTTTCGTGTGAAAGGAGCACGACGGTCTTTCCCGACGTGTCCGGTGAGGACGATGTTGAGGAAACGGTATCTTCGGATGCCTGGGTACAGTCTTCGGAAGATACGGACGTAGAATTTTAAGCGATGAAACATACGGAAGCCGTCTGCGGGTATTTCTTCGCCGCCGCACATCCCTTTGCGCAGCCGCTGGTCGATGCCTGCCGGTATCCGTGGGAGATTGTCGAACGCTTGAGCGAAATGTTCGTCCCGGAAGTGCTTTCCGCGCTGCCCCTGAAAAAACTGGCCTATAATATCTGGGCTGAAGACGGAGCTGTGATAGAAGGCGGCGCAGCGGTGGAAGGGCGCCTGATTGCCGGGAAAGGGACAGTCGTGCGGCGCAATACGGTGATCCGCGGCGATGTGGTGGCCGGCCGGGGATGTACGATCGGAAATTTCACGGAAGTAAAGAATGCTCTGTTGTTTGACGGAGTACAATTGCCCCATCTGTCTTATGTGGGGGACTCGGTATTGGGCAGCAACGCCCATTTAGGGGCCGGTGCGAAGATATCCAATTTCAAATCGTTCGGCACACCTGTACATATCGACTTCGAAGATGGAAAATACCCGACGGGACTGATAAAGCTCGGGGCCGTGCTGGGAGACGATACAGAGATAGGATGCAATGCGGTGCTCAACCCGGGGAGTATCCTGGGGCGCCGATGCGTAGTCTATCCCTTGGTGGCATTCCGGGGCGTGGCCGACAACGGCACGATCCTGAAAGCCGAGGGCGATCCGGTAGTAAGAAAAGAAACGGATTAAAATAGAATGAACGGGAAAATGACGAAATTAAGCGTAAACATCAACAAAATAGCCACCCTGCGCAATGCGCGCGGAGGCAATGTGCCCGATGTGGTGAAAGTAGCGGCCGACTGCCAGCGTTTCGGCGCACAGGGTATCACGGTACACCCGCGTCCCGACCAGCGCCATATCACGCACAAGGACGTATTCGACCTGCTGCCGGTCATCACTACCGAATACAACATCGAAGGAAATCCGACGGAGGATTTTATACAGCTCGTTACCCGGGCAAAACCCACGCAGGTAACGCTCGTGCCGGATGCCCCCTCCAACCTCACGTCCAACGCCGGTTGGGATACCGTAGCTCATGCCGGGTTTTTGCGCGAAGTGACGGGAAAATTCCAACAGGCCGGGATACGGGTGTCGATTTTCGTCGATCCGGACAAAAAGATGATCGAAGGGGCCAAAACGGCAGGCGCCGACCGCGTGGAACTATACACCGAGCGCTTTGCCCGCCTGTATGCACAAGGAGATGAGGCAGTGATCCTTCCGTATAAGGAGGCTTCGGAATATGCCCGGTCGCTGGGGCTGGGCGTCAATGCCGGGCACGACCTTTCGCTGGACAACATAGAATTTTATATCCGGGATATCCCGTTCACCGATGAAGTATCCATCGGGCATGCCCTTATCAGCGAAGCACTGTACCTGGGGCTCGAAAATACGATAGGTTCGTACCTCAATAAGATAAGAAGGGCCTCACAAGGAATTAAATAATCTCTACGATGGTGCCTACGGACACTTGGTCGTAGAGTTTTACCACATCTTCGTTTTTCATCCGAACGCATCCGTGCGAGGCGGGTTTGCCGATCAGGCCTTCTTCCGGCGTACCGTGTATATATATGTACCGCCGATAGCTGTCTATTCCTTCGCCTTTGTTGACTCCCGGTTCCGTTCCCTCCAGGTGCATGATCCGGGTCGTTACGTAGTCCTTGCCGGTCGATACGGGGGATTGTACGATTTCGGCTTCCTGCCCGGTATATATCTTCGCTTTAAAGATCGCGCCCAAAGGTTTGCCGTCCCCGCGTTTGTCTGCGATCCGGTGAACCCCCAAGGGTGTTTTGTTAGAACCCAGTTGGTTGCCGATACCGTATTTGGAGGTCGAACACGGATAAATGTCCAGCGTATCGCCCTTGATGTTCAGGGTATAAAGTTTCTGGCAGTCTGTATTGACAAGTATCCGGTCTATTTTGGAGGCTGAAGAATCTGTTGCATTTTTAGGAGGATCGGAAAGATCGGGAGAAAGGGCATAGCAGGATGCACCCAGGCAAAGAAGCAGGGCGGTCAGCCCGCCGGAAATTATTTTCGTCATTTTTTCAGGTTTTATTTGCGGCAATAAAAATAAGCAAAAAAACTTCTGCGGCGGGATATAACAGCATGAAGTATCCTCCTAAAAAAGAAACGAATATGGTTTGTTTTTCAAAATAAAAATTTTACCTTTGCAAGCCATTATATAAGATGTTAAGACCATCTTTGATCCTCTGGGTTAAAGGGTTTATTATCACCATTTTATGTTCGGTTGTTCGTGGGTCCCGTTCGCAGGGGATGCGACTACCAATGTGTTTTATGCGCTGAAAAAAGACAGTGCGGGTGTTAAAAAAGAGTCTTGTCATCCCCGGGAATGGAACCAAAAAGAAGAATTTTAACATAAATAATTTTTAAGAGCAAAACAAATGCCAACCATTCAACAATTAGTTAGAAAAGGAAGAGCCGTACTCGCCAAGAAGAGTAAATCGGCTGCTTTGGATTCCTGCCCGCAGCGTCGCGGGGTGTGCACGCGTGTTTACACCACTACGCCTAAGAAGCCGAACTCGGCTATGCGTAAGGTGGCCCGTGTACGCCTGACCAACGGAAACGAGGTCAACGCATACATCGGCGGTGAAGGGCACAACCTCCAAGAGCACTCGATAGTATTGGTACGCGGTGGAAGGGTTAAGGATTTGCCGGGTGTCCGTTATCACATCGTTCGCGGTGCGCTGGATACTGCCGGAGTGAACGGACGCAAGCAGCGTCGTTCCAAGTATGGAGCTAAGCGTCCTAAACCGGGGCAGGCAGCACCTACTACCGGTAAGAAGAAATGATCCTAACCGTTCAACATTTAAAAAATTAAATCATGAGAAAGACAAGAGCTAAAAAAAGAGTTCTTCTTCCCGATCCGAAGTTCAATGATACGCTGGTAACGCGTTTTGTGAACGATCTTATGTGGGACGGCAAGAAAAGTGTGGCGCTTCAGGTGTTCTACGATGCTCTGGATATCGTAGGGGAAAAGTCGAAAGACAGCGAAAAATCCCCTCTGGAGATATGGAAAGAAGCATTGACCAATGTAATGCCCCATGTAGAGGTGCGCTCGCGCCGTGTAGGTGGTGCTACGTTCCAGATACCGATGCAGATCCGTCCGGACCGCAAGGTGTCCATGGCAATCAAATGGCTGGTGAAATACGCCCGCCTTCGCAACGAAAAGTCGATGGCCCAGAAACTGGCCGCCGAGATCATGGCCGCTTCCAAGGAAGAGGGTGCCGCTGTTAAAAAGCGTATGGATACCCACAAAATGGCCGAAGCCAACAAGGCGTTCTCGCACTTTAGATTCTAAACATACGAGGAAAAACACATGGCAAAAAGAGATTTACATTATACGAGAAATATTGGCATCATGGCCCACATCGATGCCGGGAAGACGACCACCAGCGAACGTATCCTTTACTATACGGGTATCACCCACAAGATAGGAGAGGTACACGACGGTGCCGCCACCATGGACTGGATGGCCCAAGAGCAGGAGCGAGGCATTACCATCACCTCGGCTGCTACCACTGTATTCTGGAACTACCCGACCCAGCAGGGCCAGTCTACTCCGGACACCAAAAAATATAAGATCAACCTGATCGACACCCCGGGACACGTAGACTTTACGGTCGAAGTGGAGCGTTCGCTCCGTATCCTGGACGGTGCCGTGGCCCTGTTCTGCGCCGTAGGCGGTGTGGAACCCCAATCCGAAACGGTTTGGCGTCAGGCTACCAAATACAATGTACCGCGTATCGGTTTCGTCAACAAGATGGACCGCAGTGGTGCCGATTTCTTCAACGTGGTAAAACAGGTGAAAGAGCGCCTCGGCGCCAACCCTGTGCCTCTGCAGGTGCCCATCGGTGCTGAAGCCGATTTCAAGGGCGTCGTAGACCTGCTGAAGATGGAAGGTATTATCTGGAATGAAGAGGACAAGGGTATGACCTATAAAGTTGTTCCTATTCCTGACGATCTGAAGGAAGAGTGCGCAAAATGGCGCCAGCACTTGCTGGAGTCCGTAGCCGAGACTTCCGAAGAGCTAATGGAAAAATTCTTCTCAGACCCGGATTCTATCACCGAAGCCGAACTGCTCGTGGCTATCCGCAAAGCGACTATCGCGATGGATATCACCCCGATGCTTTGCGGTTCTTCGTTCAAGAACAAGGGCGTGCAGAAGCTGCTCGACTGCGTAATGGCGTTCCTGCCTTCGCCAGCCGACGTAGAGGCTCTCAAGGGGATCGACCCCCGCACCGACCAGGAAGTTGTCCGCCAGCCGGACTCGGACGAACCAATGGCTGCGCTTGCCTTCAAGATCGCTACCGACCCGTTCGTAGGCCGTTTGTGCTTCTTCCGCATGTATTCCGGAAAACTCGATGCCGGTTCTTATGTATACAACCCGCGTACCGATAAGAAAGAACGTATTTCGCGTATTTTCCAGATGCACTCGAAAGAGCAAAAGCCTATCGAAACGATCGAAGCAGGTGATATAGGCGCCGGAGTAGGGTTCAAGGACATCCGCACGGGAGATACCCTTTGCGATGAGAAGAATCCTATCGTACTGGAATCGATGACGTTCCCCGATCCTGTGATCGGTATTTCGATCGAGCCCAAGACGCAGGCCGACCTCGACAAACTGGGCGTAGGCCTGGGCAAACTGTCCGAGGAAGACCCGACGTTCCGCGTACATACGGATGAAGATTCCGGACAGACTATTATTTCCGGTATGGGTGAGCTTCACTTGGAGATCATCATCGACCGTCTGCGCCGCGAATTCAACGTCGAGGTGACTGAAGGCCAGCCGCAGGTTGCTTATAAGGAAGCGATCACCGGAACGATCGAACACCGTGAAGTGTACAAGAAGCAGACCGGTGGACGTGGTAAGTTTGCCGATATCATCTTCCGCATGGAGCCCAACAGCGAAGGGAAGTCCGGGCTCGAGTTTGTTTCCGCGATCAAAGGCGGTAACATTCCGAAGGAGTTCATCCCCTCGATCGAAAAAGGATTCAAGGATGCGATCGGCGCCGGACCTCTGGCCGGTTACGAGCTTCAGGGTATGAAGATCACTGTATTGGATGGTTCTTTCCATCCGGTGGACTCCGACCAGCTTTCGTTCGAAATGGCTGCCAAGCTGGGATATAAGGAAGCGGCTCCCAAGGCTACTCCTATCCTGCTCGAACCTATCATGAAACTCGAAGTGACCACTCCCGAAGAAAACATGGGCGACGTGATCGGTGACCTGAACCGCCGCCGCGGTATCATCAAAGGTACCGACAACCGTGCGGGAGCTACTGTCGTGAAGGCCGATGTGCCTCTGTCCGAGATGTTCGGTTACGTGACCTCGCTCCGTACCCTGACTTCGGGCCGTGCGACTTCCTCCATGGAATTCTCGCACTACTCCGAGGTGCCGCGCAACATCGCCGAAGAGGTAATTGCCAAGTCAAAGAAATAAAGAATAAGTTTTAGACCATATAATACAATGAGTCAAAAGATCCGTATCAAACTAAAGTCTTACGACCACAGTCTGGTGGATAAATCGGCCGACAAGATTGTCAAGACCGTAAAATCTACCGGAGCGATAGTGAACGGCCCGATTCCGCTTCCTACGCAGAAAAAGATATTCACCGTACTGCGTTCCCCGCACGTGAACAAGAAATCGCGCGAGCAGTTCGAACTGAATTCTTTCAAGCGCCTGTTGGATATTTACAGTTCTTCTTCCAAGACCATCGATGCCTTGATGAAGCTCGAGCTGCCCAGCGGTGTAGAAGTAGAGATCAAAGTGTAATTCATTTTAGCGGATACCTTGGCCGCAGGACTGTTCCTGCGGCCAAGCGCTGTCCTGATAGTAATAATTGTCCAATAATTAAAACCACAAAATGTCTGGATTAATTGGTAAAAAAATCGGTATGACCAGCATTTTTGACCAGAACGGGAAGAATGTTCCCTGTACGGTCATAGAATGCGGTCCATGTGTAGTAACACAGGTCAGAACCACACAGGTTGATGGGTATGAAGCCCTTCAGCTTGGTTTCGATGACAAAAAGGAAAAGAACGTTACCAAGGCACTCGGCGGACACTTCAAGAAAGCGGGAACTACCCCCAAGCACAAAGTCGTAGAATTCAAGGAATTCGACGGCGAGTACAAGCTCGGCGATGTTCTCTCTGCGGATATTTTCGCAGAAGGAGAGTTCGTGGATGTCGTAGGTACCTCCAAAGGACGGGGTTACCAGGGTGTCGTTAAACGTCATGGATTTGGTGGTGTAGGACAAGCAACTCACGGTCAGCACAACCGTCTTCGCAAGCCCGGTTCTATCGGTGCGTGCTCTTACCCTGCAAAGGTGTTCAAAGGGCTTCGCATGGCAGGACGTATGGGCGGCGACCGGGTTAAGGTGAAAAACCTGCTGGTACTCAAAGTAGAAGCAGATAAGAACCTGCTGGTAATCAAAGGATGCGTTCCGGGCGCAAAGAACTCATATTTAATTATTGAAAAGTAATGGAATTAGAAGTATTAGACATACAAGGAAAGCCGACCGGACGCAAGGTAGCACTCGACGAATCGGTTTTTGCCGTAGAGCCCAATCAGCATGCGGTATGGCTGGACGTAAAGCAGCACCTGGCCAATAAGCGTCAGGGTACGCACAGTGCCAAAGATCGCAGCATCATCTCCGGAAGCACCCGCAAGCTCAAAAAGCAGAAAGGGACGGGCGGAGCTCGTGCCGGTAGCATAAAGAACCCTATCTTCCGTGGAGGCGCCCGTGTATTCGGTCCAGTCCCGCGCGATTATTCATTCAAGCTGAACAAAAAAATCAAAAGACTGGCCCGCAAATCGGTGCTGTCTCAGAAAGTTTCGGACAAAAACCTGGTAGTTATTGAGGATTTCTCATTCGAATCCCCGAAAACCAAAAATTTTGTTAATATTATCGAAGCTTTGGGGCTAAAGTCTAAAAAATCATTGTTTGTTACGGCCACCGGCGATAAAAACGTATATTTGTCCTCACGAAATTTACAGTCCGCTTCGGTTGTGCCTTGCACAGAATTAAACACTTACGCGATCATCAATGCTTCGGCGATGGTGATTTCCGAAAGTGCTTTGCAGCAATTACAGAACAACTTAAGCAACTAACGCAAGATGGATAATATATTAGTTAAGCCACTTATTACCGAAAAGATGACCGCTATCACCGATAAGAGCGGCCGCTACGGTTTTATAGTAAGGCCCGATGCCGATAAGGAGCAGATCAAGGCTGCTATCGAAAAGGCATACGGCGTTACGGTTAAGAAAGTAAATACCATTCGCTATGCCGGAAAAGTCCGCAGCCGCTATACGAAAGCCGGACTGCAGAAAGGGCATACCAATGCGTTTAAGAAGGCCCTCGTAGAGATCGCCGAAGGACAAACAATCGACTTTTATAACAATATCTAAAAGATATGTCAGTTAGAAAATTAAAACCGACTACCGCCGGGCAGCGCCACAAGATACTCAACTGTAACGATGCCGTTACAGTGGGTAATCAGCCGGAAAAGTCCCTCCTTTTGCGCAAGCAAAGAACGGGCGGCCGCAATAATACCGGTAAAATGACCATGCGTCAGATAGGCGGCGGTCACAAACAGCGTTATCGTATTATCGATTTCAAACGCGACAAGAAGGGAATCCCCGCAGTTGTTAAAACTATAGAGTACGATCCCAATCGTTCGGCATTCATCGCTCTGGTAGCTTATGCCGACGGGGAGAAAAGATACATCATCGCTCCTGCCGGACTTCAGGTAGGACAGACGGTCGTTTCGGGCGAAGGCATTGCTCCCGAAGTCGGAAATGCCATGTATCTGAGTGAAATCCCTCTGGGTACCGTCATCTGCTGCATCGAGCTGCGTCCTTCCCAGGGCGCTGTTATAGCCCGTTCGGCAGGCACATTCGCACAACTTGCCGCCCGTGACGGTAAGTATGCTACCATAAAGCTCCCTTCGGGAGAAACCCGTATGATCCTCACCACGTGTATGGCTACCGTCGGTGTGGTATCCAATTCGGACCATCAGCTCGAATCTTCGGGTAAGGCCGGCCGCTCTCGCTGGCTGGGTCGCCGTCCCCGTGTCCGTGCCGTTGTGATGAACCCGGTCGATCACCCGATGGGTGGTGGTGAAGGTCGCGCTTCGGGTGGACATCCGCGCACGCGCAAGGGTCTGCCTGCCAAGGGTTACAAGACGCGCTCCAAGACCAAGGCAAGCAATAAGTACATTGTAGAACGAAGAAAGAAGTAAGCTATGGCACGTTCATTAAAAAAAGGACCGTTCATTCACTACAAACTGGAGCAGAAAGTGGCTGCCAATGTAGAGGCAGATAAGAAGACTGTGATCAAAACCTGGTCGCGCGCTTCGATGATCTCTCCGGATTTCGTAGGTCAGACTATCGCGGTACACAACGGAAAGACTTTTATCCCGGTGTACATTACTGAAAACATGGTAGGCCATAAGCTTGGCGAATTCGCTCAGACGCGTATTTTCCGCGGCCATGCCGGTGCAAAGGATAAAGGTAAACGTTAATCAGTAGGTTAAAACAAAATGGGAATTCGAAAGAAACAAAGAGCTGACGCTATCAAAGCAGCCAAAAAGCAAGTTGCCTACGCAAAACTGAATAACTGCCCTACGTCTCCCCGTAAAATGAGACTCGTGGCAGACTTAGTACGTGGTGTGGAGGTGAACAAAGCACTCCAGATACTTAAGTTCAACACCAAGCACGCATCTGCCAATATTGAAAAACTCGTTCTCTCCGCCGTGGCCAACTGGCAGGCTAAGAACGAAGGGGTAAGCCTGGAAGAGGCCAACCTGTTCATCAAGGAGATCAGCGTTGACGGTGGTTCTATGCTTAAGAGGCTTCGTCCGGCCCCCCAGGGTCGCGGGCACCGTATCCGCAAACGTTCCAATCACGTAACAGTAGTGCTGGGAAGCACTGCCAATCAACCAACAGAAACTAAATAAGCAATGGGACAAAAGACAAATCCGATAGGCAACCGTTTAGGAATCATCAAAGGTTGGGAATCGAACTGGTACGGTGGAAACGATTATGGAGATAAGATCACAGAGGACAGCAAGATCCGTAAGTATCTGATGGCTCGTCTGGCTAAGGCCAGCGTATCGCGTATCGTCATCGAACGTACGTTGAAACTCGTTACGGTAACAGTTCTTACCGCCCGTCCGGGTATCATCATCGGTAAAGGTGGTCAGGAGGTCGATAAGATCAAGGAAGAGTTGAAGAAACTGACCGGAAAAGAGGTTCAGATAAATATCTTCGAGATTAAGAAGCCGGAACTGGATGCCAATCTTGTAGGTTCCAGTATTGCCCGACAGATAGAAGGCCGTATTTCATACCGCCGCGCTATTAAAATGGCAATGGCATCGACCATGCGGATGAACGCCGAAGGTATCAAAGTGATGGTATCGGGCCGTTTGAACGGAGCCGAGATCGCGCGTAGCGAAACCTTTAAGGAAGGGCGTATTCCTCTGTCTACTTTCCGGGCAGATATTGATTATGCTTTGTCCGAGGCCCATACCACGTATGGCCGCATCGGTATCAAGGTGTGGATCATGCGCGGAGAACTTTACGGCAAGCAGGACCTTTCTCCTAACTTTGCTTCACAACCTTCCACCGGCGGCGCAGGGGCTCCCCGCGGCGGTCGTGGAGAAGGACGTGGTGATCGCGGCGAACGTCGGGATCGCGGAGAGCGTGGTGAGAGACGTGGTGGTTCTGACCGTAACAGAAAAGCAAGGAAATAATAACAAGGCCAAAATATAGTAGAAATGTTACAGCCTAAAAGAACAAAATTTCGTAAAGTACAGAAAGGCCGCATGCATGGCCTCTCCCACAGAGGGCATACGATCGCGTTCGGTACTTTCGGACTCAAGACTCTCGAACAGAAGTGGATTACCGCCCGTCAGATAGAGGCGGCCCGTATCGCAGCTACGCGTTATATGAAACGTGAAGGACAACTTTGGATCCGTATATTCCCCGATAAGCCTATCACCCAGAAACCGGCCGAAGTACGTCAGGGTAAAGGTAAAGGTAACGTGGAATACTGGGCAGCCGTAGTGCTTCCCGGACGTATCATGTTCGAGGTGGGCGGCGTTCCTTTTGACGTAGCCAAAGAGGCATTGCGCCTGGCTGCTCAGAAGCTTCCCATCAAGACGAAGTTCGTCGTAGCCCACGATTTTGTAGAAGCTTAATCCGATCGCAAAATGAAACAATCCGTAATAAAAGAGATGTCGACGGCTGACCTTAAGGAGAAGCTGGTTGAGACCAAGGCTAAGCTCACCGAGCAGCGCCTCAATCATGCGGTGAATCCTTTGGAAAACCCGATGGATATCCGCAAAACGCGTAGAACGGTTGCTCGTCTTGCAACTGAGCTTACCAAAAGAGAACTTCAAAAGTAGTCAGCGGAAGATGGAAACAAGAAATCTGAGAAAAGAGCGCATAGGAGTGGTTACTTCGAACAAGATGGAGAAATCCATCGTCGTTTCCGAGGTAAAGCGCGTGAAACACCCGATGTATGGTAAATTCGTGATCAAAACGAAGAAATACTATGCACACGATGACCAGAACGCCTGCAATATCGGAGACACGGTGCGCATCATGGAGACGCGTCCTCTGTCGAAGAACAAGCGCTGGAGATTAGTCGAAATCATAGAAAGAGCTAAATAATATTATGTTACAACAAGAGTCAAGATTAAAAGTGGCCGATAACACAGGCGCCCGCGAGGTACTTGTGATACGTGTACTGGGCGGTACCGGAAGACGGTATGCATCCCTTGGCGACACCATTGTGGTGACCGTGAAAGATGCTACTCCGACGGGAAGCGTAAAGAAAGGCCAGGTATCTAAGGCAGTTGTAGTCAGAACGAAGAAAGAGGTGCGTCGTCCCGACGGATCATACATTCGTTTCGATGACAATGCCTGCGTTCTTTTGAGCGCAGCCGGGGAGATGCGCGGTACTCGCGTATTCGGACCCGTGGCACGCGAATTGCGTGACAAACAGTTCATGAAGATCGTATCACTTGCACCCGAAGTGCTTTAACATTGGAAAGGATCATGACAAAACTGAAAATCAAAAAAGGAGACAAGGTTGTCGTTATTTCCGGTGGTTCCAAGGGCAAGGAAGGAGAAGTCCTTCGTGTTTTCCCCGAAGATAACAAAGCAATCGTAGAGGGTGTCAATGTGGTATCCAAACACAAAAAACCCGATGCAAAGAATCCCCAGGGCGGTATCGTGAAGACGGAAGCCCCCATTCACATTTCCAACCTTTCGGTGCTGGACCCCAAAAGCGGTAAAGCTACGCGTGTAGGCTACAAAATGGAAGGGGACAAGAAAGTTAGGGTTTCTAAAAAATCAGGGGAGGTAATACGATGACATACCAGCCAAGACTTAAAGGACAGTATAAGGAAAAGGTAGTTCCTGCCCTTATGTCCGAATTCGGATACAAGAATGTAATGATGGTTCCTACCCTGGAGAAAATCGTTATCTCCAAAGGTGTGGGTACTGCCGTATCCGACAAGAAACAGATAGAATACGCCATTGACGAAACTACCCGCATCGCCGGCCAAAAGGCTATTGCATGCAATTCGAAGAAGGACGTGGCATCGTTCAAGCTCCGTAAGGGAATGCCGATAGGCGTGAAGGTTACGCTGCGCGCAGATAAGATGTACGAGTTCCTCGATCGTCTGGTGAGCGCTTCGCTGCCCCGTATCCGCGACTTCAATGGGATCAACCCCAATGGATTCGACGGGCGCGGTAACTACAATATGGGCGTTACCGAGCAGATCATTTTCCCGGAGATCAACATCGATCAGGTGAACAAGATTTCCGGTATGGACATCACTTTTGTAACCACGGCCAAAACCGACAAGGAAGCAAAAGCATTACTCACCGCATTCGGTTTACCATTTAAAAAGAAATAAGCACAATGGCTAAAGAATCAATGAAAGCGCGCGAGCGCAAACGTGAAGCACTTGTTGCCAAATATGCCGCCAAGCGTGCTGCGCTGAAAGCCGCCGGAGATTACGAGGGTTTGCAGAAGCTGCCCAAGAACGCTTCCCCGGTCCGCCTGCACAATCGTTGCAAACTCACCGGCCGTCCTCGCGGATATGTTCGCCAGTTCGGTATTTCGCGTGTTACGCTCCGTGAAATGGCAAACCAGGGACTTATCCCCGGTGTGAAAAAGGCAAGCTGGTAATAAATCACATAATTAAAAGGATTACACAGAGTTATGATAACAGATCCAATAGCAGACTATCTGACAAGGCTTCGCAATGCGATCCGCGCCGGTAAGAAAGTGGTTGAGATACCAGCTTCCAACCTCAAGAGGGAGATCACCAAGATCCTCTTTGAGCAGGGCTATATCCTCAATTACAAATTCGAAGGCGAAGGCCCTTCGCAGAGCATCAAGATAGCTCTTAAATATGACAAAGTTACCCGCCAGAGCGCCATCACTAAGTTGGAGCGTATCTCGTCCCCGGGTTTGCGTCAGTATGCCGGCGCCGACGAGATGCCGCGTGTGCTCGGAGGTATGGGTATCGCCATCATGTCTACTTCCAAAGGTCTGATGACCAACAAAAAGGCTAAGGAAGAGAATATCGGCGGCGAGGTATTATGTTATGTTTACTAACACATAAACGAAAAACAAGAAATGTCACGAATAGGTAAACATCCAGTAACTATACCAGCGGGCGTAACCGTTACCATCGCTCCCGATGCCGTTACGGTGAAGGGTCCGAAAGGGGAACTTACGCAGCAGATAAAAGAAGTTACCGTGAAACAGGAAGGCGACCAGGTGATAGTGGTCCGCCCCGAAAATAACGACAAACTGGCGCATAGCCTGTATGGTACTTACCGTGCCCTGATCGCCAATATGGTGCAGGGGGTATCGGAAGGATTCGCTAAGCAACTCGAGTTGGTGGGAGTGGGATACCGCGCCGTCAACCAGGGCCAGAAGCTGGACCTTTCGCTCGGATTCTCGCATAACGTGGTTATCGAGCTTCCCACGGAAATAAAAGTAGAAACGGTTTCCGAGAAAGGACAGAACCCGATTATCAAGCTTTATTCTCACGATAAGGAGCTTTTGGGCAAAGTTTGTGCGAAGATCCGTTCGCTGCGCAAACCGGAGCCTTACAAAGGAAAGGGTATCAAGTTTGTTGGTGAAATTATCAGAAGAAAAGCCGGTAAGTCGGCATAACAGATTGTTACTATGGCATTAAGTAAACAGGAAAGAAGACAGAGAATACGTTACAGAATTCGCCGTACCATAAGCGGAACCGCTGTACGTCCCCGCATGTCGGTCTTCAGAAGCAACAAAGAGATTTACGTTCAGCTTATCGATGACGTGAACGGCGTTACGCTCGCAGCGGCTTCCTCTCGCGAGAAAGATTTCGATGCTTCCGGAGCGAAGGCTGACAATGCAAAAAAAGTAGGTCTTAAAATAGCCGAAAAAGCTCTTGCACTGGGCATAGATACCTGCACGTTCGATCGTGCCGGATATTTGTATCACGGACGCGTGAAAGCGCTAGCCGACGGAGCCAGAGAAGGAGGTCTTAAATTTTAAATGAATCATGGCTGAAGAATACAGTAAATCAGTAGAAAGAGTAAAACCGAGCGGACTGGAACTCACAGACCGTCTGGTAGGTGTAAACCGCGTGACCAAAGTGACCAAAGGAGGTCGGGCTTTCGGTTTTTCGGCAATCGTAGTGGTTGGCGATGGAAAAGGTGTCGTGGGACATGGTCTGGGCAAGTCGAAAGAGGTGTCCGAAGCCATCGTGAAGGCTATAGAGGATGCAAAGAAGAATTTGATCCGTGTTCCTCTTTTGGGAACAACTGTGCCTCATGCGCAGGAAGGTAAGTTCAGCGGAGCGAGCGTTTTCATCCGTCCTGCTTCGACCGGTACCGGTGTGATAGCCGGTGGCGCAGTTCGTGCGGTATTGGAAACGGTGGGTATAAGCGACGTGCTTTCTAAATCGAAAGGTTCTTCCAATCCTCATAACGTAGTCAAGGCTACTTTCAACGCCCTTTCGCAGTTGCGTAGTGCGGATCAGATAGCCGCTCTGCGTGGGATATCGGTATCAAAAGTATTCAAGGGTTAATCGTAAAGAAAATGGCACAGATAAAAATCACTCAGGTGCGTAGCCGCATAGGCCATCCCAAGGATCAGAAAAGAACCTTGGACGCACTCGGACTGAAGAAAATGAACAGTTCGGTAGTAAAGGAAGCCAACGATGCCCTGATGGGTATGGTCAACAAAGTGGCTCACCTTGTAAAAGTAGAAGAAGTAAAATAATAATCACACGGGATTTTTTCGGTGTAGGGGTATCCGTTGTTTAGGGGGCGGGTACCGTCTTTAGGGAAACCGACTCGTAAAATCCTTTTAAAAAGGTAAAAAATGAATTTACACAATCTGAAACCCGCAGAGGGTGCCGTCAAGAGAGGCAAAAGGGTTGGCCGCGGACAAGGTTCCGGTAAGGGTGGTACGTCCACCCGCGGACTGAAAGGGCAGATGTCCCGTTCCGGTGCCAAGCACAAAGTTGGATTCGAGGGAGGCCAGATGCCGCTTCAGCGGCGCGTCCCGAAATTCGGCTTTAAGAATGTTAACAGAGTGGAATACCGCGCCGTAAATTTGGCTACGCTTCAGGCACTTGTCGATAATGGCAAGATCACGGACGGGGTAGTTACCATCGATACGCTGATCAAGAACGGTCTGGCAAGCAAGAATGATCTTGTGAAGGTATTGGGACAGGGTGAAATTAAAGCAGCCTTGAACGTAACTGTTCACAAATTTTCAAAAAGCGCGGCTGAAGCCATTGCAAATGCCAAAGGACAGGCGAATACCATCTAAACAAAAGGCAGATGAAAAACTTTTTTGAAACACTGGGCAATATCTGGAAGATAAAGGAACTCAGGGACCGGATACTCTTTACTTTGGGACTTCTGGCCGTCTATCGTTTCGGGTCTTTCGTGCCGCTGCCCGGGGTCGATGAGATGAAGTTGATGGGCCTTAGCGAGGCTACGGCCAACAACGGCTTGCTCGGGCTTCTGAACTCGTTTACTGGTGGTGCCTTCGCGCATGCAGCCATTCTCGGTCTCGGTGTGATGCCTTATATTTCGGCATCCATTGTAGTGCAGTTGATGGCGTTTGCTGTTCCGGCACTGCAAAAGTTGCAGAAAGACGGAGAAAGCGGACGTAAACAGCTTACTCAGATAACCCGTTGGCTGACCATTGCTATCGCGGCGGTTCAGGGATTCTCATATATCGTAGCAATAGACTCCCAGTATCATATTGTTGCTGATGGCATCAATATGGGGATGTTCTATGTAAGCTCGGTTGCCTTGCTGGTTACCGGTACGATGTTCACTATGTGGCTGGGCGAACGTATTACCGATAAAGGAGTAGGTAACGGTGTGTCCCTGATCATTACGATCGGTATCATTGCGCGCCTACCAATAGCGTTGGCACAGGAATTCACCAACAAGTTCACCGGAAACGGCGCGGGTGGTGTGATCATGTTGCTGGTAGAGATTATCCTGTGGCTTGCTGTGATCTTGTTTACGGTCATGCTGGTCAAAGGTGTTCGCAAAATCCCCGTACAGTATGCCAAAGCGGTCGCTGCTTCGGGACAAATGGGACGCCAAATGCCTGCTGGGAAACGCCAATATATTCCTTTGAAAGTGAATACGGCCGGTGTGATGCCGATCATCTTTGCACAGGCTATCATGTTCATTCCGGGGCTTATTGGAGGCGTTTTCAGCGATTCTGTTCGAATGGCGTTCTCCGATATGTTCGGGTTGTGGTATAATGTGGTACTGGCGGTGCTGATCATCGCATTCACCTATCTTTATACCGCTATTGCGGTTAAAACCAACGATATGGCCGATGATTTGAAACGCAACGGCGGTTTCATTCCCGGGGTTAAACCCGGAGGCCCGACGGCGGACCTGCTCGATAGGATCCTTTCGTTGCTCACCCTTCCGGGAGCCATTGCGCTGGCCCTTATCGCAATTCTTCCTACCTTTGCTCGTTTGGCGGGAGTGGATACCCATTTCGCCTCGTTCTTTGGAGGAACATCGCTGTTGATTATGGTAGGTGTCGTGATAGATACCATTCAGCAGATCAATTCATATCTTCTCAACCGCCATTACGACGGACTGATGAAGACCGGTAAAATTAAAAAGTAGGTAAGCGAGTATGTCGAAACAAACGGCTATCGAAGTCGAGGGGACTATTACAGAAGCTCTTTCCAATGCCATGTTCCGCGTAGAGTTGGACAACGGGCATGTGGTGATCGCTCACATATCGGGAAAGATGCGCATGCACTATATCAAGCTTCTTCCCGGCGACAGGGTGAAGTTGGAGATGTCCCCTTACGATCTGACCAAAGCCCGCATTACTTACAGGTTTTAATCCAATCCAAGCAGTATAACATATTTTGCTCTTAAAGAGCGATAAAAAATACACCAAAAAAATGAAGGTAAGATCATCATTGAAGAAACGCAGCCCCGAATGCAAGATTGTCCGCAGAAAAGGCCGCTTGTACATCATTAACAAAAAGAACCCCAAGCTCAAACAAAGGCAGGGATAACTAATTAAAAACGATCATATAAAGTCTTATGGCAAGAATTGCAGGGGTAGACTTACCAAAGAATAAAAGAGGGGTTATCGGCCTCACTTACATATTCGGAATAGGTAAGAGCAGAGCTCAGAAAATCCTGGCTGAGGCAGGGATAAGCGAAGACAAGAAAGTTAACGAATGGAACGACGACGAACTTGCACTCATCCGCAAGGGGATATCCGATCACTATAAAGTGGAAGGCGAGCTTCGTTCGGAAGTACAGATGAGTATTAAACGTCTTATGGACATAGGTTGCTATCGCGGTATCCGCCATCGTAACGGCCTTCCGTTGCGCGGACAGCGTACCAAGAACAACTCCCGTACGCGTAAGGGCAAACGTAAGACAGTTGCAAATAAGAAGAAAGCCACTAAATAATAAATAGATATGGCCAAAAATACGAAAGCAAGCACCAAGAAACGCAAAGTGGCTGTTGAGCCCGTGGGAGAGGCTCACGTATGCGCTTCGTTCAACAACCTGATCGTGACCCTTACCAATAAAGCCGGACAGGTTATATCCTGGTCTTCGGCTGGTAAAATGGGTTTTAAAGGTTCAAAGAAGAACACTCCTTATGCGGCTCAGACTGCTGCTGAAGACGCGGCAAAAGTCGCTTTGGATGCCGGACTGAGGAAAGTGAAAGTGTATGTGAAAGGACCGGGCAACGGACGTGAATCTGCCATCCGTACGATCCATACCTCGGGAATCGAAGTAACCGAAATCATTGACGTTACTCCTTTGCCCCATAATGGTTGCCGTCCTCCCAAACGCAGAAGAGTATAAAAGAGTAGTATAATTAATACCAAAAGGTAACACAGAAAATGGCAAAATATATAGGTCCAAAAACTAAGATTGCACGTAAGTTTGGCGAGGCCATTTACGGAGAAGATCGTTCGTTTGAAAAACGCAACTATCCTCCCGGACAGCATGGTATGGCCCGTCGCCGTGCAAAACGCTCAGAATATGCTACTCAGTTGCAGGAGAAACAAAAGGCAAAGTATACGTACGGCATTCTGGAAAGGCAGTTCCACAATATTTTCGAAAAGGCTCAGCGCGCCAGTGGAATTACTGGTGAGATACTGCTCCAGCTTTGTGAATCCCGCCTGGACAATGTAGTATACCGTTTGGGGATCGCTCCCACCCGGGCTGCTGCACGCCAGTTGGTAGGGCACCGGCACATCACTGTAAACGGAGAGGTGGTCAACATTCCTTCGTATTGCCTCAAAGCAGGAGACAAAGTAGCTGTCCGCGAGAAATCCAAATCGCTGGAAGCTGTCGCCGCTTCGCTCGCCGCCCGCAAATCCTATGATTGGCTCCAGTGGAATGACGAAACCAAAGAGGGCACGTTCGTAGCCATTCCGGATCGCGTTCAGATCCCGGAAAATATCAAGGAGCAGCTTATCGTCGAGTTGTATTCTAAGTAATACCGATTTTTTAACGAAAAAAAATTCTATGGCAATTCTAAACTTTCAGAAGCCCGACAAGGTGGTGATGATCCACTCCCAGGACAACGAAGGTCGGTTCGAGTTCCGTCCTCTGGAACAGGGGTACGGATTGACCATAGGCAACGCCCTGAGGAGAGTTCTCCTCTCTTCGCTCGAGGGCTTTGCCATTACCGGCATTCGAATAGAGGGAGTAGAGCACGAGTTCACCACTATACCCGGTGTGGTGGAAGACGTGACCGAGATTATCCTCAATCTCAAGCAGGTGCGTTTCCGCCGTCAGGTGGAAGATACCGAAACGGAAAACGTAAGCGTTTCCATTACCGGAACCGATAAGATTACGGCCGGTGATTTCCAGCGCTTTATTTCCGGTTTCCAGGTACTCAACCCCGAACTGGTAATCTGCACGATGGAGCCTACAGTGCGTTTCAACATGGATTTCACCATCGAGAAAGGCCGTGGTTTCGTCCCGGCAGAGGAAAATAAGAAGCAGGGCGTCCCGATGAACACCATAGCGATCGATGCGATCTACACTCCGATAAAGAATGTACAGTATGCTGTCGAGAACTATCGCGTCGAGCAAAAGACCGACTACGAGAAACTGGTGTTGGAGATAAAGACCGACGGGTCTATTTCTCCGAAGGATGCTCTTACCGAGGCCAGCAAAATATTGATCCATCATTTCATGCTGTTCTCCGACGAGCGCATCACCCTGGAATCCGATGATATTGCCAAGAGTGAGAATTACGACGAAGAGTCGCTCCACATGCGTCAGTTACTCAAGACCAAGCTGGTCGACCTCGACCTGTCGGTTCGTGCGTTAAACTGCCTGAAAGCCGCCGAAGTGGAAACTTTGGGCGAACTGGTGGCCTACAACAAATCGGACCTAATGAAATTCCGCAATTTCGGGAAGAAATCCCTGACCGAATTGGAGGAATTGGTGGCCAACAAGGGGCTTCAGTTCGGTATGGACCTCACTAAGTATAAACTGGATAAAGAATAACAAATACGTAGAGCCCTAAAAGCTTGTCATTTACATAAATGAGACACGGAAAAAAAATAAACCACCTTGGCCGCACATCAGCCCACCGCAAGGCGCTGATGGCCAACATGGCATGCTCTCTGATCGAGCATAAAAGGATCAATACCACGCTGGCAAAAGCCCGCGAGCTCCGCAAGTATATCGAACCGCTGATCACCAAAGGCAAAAAAGATGAAACGCACTCCCGCCGTATGGTATTCTCGTACCTGCAAAACAAGGATGCTGTGAAAGCGCTTTTCGGTGAGATAGCCACTAAAGTAGGCGACCGTCCCGGAGGCTATACCCGTATCATCAAACTCGGGAACCGTCTGGGTGACGCTGCCGAGATGTGCATGATCGAGTTGGTGGATTTCAACACCATCTATTCTGCCAACGGAAAAGCCGAAGCAGCTGCCGCTAAGAAGCCCCGCACGCGTCGTGCCGGTAAGAAAAAAGCTGAGGATACCGTGGAGGAACCCGTAGCAGAGCAGGCCGTAGAGGCCGAGGTTAAAGCAGAGGAAAAAGCCGCCGAACCGAAGGCCGCTAAAAAGCCTGCTGCCAAGAAGCCCGCTGCTAAGAAAGACGAAAAGGAAGAGGAAAAATAAGCCTTGGAACAATTCGTTCGGCACCAAAAAACGAAAGAACATCGTTTTTGAATATTCAAAAACGGATAAGCTACTTGTTTGCTTATCCGTTTTTTTTGGGACATACATTTAAGAATATGCGTGTAAATGTGCTGTAATCGGCGTACATTTGCATACGGAAAAAACACAAGGAAACATGAAATTTCAGGATAAGAAAGATGCCGTCCTGCTGCTGGAAGACGGGACCCTGTTTTGGGGAAAATCGATTGGCGTGGAAGGAACCGCTTCCGGAGAACTCTGCTTCAATACCGGTATGACAGGATATCAGGAGATATTTACAGACCCTTCGTACTTTGGTCAGTTGATGGTGACTACCAATGCCCATATCGGGAACTACGGGGTGAACAGCGATGAAGTGGAATCCGACGGGATGAAGATCGCCGGGCTGGTGTGCCGTAATTTCAATTTCTCCCCTTCCCGGGTGGATTCGGACGGTTCGCTGGAAGACTACTTTAAGCAACAGAACAAATTAGCGATCACCGATGTCGATACGCGTGCGGTGGTGAGCTATATCCGCAGTAAAGGGGCCATGAATGCTGTTATATCCACGCATACGGAGGATATGGATGCCCTGAAGAAGATATTGGCTGAAACGCCCAATATGAAAGGGCTGGAACTGGCCTCCAAAGTATCCACGAAAGAGCCTTATTTCGTAGGCGATCCGGAGGCTCCGGTAAAGATCGCGGCCCTCGACTTGGGGATTAAGAAGAATATCCTGCGCAATCTGGCAAGCCGCGGATGCTATATCAAAGTATTTCCGTACGATACGCCGCTGGCGGAACTGAAAAAATGGAACCCGGACGGGTATTTCCTGTCGAACGGCCCCGGCGACCCGGAACCTTTGAAAGGCGTACAGGAAGTGGCCCGGCAGATCATCGAAGAAAACCTTCCCCTTTTCGGGATATGCCTCGGACACCAGATCATCGCTTTATCACAGGGAATAGAGACTTACAAGATGCATAACGGGCACCGGGGGATCAACCATCCGGTGATGAACCTTGAAACGAGCAAAGGGGAGATCACTTCCCAAAACCACGGCTTCGTCGTAAACCGCGACCAAGCCGAAGCGTCTGATAAGATCGAGATCACGCATGAACACCTGAACGACCATACGGTAGCCGGAATACGCTTGAAAGGCAAAAAATGCTTTTCGGTACAGTATCACCCGGAGGCAGGCCCCGGGCCGCACGACGCTTCCTACCTTTTCGATCAGTTCATCGCGATGATAAAAGGCTGACATGGTAAAGGCCGTCATATTCGATATGGACGGAGTGCTGATAGACTCCGAACCATCGTGGCGGCAGGCCATGACCGAGGTTTTCACCCAAGCCGGAATTCCTTATAGCGAGCAGGAAGCTGCCAAGACGCAGGGGGTACGGATCGGGGATATTGTCCGTCAGGTAAGCAGCCAGCATCCGGCTGTAGATTGGTCGGCCGAGGGGCTCGACAAGGCCATCCGAGACCGGGTAAGCGAGTTGGTATTGGCTCACGGCCGGATAATGCCGGGGATCGGTCGGATACTCGATTTCGCCAACCGAAAGGGCTTGAAGCTTGGGCTGGCTACGTCGACACCCCGGGAAGTGGCCGGTAATTTTATCCGCCGCATCGGGATAGGAAACAAGTTGGAGGTCGTATGCACCGGGGATGAAGTCCGGTATGGGAAACCCCACCCGGAGATTTACCTGCTTTGTGCATCTCTGCTGGGTGTAGAACCACAGGAATGCTTGGTATTCGAGGATTCTGTCAGTGGGGTCTTAGCAGCCAAGGCGGCCCGATGCAAATGTATCGCCGTCCCTGAACCGGCGATGTTCGACGATCCGCGCTACGGAATAGCCGATCTGAAATTGCATAGTCTGGAAGAATTTGAAGATAAAATGGCGCTGTAAGTACAGCGCCATTTTTTATCGGGGAAAATTTGGAACAATTTATATTTTTTCGGCGGTATCGGAGGGTATCCAACCGATCTTTCCATCGGCCAGGCGGATCTTGGTCCATTTGTTCAGGGTTTCTTCTACCCGTACTTTAGTCCCTTCGTGGATGGAGAAGGCATCGCCCCCCGAAAGGCTCGGTTCGCTCTTGGCTGTGACATTGGAAGCAGTCACAATGGAATAAGGATTTTCTTTTATCTGGCTTTCTTCATGCTTTTGAAGGCTGTAGCAGGCAATTCCCAGCAGCAGACTGAGGATAAATCCGTAAAAAGCCCACCGTTTGGCAGACGTACGAAAACTGTACAGGAACAGGCCAAACAGGATAAGTGCCCCCCATGCAAAGATAATAGCTCCGATACTCCAGGCCCCGATGGACAAGGAGCCCCCGATACTGTTTATTACCCGGTCGGACATCGATTCCCCAAGGGGGATAATGTTATCCGCCGTCAGGCTGCGGGCGATACTTAGGTTGTGTTGAATCTCATTGTCCGACGGAGCGAGCAGAACGGCTCGTTCATAAGCCAGAATGGTAGGTGCAATGTATCCCAGGCGGTAATATGCGTTGCCCAGATTGTTGTACAGTTCTGCCGATTTGTACCCTATTCTTAGTAACGAGTCGTATTTTTCGGCAGCCTGTTTAAAATTCGAATTCTGGTAGTCTTCGTTGGCCTGTTGGAACAGTGCCGTAGGGGTCTGTCCGAAAGCGGCGGTCGGCGCAACGCCTATGGCGATTATCGACAGGCAGAAAAGAAAAAAGGGCCGACGAATATTCTGGATCGTATTTTTCATGGTCTCTTTAGTCTTTTATACTTTTATTGACATTCACAATGGCTTTCGTGGCATTCTGGTAATCCGTTTCGGCCCGGGAAGGGTCGAATCCGGCGTAACGCGCCTGGTTGCAGGCTTCGAGTGCATCGATAAGTTCCTGTGCAACTGTATCTTCTGCTCCGTGGGCAATCACCTCTTTATGGATCCGATCGATGGAAGCATCCTTGCGTGAGAGTTTCAGTTTATCGGAAATGAAACTGTACAGCGCTTTTTCCGTCTCGGAATAGAATGCCTGATAATCCTTTCGGTCGAGGGCTTTTTTTGCTTTGCTTAGGCGCAAACGTGCTGCATGGACCGCTTTTTTAGCCTTTGCCTGCGGGGAATTCCGGTCCACAGAGGCTTCGTAAAGGCGCTTAAGCAAGAGCAGGGGTATCAATGCCAGAGGCAGTATAAACAAAAGCATATACCAGAACCGATCGTAAAACGGCTGGTAGGAAGCGGGCTTCAAGTCGGTGTTCAGCCGGATAAAGCCGATGTCGGTACTCAGGTAGTTGACATTGGTTTTCTCGGCGGCTTTTGGTCCCGGGCGCTGCGCAGCCGATTGGTTGGCAATGTCTTCTCCTGATACTTTCAGGGTCATTTCTTCCGAATGCAAGGTGACGTATTTCCCCGCGTCGGGATCAAAATAAGAAAATTCGATTTCAGGAATTTTGTATTCTCCTTTTACACGGGGGATAAGGACGAATTGTTCGTTGAGCGAGCCGCGGAGACCGGTAGCGGCCAGTGAAGTAGAAGTTTGAAGTTTTGGGTCGTAGCGTTCTATTTCGGCGGGGAAGGTCGGTTCAGGCATCCGGATCTGGGAGATATTTCCCGCGCCCTGTACGTCTATAGTAAGTGTAACCGATTCTCCGGCATTTACTTCCGACTTCGATAGGGCGGTTTTCATCGTGAATTGCCCTACGCCTCCGCTAAAATTTTCCGGACGTCCTTGTACGGGGAGAGGGCGTACACTTATTTCAATAGGCTGGCTCGATACAGAATATTGGGCCGTACGGGTTATTTCATCTCCCCAATAATCGTATTGTCCGGTGCCTACTTCGGTGAGCATGCTCAGTGAAAGGGGCTGGATCGTTTGGCGTCCTTCTTTTTGGGGAATCAGCAGTACTTTGTGATAAGTGACCACGTTATAGAGTTCGTCGCGGTAATAGCCCCGATTTTCCATCTTGTTTTCGGGAATATCGGATTCGGTATAGGCCTGCGTCCAGAAAGTGTCAAATTTTGGGATTTGGTTGACGGATAGTCGGCCAATATTCATGCGGAAGTATAGTTTATACGCAATCGTAAAGGGCTCTCCCATGTAAGGATTCCGGTCGGATACCTCGGCTACCAGATGGATATTCTCCCGGGCGGAGGTGGAAGGATTGGACATCCGCTGGGCCGTTTGCTGCCCTTCGATAGCTTTGCCTACCTCGATAGCGATACGTTGGGTCTGGTATTTCTTCCCTTTGGAACTTACCATGGCTGGTTCTATGTACAGTGTCCCTTCTTTTTTGGGCTGAACCAAATAAGTGATCGTAGTTTTCTGCTCGGTGCGTCCTTGTCCGTTCACATAATTAGCAATCATGCTCCGCATAAAATTAGGGCCGGAAAGGATCACAAAATCCCCAAATGCCGGGCCGGCGAAATGATCCTGATCCAAAGGTAACGAGGTGGCAATTTCGACGGTTAGGTTTTCGTTGACGGCCATTTTTTTCTTCGACACATTGACCGTCACTGGTTGACCGTCCTGTTGTGCATAGATCGGAAGTGTGCAAAAAGACAATGCGGGCAGCATTATTGCGGCCAGGATCGTAAATGTCCTGTTTTTTAAATTATGCCTCCTGTTCTTCATCGTTGATGTATGGTAGAATGGATTAATTACCAGTCTTTGGTGGTGTGGATAATGGCTCCTTCCGTTTTTTCTCCCTTCACTTTTTCCTGGGTTCCTTGTTCCTGGCGGTCTATCGCGCGCAGCATCTGTTCGTCGGACTGGGATAATTTCTGAGGTGCGCTCTGTCCGGAAGAGCCGCCGCTACCCTGATTATTCTGGTTGTTGTCCGGATTGTTGTCCTTGTTCTGATCGTTGTTCTGGTCGTTATTGTCCGGATTGTTGTCCTTGTTCTGATCGTTGTTGTCCGGATTGTTGTCTTTATTCTGATCTTTATTCTGATCCTGATTTTGATCGTTGTCCTGATCTTGGTTTTGGTTCTGATCCGGCTGTTGCTGGTGCGGGCTTTGTTGGTCTTTCAGCAGTTGCTGGGCCAATGCGAGGTTGTACCGGGCTTGCTCGTCGGCCGGGTTGCGGCGCAGCGCATCCTTGTACAGTTTGATGGCTTCGGCGTAATTTTTCTTGTCCATTTCCACCCCACCCAGATTATACAGGATATCCGACCGGCCCCCTCCTTCCGGGGTGTTCATCAGGGATTTTGTCCAGGAAGATTTAGCTTTGTCGCCGTCCCCGCCCAGATAGAGGGAGTTCCCCAGGTTGTACCAGCCGGCCGCGTAGGTAGTGTCCACGGCTATGGCGTTCAGATATAAGGAATCGGCCAATTCGTATTCCGCCTTTTTATACATCTTGTTCCCTTTTTGCAGGAAATCTTTTTTGGCTAAATTATTCTTACTCTGTGCCCAGGCGTTCCCCGGAAGCAGGAACAGGGCTGCCAAAACAAAAATTGTATATGTCGCTGATCTGAATCTCATGTCTATCGTTTTTTAATCCTCTTCTTCCGGTTTTTCTTCGCCGAAAAGGTTGTACCGGCTCATCAGGCGGCTGCGCCGGAATCCTAATACAGTGTCCAGCACCAATAACAAGAGCGCCGCCCCGGCAAACCATTGGTACCGGTCTTTATATTGCACGATCTCCGTTTCTCCGTAGTCGTTCTTGGGGCCTTTGCCCAAAAGGTCGGTGATCTTTTCGACCACAGCTGATGTGGATGTGCCGTCTATATATTGTCCCGAGGCGGCTTTGGCAATATCGGTAAGCATGGTCTTGTCGGCCTTGGTCACTACTACGTTACCCTCGATGTCTTTCTTGTATCCGGTCACGATGCCTTTTTCCCGCAGGGGAATAGGTCCCCCCTGTTCTGTCCCTACGCCGACCGTATAGATCTTTACCCCTTTTTCAGCTGAGGTTTTGGCCACGTCTACCGCATTGAGGTCTTCGCGATGGTCTTCCCCATCCGAAATGATAACCAATAGTTTGTTCTTGACCGAAGGGTCGTCAAAGTAACGCCACGACAGGCCGATCGCCTCGCCGATGGACGTACCCTGCGAAGAGACCATCGACGGGTCTGCGGTCGCCAGAAACATCTTGGCGGCAGAATAGTCGCTGGTGATAGGGAGCAGGGGATAGGCGCTGCCGGCGTAAGCGATGATGCCCACCCGGTCGCCGCCCAGGTTGTCTATGGTTCGGGAGATGATTTGTTTTGCTTTGTCCAATCGATTGGGAGCTACGTCTTCGGCCTTCATCGAGAGCGATACGTCGAGGGCAAAGACGATATCCGATCCCTGGACTTTTATTTTTTCGATCCGGGTGCCGATACGCGGGTTTACCAGCGCCAGGGTGAGCAGGATGATCACGAAAGTATACAGGATGGTCTTCCATGCCAGCGCCGACGTACTCTTGTACGGGGCGAGTATCATCATAAGCCGCGAAGAGGCGAGCGCCTGCTGTTTTTTCCGCCGGTACCGCAGTACATAGGCGAACAGGATCCACAAAAGCGGGATCAGAAGCAGGAGTTGCAGGTATGCGGGTCTATCCAGTTCGTACATTTTTTCAGCCTTCTATCTAACGTTTACACAATCCCTTTATAAACTGTACTGCGCAGGGTCGCTTCCAGCAGGAAAAGGAGCAGGGCGGCCAGTAGCCAGGAGCGGAACATCTCGTTGTAATTGTAATACTTGGTCTCTTCCACTTTGCTTTTTTCCAGGGAATCGATCTCCTTATAAATATCCTTGAGCTTGTTTTCGTCGGTAGCCCGGAAATACTTTCCGCCGGTAGCAGTGGCAATCTCACGCATGAGTTGTTCGTCTATCTCCACCGGGATTTTCTGGTAGATCAGTTTTCCCGTCCGTTGGTCGCGGGCCACCGGATAATCCGCCAGGCCGTTGGTCCCGATACCGATGGTATAGACTTTTATGCCCAGCTTTTTGGCGACTTCCGCTACGGTGCGCGGGTCGACGAATCCGTCGTTGTTCACCCCGTCGGTGAGCAGGATGATGACCTTGCTTTTGGCTTCGGAGTCTTTCAGGCGGTTGATAGCCGTGCCAAGCCCCATGCCGATAGCGGTCGTTTCACCGATCAATCCCTGCCGGAGCCCCTGGATGGTCTGCACGATGATGCGTTTGTCCGTGGTGAGCGGGGTTTGCGTGAAACTCTCTGTCGCGTAGGTCACGATACCGATACGGTCTCCCGGGCGGCCTTCGGCAAATTCGGTGGCCACTTTCTTGAGTGCATCCAGGCGGGACGGTTTGAAGTCACGCGCCAGCATCGAGCCCGAAAGGTCTATCGACATCACGATGTCCACGCCGAGGCCGGCATGGGTCTGCGAACTTACTTCCACTCCGCGGGGGCGGGTCATCGCCACCACAACACAGGCGATAGCGGCCATGCGCAGCACCCAGAGCACGGGGCGGGTCTTGGACAGGTAGTCGTCGGCCAGCACGAAGCCGCGGATGCTGGATATCTTCAGGTAAGGGTATATCCGGTTGCCCCGCCACCACAGATATGCCGCCAGAAGGGGGATGAGCAGCAGGAGCCAGAAGAACCCTTTGTTTGCTATTTCAAAACTACTCTCCGACATTTTCTTCTTTTCGTTTTTGTTCGTTTTCCACGGCCTTTCCTTCCGGATTGTTCTGCGGCCGCAGGGAATCTACGATCTCTTCGGTGTATTTCCTATACCGTTCGTTTTCCGATTCGCCGGGAAACATCTTGGCAAATTTCACCAAGTCGGCATCCAACAGCAGGTTGCGCAGTTTGCTGTACTGTTCTTTGCTCAGATGAAGTTTGCGCACGTCGCGGAGTATCTCTTCGGACGTGCTTTCGGGAGCCGGAATACTGTACTGTTCGTCCAGGTAAAGACGGATGACATCCGTCAGTTCGATATAGAAATCCTTTATCTGTCCTTTTTCGATCAGTTTTTCCCGGTCCAGGCGGTCCAGACGGAATTTGGCGCGCTCGTAAGGACTGAGCAGCATTTCCGGGGGGAGTTTCTTTTCCCGGCGGCGTTTGGCGAGCCGCCATATTTCCCAGGCGAGCAAGGCTGCGATGGCCAGAGCGATAAGTATCCAATAGTATTTCCGGAAAATCTCGCCCGCCGTGTATGGATCGGGGTGGATGTCCTTGATCCCATGCCGGGGCTGACGCAGTGTATCGACGGCTACGGTAGCGACGTCTATCTTGAAAGATTCGGTGGAAAGGATTTCTTCGCCTGCTTTTACCTGAATGGGAGGAACGATGTATTTCCCTTTTTCAAACGAGGTAAGACTGTATACGATGCGGTATATGGCTTCGTTCTTCTTGTAGGACGTATCTATTTTAGAGCGGTCGACCACTTCCATGCTGTCGCTTTTGAACTGCAGGCTGGGGAAATCGATCAGGGCGTCCTTAGGCGCCCGAACTTCGAGGTTCAGTTTTACCTGTTCGCCGATCCGGATCTTGGTCGTATCCGTAGACCATGTGAGGGTAGGGGTGCTCTGGGAATATGCCATTGCCGGCAGCAAAATGGCCGCCAGCAGCAATCCCCATGTTCTCCATCCCTTAACGCATGCGGAAATATCCGAGTAACTGTTTGGCATAGTCATCTTTCGTGCTTGTGCTTATCGTGCCCGCCCCGCAGTGGCGGAAAGTATCCTGAAAATAGTTGACGCGACGGTCGTACTGCTGGCGATAGGAATTCTTGACCGACTTGGACGATGTGTTCACCCAGACGTAGCGTCCGGTCTCATCGTGGCGCATCAATACCATGCCCATGTCGGGAATAGCC
Source organism: uncultured Flavobacteriales bacterium (assembly GCA_938023515.1). Lineage (GTDB taxonomy): Bacteria > Bacteroidota > Bacteroidia > Flavobacteriales > UBA1820 > Merdimorpha. The sequence goes on from CALJDR010000049.1 coordinate 46,087, forward strand.
GCTTCAGCCGGGTCGTAGATCCGTATCCCCGTCAGGTCGTGCTTGCGGGCCACTACGGTGAGCGAATCCTTGTACGAGGCGTCGATGAAGTCCGAAACAAGGAATACGATGGCTTTCTTTTTCAGCACGCCGAACAGGTATTCCATCGCCGCGCTGATGTTGGTACGGCGGCTGGACGGTTCGAACTCGATCAGTTCGCGGATGATGCGCAGTACGTGCATCCGTCCTTTTCCCGGCGGGATGAACAATTCTACCTTGTCCGAAAACAGCATCAGACCGATCTTGTCGTTGTTGCCCATAGCCGAAAAGGCCAGCGTGGCGCATATTTCGGTGACGACATCGCGTTTGGTCGCATCGCCCGTGCCGAAAAACTGCGAACCCGACACGTCGACGGCCAGCATCATGGTCAGTTCGCGTTCTTCCTCGAAGACTTTGACATGGGGCAGGCTCGTTTTGGCGGTTACGTTCCAGTCGATATTGCGCACGTCGTCGCCGAACTGGTAGGCTCGCACTTCGCTGAACGTCATACCCCGGCCTTTGAACGAACTGTGGTATTCGCCCGAAAAGACATGGTCGGACAGCCGACGCGTCTTGATCTCTATTTTGCGAACTTTCTTAAGTACTTCCTTGACATCCATCGCGGAATCCTCCTTTTAATGAAATCAGGGAACCTGTACTTCGTTGATAATGGTGTTGATGATTTCTTCGGTACGTACGTTCTCCGCTTCCGCTTCGTAGGTCACCCCGATACGGTGGCGCAGTACGTCCGGCGCTACGGCGCGGACGTCTTCCGGGATCACATAGCCCCGACCGCGCAAAAAGGCGTATACCTTGGAGGCCGTAACCAGATTGATGCTGCCTCGCGGCGATGCTCCGTATGCGATCAGCGGTTTGAGTTTATCCAATTTGTACTCGCTGGGGAAGCGCGTGGCGAACACGATATCGAGGATGTACTGCTCGATTTTTTCGTCCATATATACTTCCTTGGCGGCGTCGCGTCCGCGGCGGATATCTTCCAACGATACGACCGGGCGGATAGCTTTTGTGCCCTCGGTTCCGGCGATGCGGCGCATGATCTTTTGTTCGTCCTCTTTGGAGGGGTACTCTACGACCGCCTTGAGCATGAAACGGTCCATCTGCGCTTCGGGCAGAGGGTAGGTGCCTTCCTGCTCGATCGGATTCTGGGTGGCCATGACCAGGAACGGGTCGTCCAAACGGAAAGTCTCCTCCCCGATAGTGACCTGACGCTCCTGCATCGCTTCCAGCAGGGCCGATTGTACTTTTGCCGGCGCGCGGTTTATTTCGTCCGCCAGGACGAAATTGGCGAATACCGGGCCTTTTTTGATGGAGAAATCCCCGTCCTTCACATTGTAGATCATCGTGCCGATTACGTCTGCCGGGAGCAGATCCGGGGTGAACTGTATACGGGAGAAATCGCCGTCCACGGCTTTTGCCAGCGAGTTGATGGCCAGTGTTTTTGCCAGTCCGGGGACACCTTCCAGCAGGATGTGCCCTCCGCCCAGCAGGCCTATCATCAGGCGCTCGATCATTTGGTTCTGTCCTACGATGACGTTATTGATCTCGCTGGTGAGCAAATTAACAAAAGCGCTTTCGCGGGCGATCTTCTCTCCCAATGCACGAATGTCGACCGATTTGTTCGATTCTTCCATTTTTATATACTTTTTTTCTGTGTTTTTTTCGATATACGAAATTCGCAATTCAGAGGGTGTTTTGCTGTTAACCATTTGTTAAAAATCCGCATTGCAACCATCTGCAAATAATAAAGTTGGGCTAAAAAAATGGCTGTTTTTAAAAAAGCCCCGCCGGTGTTAAAAATTCGGCCGTATCCGGCTTTTGCGCACCGGGTTTTAGTGTTACCTTTGCGCCGGAATCGAAACTATAAGAAAGACAGGATGAAAACAGGTATCATAAGCGCGATGTACGAGGAATTCGACCAGCTCCTTCAGGCGGTCGAAGTGGAGAAAAAGACTAACCTGGGCCGGCGGGAATATATCGAAGGGAAACTCTTCGGGCACGATGTGGTACTCGTTTTTTCCCAGTGGGGGAAGACGGCGGCGGCCTCTACTACGGCCAACCTGATCAATGTATTCGGGATTGACCGCCTGGTGTTCACCGGAGTGGCGGGTGGACTGGATGCCCATGCCCGGATTGGGGATATCGTGGTCGCCGAGCGCCTGTATCATCACGATGTGGACGCTTCTCCTTTTAAGCCCCGTTATTTTGTGCCCTTGATAGGGCCGAACGGAATCGAAGCGGATACCCGTACGTCGGATTTGCTGTCCGAGGCGGCCCGTTATTTCGCAGCGCGGATAAAAGAATATATCAGCCCGGAGGATGTTGCGGAATTCTCGCTGGACAATGTGCTGGTACACCGCAAGAATATCGCTACCGGCGACCAGTTCGTCAAAACCGACGAGGTGCGCGAGCGTATCATGAACGATCTTCCCGATATGTATGCCGTGGAAATGGAAGGAGCTGCCGTAGCCCAGGTATGCTGGGAACATGGGGTGCCGTTTGCCGTAATGCGTACCATTTCCGATACCGCCAACGGGGAGGCGCCGGACGACTATCCGAAATTCCTGGCCCGGGTGGCCAGCCTCTATTCCTTTTATATAATAAAGGAGTTTCTGAACAAAAAATAAAAGATCGCTATTGCTGAAAAAAAGGGCGGGAACTCACAGGTCCCTGCCCTTTTTTATTAACTAAATATCATGGAGGCCGAGTGCCATTCAAATTTGTTTGAAATGGCCGAGTCGCACCCTATTTCTGCAATATCCGGATCAGGATTCCGGACGGGATATTTCGCCGGCTATTACAACGGAGGGTGCATAAGTGAGTCCCGCCGGCAACAAGACATATTTTTCCAGTGTAAAGCTTTTGCCTTCGGTCGTCCAGTGCATCGGGCCGTAGGCGCCCATCCGGGCGGGCAGGGCGTGCAAGGGGCCGAAGGTGTTACGCCGGGTAAGGACTACCGTCACTTCGGCCGGTTCTCCTTTTTTCGCTGCCTCGGTCACATCCAGGCGGAAGGGAGACCAAGCCGCCATCTGCCCGTCGGCTGTCTTCAGGCAGGCTCCGTCGTAGGACGGGACTTCCAGTAATACATTTTGACCATCCTTTGGTATGGGCAATTCTCCGATCCGGTAGGTGACGGCCCCGGAGTAGAACGGGAGGCCCTGGAAAACGATATCGCCTGCGGCAAGGCTGTCCGGGAGCGGGATAAGCGTCCGGTCGATGCCATTCAGGCGCACCCCGAAATCCCCGGTGAGCAGCAAGGCTTCCAGGTTGAGGTCGCGGCTGAAACCGAAGGTTAGTGTCAAGTGGTTCTTTCCTTTTTTCAGTAGGGCCGGCGATAAGGGTATCTTCCGGATGGACGGGTCGATGTACCACCCTGCATCCGTTTTTTCCAGTTCCGTCCCGTTCACACTGATCGAAAAACGCTCCGGGGTTTCCAGGCACAGGAAGAGTTCTCCCGAGGGAACGGTTTCCACATCGAATGGAAAATCCAACGAGACGCGGCCTAACTCCTGCGAATTGTCCGGCAGGTATTTTTCCGCATACCAGGGCTGGAGCATATCCCCGCCCCGGTAAGGCAGCCCGAAATGGTCGCGTATCCCCCGGTCTATTTTCAGGATTTCGGCCAGGGGCTTTTGGGGTTGTCCCTGTATCTGCCAGGTAGCTACGTCAAGCACGCAAATGTTCGGTTCGTCCAGCCGGTAAGCGTATTTTCCGGACAGTTCTTTCTTCTGAATATTCGTTTCGGTGTCTGTTTTCCGGGCAAAATCCGGCATTTCGGCGGATACCGTATAGACTTTTTCCCCGATAGGCTCGAACGAGGTTTTGATCGTGAGGTTGTTTCCCTGCCGGGTACATTCCTGCTGCCATACTTCCCCCGTGCGGCAATCCCACAAGGTTGCATTTCCTTCGAAGGGAAGGGTAACGGTCACATCGGGGAACCCATTGGTGCGGTCCGTGTTCATCAGAGCTATGTAATAGCGTTTTCCGTCGTAGCGCACCTGTCCGAATATTTCGGGAATGTTCTTTCCGGTGGAATTGTCCGTCACTTTGACGACCGGGCGGATAGTCGCTTCTACAGCCGGGAGAATGGCTTCCCGGGTGTAATCTATTTGGATAGCATTTTTGGCTAGTTTGTCCGGTGCGGCTGAAGGCTGGGCGTCCACATACTGCGGTGCTGGCCCGGCAAAGACCACGTGGCCGCCTTGTTTCAGGAAATCTTCCAGCAGTTTCAGGGTCGAGCCGCGCATAGTCTCCATATTGCCCACCAGTACCGTGCGGTAGGAGGCTTGTCCCACTTTCAGTACCAGGATACCTTCCGAATCTTTTCCTACGGAGGCCAGGCGGCCCATCATTTCCTCGTCGCCATAGTCGAAGTCTACCCGCGCGCCGGCCAGCCAATGGAACAGATCGGCGTATTTTTTCTCCATCTCCCGAATCTCCGGCGAAGCGGGTACCAGATTGTTGAACGCGCCGGAATAGACCTGCGCCCAAACGCTTTCGATCGGATTGACCACTAATACATCGCATACCGGTTTGCCCTGGCTCAGCAGCAGACCCAACCGGGCGAAATAATCCTCGATGTACTTATAGTCCTTCCACCAGGCGGACTGGAAAAAGATACTGGCCGGGTAGTCCCGTTTGGCCTCGCCTTCCATCGTGTACCACGACAGGTGGTGGCAGCGGAAGTTGATCCCGAACAGGGCCTGCCAGTCGCCGACAGCCTTATGTCCCCGGAAGTCGAATTGCCAGCCCGTTACGCCGTACGTTTCCGATAGGAGCCATTTTTTGCCCAGTTGCCGCCCGACGGACGCCAGTTGCTTGGCGGCCCAGTACGGACGTGCGCCTTCGGTGAGCATATCCATGCCGGGGATATGCATGTATTCGTAGTAACGCATCAGGGAGCCCTGCATCGTTACCTGGCTGGTGAGGTTGTCTTCGTGCAGCACATGACCGGTATAGGCGATGCCGTTTTCGGTGCACCAGTCGTACTGCGGTTTGGCGAAGTTTTTCAGGAAGAGCGATTCGGCCAGTTCGCAGTATTTCCATTTTACGTCGTTGATCCGCAGGCCGTTCTCGCGCAGGAAGAGTTTCGGTAGGTCGGCCGTCAGGTCGCCGCCGAAGCGGGCATGGTATTCCTCGGCCATGCGAGGCGTCCACGGTGCGGTGCGGGGATTGTTGCCCACCCCGTCCGGATTGCCGTCGAAATCGGTAAAGAGGCCTCCGCGGTGCGGTTCGTCGGTAAAGATGCCTTTGATCTCCCGGCCCAACCGTTCTCCACAATGTTCTTTATACTTCTCGTGGGTGAGAGACATGAATTTTTGGGTGGCCTCGGGGTTGAATACGTCGAGATATGTCCCTTCGTTGTACACGTCGGTGCAGCTGCGGGTACGGTGCAGGAATTTCAGGATGGTCTTCCCTTTGTATTGAGAGGGATCGGAATCCCTGGAAAGGCGGACGAGGTCGGAGTAGTTCACTCCGTCCAAATTGCAGGCAAAAGCCGCTATGATGGAATCGCTGTCCCAGCGGAATTCTTCGGCCGGCAGGGTAAATAGTTCGACGAAGTTCATCCGAAGCTCCGGATTGTCGCGGGTCACCATACCGCCGGCGGTGCCGGAGGGCCACCGGTCTTCGTCGTACAGGTAGGCATCGAGTCCCATCCGGGCAGCGGAATCGGCTACGGCGTTGGTCAGGTCGAACCACTGTTCGCCCAGGTATTCGGTTTGCAGGCCTACCCGGGAATGCATGAAGACCCCGCCCATGCCCATCTCTTGGAACAGGCCGAGTTGACGGAGCAGTTCGTCTTTTTCCAAACGGCCGTTCCAGGCCCAGAAAGGCTTGCCGCGCCATTGGGCGCCAGGGTCTTTGAACGAATCGTACAGTTCCAGGTCGCTCAGGGCAGCCGGATTATCCGAGGAACAGGAACCAATGAGCAGGCCCGCTCCGGCCAGTAAAAAACCGGCAAAGGCTATGGATAGACGTTTCATTTTTTCTCTTGGTTTTGGGATGCGTCCGGGTGAAGCGTATTCGTTCGGCGCAAGGATTCCATCCGGGCGAAAGGATTTGTCCCGGCAGGGGAGGCGATGACCTCCCGGTGGTATTTGTCTTTCAAAGACACCGACGGGTCCATCAGATGGTAAAGAGGTTTCAGGGTGTCGCCGGTTTCTTCGATCAGGAATTCGTACCGATTGCCGATGCGTACCGGAGGGAGTGTGTTTTCCGAAACGATCAAGGGTTCTGTGGTCTTTGCGCCCAGGACCAACGGCCCGTAAAGGGCCTTGCGCAGAGTGGTGTCGGAAATGTCTTTATTGGCCAGCGGCTGCCACGAGGGGGAGAAAGCGTAATCCAGTTCCACTTTATCCCCGGACGAAAACCGACGGGTGAGTACGGCAAAACCGTCCTTCTTGCTCGCTGTTACTGTTTCTCCGTTTATCCGCAGGGTATCGTTCATATAGGAAGGGATAAAAAATGCCAGGCTCATTTCCCGGTTGGGAACTTTTTCCAGGGTAAATTCCACCCGCGATCCGAACGGATAATCCGTGCTTTGCCTCAGGGCCAGTTTCCGATCTTTCAGTTCGAGGCTGCTCTCCCGGTAGAAAGGAATGAAGAGGGTGTCTCCCGCCGTGAAATAGGAGTATTCCGCCGTGCGGCCCAATCCTTCGCCGCCGCGCATAGTGCAGCACCAGTAGGCTTCGTCCGCATGGATGGCCAGGTGGTGATAATCGACGCCCGTAGGTTTGTCACAGCCGAAACCGCCGTTCGCCCGCTGGGTAGAGGCGATGCCGTTCAGGTATATCTTTTCCGCATCCTCCAGATAGGCGGGGTTGCGGGTCTTCATCCACAGTTGTACGGCTGTCAGGTAGGAATCGATGATGGCGCACGGTTCCGTCCACGTATCGTAGCGCTCGAACCAGTTGTAGTTCTCGAAGTTCTCGGTCATGCCGTAATCCTTGTACAGTTTCCAGCGTTTTTCCACTTCGGGCAGCAGCGTGCTGTCACCGGTGATGTCCGAGTAGCGGAGCAGTCCCCGAAGGGCCGTAAGCGAGGCGTGGGTCTGGGCTTTGATCTTGACCAGGTCGATGGACAGGTAGAGGGAAACCAAACTGTCTATCGCTTCTTTGATCCGGGGATCGCGGTCGTACTTGTAGTAGTGGATCAGGCCGTCCATCCCGATGAATACGCACCCGACATCCGAGGACAGCCGCCAGCCGTTCACTGTGTTTTGGGTGGAGCCGGACATATCCCCGGTATCGGAAACGCGTGAGGCGGGATCGGCCGGATAATCTTTTATCAGCGGGAGGATGGGCAGGAACAGGCTGTCGGCGATTGTACCGGCGTACGCCAGTACGTTTTTGTCGCCCGTCCATTCGTAGTATTCGCATAATCCGCGAAGCAGCCACCCGTGTCCGGAAAGTTGCTGTTCGTCGGCTCCCGGATGGATCGTGCCGAGGTAGCCCTTGGTATTGAGGTGTCCGGGCAGCATTTTAAGTAAAGTATCGAGATAAATGGGGACACGACCGGAGGCTTGGGCATCCAGTGTGAGGGCCAGAATGGTGCGGCCTTCTTTGTCTGCCGGCCATCCGCCGGATTTTTCCTCGGACCAGTATACATTTTCAGGCCAGTAGTATTCTGTTTCCAGCCGGTCGAAGTTGCGGGCTATTCTTTCGGCCAGTTCGCCCGATATGCGGGTGTTGGCCAGTCCGGCCGGCTGGAGGGTTGCGGATTTTTCGGAAGAGCATCCCGCCAGGAAAAAGGCGGCCGCAGCCAGTGCGATGCAGGGGATTTGTAATTTCATATAGGTCGTTCAGGAAATGTCCGGGAGCTGGGAGTCAAAAAGCAGAACTCGCAAGCCACGCGCCGGAGTGGTTTACGGTGCTAAGATCGAAAATATTTGCGGAACCCCCAATTTCTGGAAGAGGCTGTTTGCGGCGGATACGATATTTTACGTGTCAAAAATGAAAAATCAGGTGTCATATTTGCAAAGAAGTTGCATTCAATAAAAAAGCCGGCTGCATTGCAGCCGGCTTTTGGGTAGTAAGTCGTATCGTTTATTGAAGGATCTTGTCAAAGATCGCCTCCATCTTTTCGCGTTCTTCGCGGGCCAGTTCCGGGTCGACCAGGATACGGCCGCTGTTTTCGTCGGCGATGATCTTTTTGCGCATAGCGATCTCGATTTGCCGCTGGGGGGGGATAGTAAAGTAGGAACCTTCCGAAGCGCCGCGGTCGATCGATACTACTGCCAGACCGTTGCGGACACGCTCTCGTATCTTGCGGTAAGCAAACAGCAGGCGAGGCTCTATTTCGGTGACGATTTCGTCGGCTTTTTGCTGTAGGGCCTCGTTTTCACGGCGGGTTTCCTCCAGAATGCTTTCGAGTTCGCCTTTTTTCACGCTCAGGTGTTCTTTCAGACCGGCCAGTTTTTCTTCCGTTTCCACGATGCGGGCTTTCTGCATTTCCAGTTTAGCGCCCGATTCGCGGATGAGTTTCTCGGCGTGCTCGATCTCGAGGTTCTGGTATTCTATTTCCTTGCTGATCGAATCGTATTCGCGGTTGTTGCGCACGTGTTTCTGCTGTTCCTCGTAGCGGGAGATGAGGTCTTTGGCCTCGAGGATCGTATGCTTGAGGGTCTTTACCTGTTCCTCGAAACTCTTGTTCTCCTGGGTGAAGCGCTCCAGACGTGTGGAGAGGCCTTCTATTTCGTCTTCCAACTCCTTTACCTCCAAGGGTAATTCCCCTTGGATGGCCAGGATCTGGTCTATACGCGTGTCTATCAACTGGAGGTCGTACAGAGTACGAAGCTTCTGTTCTACCGTTATTTCTTTCTCGGCCATATTATTGCAAATAATTGATAGGGTTGGTGTTTATCTCGGATAAACGGACTGCAAAAATAGTGAAAATTTTGATTAAATAGTCATGCAAAATGTTTTTTGTGAAACGTTCGCTCTCGAAATGTCCGATGTCGGCTATCAGGATGCGCCCTTCGGCCCCGAAAAAATCGTGGTATTTGAAATCGGCGCTCACATAAGCGTCTGCTCCGGCAGCAATCGCGGCTTTCAGGGCAAAGCTGCCCGCCCCGCCCAGCACCGCCGCTTTCCGGATCTTCCGTCCCGTGGGGGCCGAGTAGCGGATACCGCGCGCGTCGAAACGTTCGCGCAGTATTTTCAGGAAAGCTATTTCATCGACGGGTTCCGGCAGCAGCCCGGTCATCCCCATTCCGATCTGTCCGCTTCCGTTGTCCAACGAAGTTATTTCATAGGCCGGGATTTCGTAAGGGTGGGAGTTAGCCAAAGCTTTTACGATGTCTTTTTCCTGGTGCTTCAGGAAAACGGCGCTGATCTTCGTTTCATTTTCCCGGTGCAGTTCGCCGATGCGCCCCACGAAAGGGTCGGCCCCTTCGAGCGCCCGGAAAGTGCCCGTGCCGTCCGCGTTGTAACTACAGCAGTCGTAAGGGCCTATATGTCCCGCTCCGGCTAAAAAAAGGGCTTCCCGTACCCGGTCGGTATGGGATGTCGGCACATAAGTCGTGATCTTTTTCATCGTGCCTTCCTGGGGGATCAGTATTTCCCGGTCGGTGAGTCCGAGCGCGTCGCACATCCCGGCGCTCACCCCGTGGAAAGAATTGTCCAGCGCGGTATGGATCGCATAGATGGCGATCCCGGCCCGCAGGGCACGCATGACGGCGCGTTCTACATACGTGCGCCCGGTCAGGCTTTTCAGGCCGGAAAAGATGATGGGGTGGAAAGCGACGATCAGGTTGCAGCCTTTCGCCTGGGCTTCAGCCACCACTTCCTCGAGGCAGTCGTGTGCTACCAGAATGCCTGTTACTTCGGTATCCGGCTCGCCTACAAGCAGGCCGGTGTTGTCGAAACCTTCGGCGTACTGCCGGGGTGCGAATGCCTCCAGGGCGGCGGCTACATCTTTTACCGTTACTTTTTGTGGGTTCATAGATTTAGTCTTTTATGGCGGTGTAATATTTCTCGTTCCCGGCGGGAAAACAAACGATGACGACCTTTTCCACCGAAGACGGCTTTTGAAGGAACGCTTTTATTTCGTGTAATGCGATGTGAGCGGCTTGGTCTTTCGGATAGCCATACACCCCGGTGCTGATGCCCGGGAAAGCGACGCTCCGGTATCCCCGTTCGGCGGCGGCCTGAAGGGAATTCCGGTAGCAGGCAGCCAGCGATTCGGCTTCGCCTTTATTTCCTCCGTGCCATACTGGGCCTACGGTGTGGATGACAGCCCGGCAGGGGAGCCTGTACGCCCCTGTCACCCGGCATTCTCCGGTGGGACATCCCCCAAGAGAACGGCATTCTTCGAGCAGTCCCGGCCCGGCCGCCCGGTGGATAGCCCCGTCCACGCCGCCGCCCCCGAGCAGGGAACTGTTGGCCGCGTTCACGATGGCATCGCAGTCCAGGGTAGTGATATCGGCAGTGACGATCTCGATCTTCGGGTCTTCCATACGACAAATATACGTAACTTTGCGGGGCTTTGCCGCGTTTTTCCTACCTTTGGACAAATAGAACCCGACAAAACGATGAAAAAAGAAGAAGATCTATCGCTCGTTTATAATTATGCCCCGGCGGCCCGGAAGCTTCCGCAGGGTAAGAATCCGATGCTTGTGATGGCGCACGGCTATGGCGCCGACGAGAACGACCTGTTCTCGCTGGGCGGGGAATTTCCGGATGTGTTCCATATCGTAGCCCCGAGGGCCCCGATAGACCTGCCTTACGGCGGGGCGGCTTGGTATTCGCTCGGCTATGAAGGGGATAAAATGGTGTCGGATATTTCGCAGGCAGTGGCTGCACGCGAAAAACTGGCGGAATTTATCGGGCAGGCCGTCGAAAAACACGACGCCGATCCGGATCACGTGTGGCTTTTGGGATTCAGCCAGGGGGCCATATTGAGCTACGGTATTATGTCCAAATATCCCGGTCTTATCCAGCGTTATATTCCCCTGAGCGGCTATGTGGAGAGAGGGGTGATAGACGAATCGGTCGACCAGAACGATTACTCCGGGGTAAAGGCCCTGGCTATGCATGGCACGATGGACCCGGTGATCCCGATACAGGCCGGGCGGGGCGTGCAGGATTTTATGCGGGATCTGGGCGTGGATTACCAGTATTACGAATTTCCGATAGGCCATGGGATCAGTCCGGACGGGATGTCGCATATCCGCCGCTGGGTGGACGGGCAGATGCCCTCCGCCTGGAAATAAGTCCCGGATAGACTGTGACAACATATCCCTCGAGTAACTGTAAAACTGTCCGGGTTTTTTTCGTGCCGCAAACCAGTCCAAAACCTTTGCCGCGTAGCGGAAAAACCGTATATTTGCCGGGCAATTCCAAGAATATCAAGTCACCGAAATGAAGGCTTCTTCGGCCTTCGCCATAAAACCAATAAATACACAATGAGCCAAAAAATCAAACCGGGAGTCGTAACAGGAGAGGGTCTGGCCGAACTGTTCGCCTTTGCCAAGGAAAAAGGATTCGCTATGCCGGCAGTGAACTGCACGGGCACCAACACTATCAACGCCGTGATGGAAACGGCCAAGGACGTGAACTCGCCCGTGATCGTACAGTTCTCCAACGGAGGCGCTGCCTTTATCGCCGGAAAATCCGTGCCTAACGATGCGCAGCAGGCAGCTATCGCCGGCGCTATCTGCGGGGCCGAACACGTACATACGATGGCCGAACTTTATGGCATTCCCGTGGTGCTGCATACCGACCACTGCGCCAAGAAGCTCCTTCCCTGGGTGGACGGACTTTTGGACGCCGGCGAAAAATTCTACGCCCGCACCGGTAAGCCGCTTTTCTCTTCGCACATGATAGACCTGTCCACCGAAACCCTGAAGGACAATATCGAGATCTGCAAAAAATATCTCGCCCGCATGAGCAAGATGGGTATGACCCTCGAGATCGAGCTCGGTATCACCGGCGGCGAGGAAGACGGTGTAGACCATTCCGGAGTGGATGCCAGCCGCCTGTACACGCAGCCTGAAGACGTGGCTTACGCTTACGAGGAACTGATGAAGATCAGCCCGAACTTTACCATCGCCGCTTCTTTCGGAAACGTGCACGGGGTGTACAAGCCGGGTAATGTAGTGCTGAAACCGACCATTCTGCGCGATTCGCAGGAATATATCCAGAAGAAGTACAACACGGCTGCCAAACCGGTCAATATGGTATTCCACGGCGGTTCCGGTTCTTCGCTGGAGGAGATTCGCGAGGCTATCGGCTACGGCGTGGTGAAGATGAACATCGACACCGACACCCAGTTCGCTTTCATGGAAGGTATCCGCGACTACATGGAACAGAAGAAAGCGTACCTCCAGACTCAGGTGGGCAACCCCGAAGGCGAGGACGCCCCGAACAAGAAATTTTACGATCCGCGCGTATGGCTCCGCAAAGGAGAAGATACGCTCCGCGCCCGCATCAAGGTGGCTTTCGAAGATCTCCTGTGCGTAGACGTGCTGAAGTAATCGTTTCTCTATAAAAAGGATCGTCCGCAGGCAAACTTGCGGACGATTTTTATTTGCGCCGGCACTGCGATTTTGCTATATTTAAATAATATAGGATGCACTTCGGTAATCTTTGAAAACAAGTTTTCAGATTGCCCTCGATTTGCACTACATTTGTTTTATGATATCGGATTAAAACCTAAATCATTATGAACAAACTTCATGCGCTCCTTTTCGGGGAGATAAAGTCCGCCGTGGATTCGGATATGGACAGCGACGATGTGATACGCTTCGTTTGCCAGATGCTTTCGGACGGGGTTCCCCACTTCAATTGGGTGGGAGTATACCGCTGTGTCCCGACTGAAAGAATGCTCGAAATAGGCCCGTATTCGGGCGAGGAAACCGAGCATACCGAGATCCCATACGGAGAAGGGGTATGCGGCCGCGTGGCCGAGACCGGGGAGAAACTGGTGGTACCCGATGTGACAAAGGAGGATAATTACATTTCCTGCAGTATCCGGGTAAAGAGCGAAGCGGTAGTGCCGGTGCTGCGGGCCGGTCAGGTGATCGCCGTACTGGATGTCGACTCCTTTACTCCCGACGGTTTTTCCAAAGAGGACGTGGAATTGCTGGAAGGTGCGGCGGAGGAAATAAGCCCGTTCATCTGATCCGGCTGTAAAAAAGCGCCCTCCGACCGGGCGTCAATCGGCGGAAATTGCTAATTTTGCACATCTAAAATATCGTAAAATGCTCGACAAGATAAAAGAGTACCTCTCGCAGGTGAAATCGTTCAAGGCTTCCACCACGGAAGACCTCGAAAATTTCCGGATCAAGTACCTCGGCAAAAAGGGGGTGCTGAACGACCTTTTCGAAGATTTTAAAAAGGCCCCTAATGAGAGCAAGCGCGAGATCGGCCAACTGCTCAACCAGTTGAAGAACGAAGCTTCGGAGCGGGTAAATACCCTGCGCGAGCAGTTCGAAGTTGCCAAAGAGCAGTCCGCACAACGGGAAGACCTTTCGCGTCCGGCCCTGACGGAGCCTATCGGTTCGCGCCATCCGATCTCGGAAGTGCGCCGCCAGGTGGTCGATATATTCTCCCGCATCGGGTTTACCATTGCAGACGGTCCCGAAATAGAGGATGACTGGCATAATTTTACCGCCCTCAACCTTCCGGAACATCACCCGGCCCGCGATATGCAGGATACGTTTTTTATCCAGACCGATCCGTCCATCCTCTTGCGTACGCAGACCAGTTCGGTACAGGCCCGCCACATGGAGGAAAACAAACCGCCGATCCGTATCATATCTCCCGGACGCGTGTTCCGCAACGAGGTCATCTCGTACCGCGCGCACTGCATGTTCCATCAGGTAGAAGGGCTCTATATAGACAAGGACGTGTCGTTCGCAGACCTCAAGCAGGCGCTGCTGTATTTTACGCACGAGATGTTCGGCAAGTCCAAAATACGCCTGCGTCCGTCCTATTTCCCGTTCACCGAACCTTCCGCTGAAGTGGATGTGTATTGGGGGCTGGAGACCGAAGCGGACTACCGGATTACCAAGGGGACTGGTTGGCTCGAGATCATGGGTTGTGGGATGGTCGACCCGAACGTGCTTCGCAACGTAGGCATCGATCCGGATGTCTATACCGGGTATGCATTCGGTATGGGCATCGAACGTATGGCGATGCTGCTGTACCAGGTAAAAGACCTGCGCTTGTACTTCGAGAACGACGTGCGTTTTCTGGAACAGTTCCAGAGCGCTCTCTAAAAAAGAATACTTCGTAAACAAAAAGCGTCCGGATGGTTTTCCATCCGGACGCTTTTTGTTTTTTTCGGAAACAATTCATTCGTCCGCTTCGTTATAGCGCCAGCGGTGTTTTCCCATGTCCACATGTCCGTTCTGGCGGAAGGAGACTCCTTCGTCGGCCAGTTTTTGCCGCTGGACCGCCCAACCCGGAGCGAGCCTTCCGGCGTTGTTCACCACCCGGTGGCAGGGGAGTCCCGCCGTCTCCGTAGCCGATCGAAGGGTGCGCCCGACCATGCGGGATCGGTTCGGCTGCCCCACCAGATGGGCAATGTCGCCGTACGAGACGACACATCCTGACGGGATAGCCGCTACCACGGCATACACATCCCGGGCGAAAATTTCCGGGTCATATTTGCCCGATGCGGCATCTTTGATAGGCGGTTTCATAATAGCTGTCTTCCCTGGGATAAACAAGGAAAATGTCCGGGTTATAAAGTCTGCTCGGGCTTGTAGTTCAACTCGTGCGTTTCCCCGCTACGCTGCACCGAAAGGATATGGGGTTTTCCCGTATCGTTCAGCAGTCTGTTTACCTCTTTCCGAGACAATTCTTTTAGCGGGGCGGCATCGATGGCAATTAGGATGTCGTTTTCTTTCAACCCGGCTTTTTCGGCTTCTCCGCCTATGCGCATGCCGGTTACCACGAATCCGTCGTAAATGTCCGTGCGATCGACATAGAGAATATCGTGCCCGTAATTTTTAAATGGCTTGTCGTAGTCGGTGTTCGGGCGCAGGAAGAGGTTCATGTCTTTCAGGTCGAGGATGACGTCGAAACGATTCAATACCCGGTTGCCTATAAGTCCCATATGATTTTTAGATGCAAGGGCGCCTGATGTATCGGCTGAATAGGATATGGCTAAATCTTTCAATCGGAATGTGTCGAGGATCACTTCCTGCGCTACGATCCGGGTATGATCCGACGTGCCGCCCAATCCTCCCTGTGAGTTGTGGTAAGAAGCTTTTTCCCCTGGGGCATTCGTTAAGTCGTATTTAGTCGCCGTTGTACTTGTCAGGGTTGCCGATCCTCCGCTGCCGGTGTCCAGCAAGAACCATCCTTCTATGGTTTTTCCGCTTACCTTAACAGTTGCCTGAACAAATAAATACCCTTTTTGAAAGGATAGGGGTAAACGCCGGTAACCTGTCGTATCGGGATGATCCGTCACACTGAAACGACCCTTAGGGTAATCTATTTCAATGTATTTTCCTTTGAAAAAACGCTGTCCGACGATACCGTCCGCCTGGCGGCCCATGATCTCTTTCAGGTGGAGCAGCGGAATGAAGTTCGGCGATCGGTAACCGCCTGAAGGGAGCGTGAAATCGACGGATTCCATCAGGATGCGTATGATCTGCATTTTATTGCCGGCACCGCCTATCGCTCCTTTACCCGTGGGCGAGGATTCCGGGAAATTCCGGACGTGGAACAGGCTGTCCAGATAGAAGTCCGTAGCGCCGGTATCGAATACGAACTCGCCCTGTGCGGAATCGCGTATCGTGACCGGCAGGTAGATGTGCCCATCGAATATGGGGCCTTTGTCCTGTGTAGTGTCGTTTTGTACGATATCACTATCGGTCGTGCAGGGTGAGGCGGCGTGGGAGCCGCATCCGGCGGCCAGCAGGATGGGAAGAATGAAAAAATAGAGCAGAAGCTTCACATTAGGACTGTTTTTGATCAGCGTGTCAGTTTCTTGTACCGGATACGGGTCGGGGTGGTGTCGCCGAGTCGTTTTTTCTTGTTCTCCTCGTAATCGGAGAAAGAGCCTTCAAAGAAATACACCTCGGAATCCCCTTCGAAAGCCAGGATATGCGTACATACCCGGTCGAGGAACCAGCGGTCGTGCGAAATGATCACGGCACATCCGGCGAAATTGTCCAGGCCTTCTTCGAGGGCGCGGAGGGTGTTAATGTCCAGATCGTTGGTCGGTTCGTCGAGCAACAGCACGTTGCCCTCTTCCTTCAGGGTGATGGCCAGGTGCAGGCGGTTGCGCTCGCCGCCGGACATTTCTTCCACCAGTTTGTTCTGTTCGGTACCCGAGAAATTGAAGCGCGACAGGTAGGCGCGCGAGTTGACCTGCCGTCCGCCCATCATAATCAGTTCCTGTCCGCCGGAGAAGTTCTCCCAGATGCTCTTTTTTGGATCCAGTCCGGCGTGGGTCTGGTCTACGTATCCTATTTGGACCGTATCGCCCACGTCGAATGTCCCGCCGTCGGGTTGCTCCTGTCCCATGATCATTCGGAAAATGGTCGTTTTACCCGCTCCGTTGGGCCCGATGATGCCCACAATACCGTTCTGCGGCAGGCGGAAGTTGAGATCGTCGTACAGGAGTTTATCGCCGTAGGCTTTCGAAACGTGCAGGGCTTCGATCACGTTGGTGCCCAAGCGGGGTCCGTTCGGAATGTATATTTCCAGTTTCTCTTCTTTTTCTTTCTGGTCTTCGTTCAGCAGGCGCTCGTAGGAGGAAAGACGCGCTTTCGATTTGGCCTGGCGTCCTTTGGGGTTTTGCCGCACCCAGTCGAGTTCCCGCTGGAGGGTTTTGGCGCGTTTGGATGCCTGTTTTTCCTCTTTGGCCAAGCGGGCGGTCTTTTGTTCCAACCACGAAGAGTAATTGCCTTTCCAGGGAATTCCTTCGCCGCGGTCGAGTTCCAGGATCCATCCGGCCACGTTGTCCAAAAAGTAACGGTCGTGCGTGACGGCGATGACCGTACCTTTGTACTGGCGCAGGTGCTCTTCCAGCCAAAGGATGCTCTCGGCATCCAGATGGTTGGTCGGTTCGTCCAGCAGTAGTACGTCCGGCTCCTGAAGCAGAAGGCGGCACAGGGCCACCCGGCGGCGTTCACCGCCCGAGAGCGTCGATATGGGCGTTTCCGGGGCGGGGGTGCGCAGGGCATCCATCGCGATATTCAGTTTGGTGTCGAGTTCCCAGGCGTTTTTGGCATCTATTTCGTCCTGAAGCTGTCCTTGGCGGCGCATCAGCTCGTCCATTTTATCGGGGTTGGAATACACTTCTTCCAATCCGAACTGATCGTTGATGTTATTGTATTCGTCCAGGATCGCTACGGTATCGGCCACACCTTCTTTTACGATGTCCAGTACGGTTTTGTCCGGGTCCAGTTGCGGGTCCTGCGGCAGGTAGCCCACCGTGTAGCCGGGCGAAAATACGACGTCGCCCTGGTACTCTTTTTCAAGCCCGGCGATGATCTTCAGAAGGGTGGATTTTCCGGCCCCGTTCAGCCCGAGAATGCCTATTTTAGCTCCATAGAAAAAGCTGAGGTAAATGTTCTTCAGGACGGTTTTGTTCGTGCGGGAGTAGGTCTTGGTGACCCCGGTCATGGAAAAAATGACTTTGTTGTCGTCTGCCATAGCGTATCTGTTGTCGATTTGTTCTTTCGACAAAGATAGTCCTTTGCTCCGGATTCCAAAACAGCCCGACAAAAGATAAAGCGGGTGTTCAACTCTATCAGCGGAGTTTTTTTAAGAGGGCTTCGTTTCTTTCCGCCTTCAGCCTGTCCTGGATTTTTGTGTCCGCCAGGATAAACTGGCAACGCTGGAATTCGGGCATGTAAATAAAGTAAAACGTCTGGTTTTTATCGGCCCAGTAAGTTACCTCCTGTGTCGGGCAGCCGGACAGGTTGAAATCGGGGCCTTTGTAGATCGTTCTCGACGAGTAATGCCCGTATTTTTTTTTCAGGGAGGAAAAAACGTCTGTAGCCTTAGCCATGTTATAACCATAACAGGCGATAAGGATCGCTGCCCTTTTCCGGTAAAAAAAATAGACGAAAATCGCATTCGTTCCGTCTTTCATTTCTTGAGAAATACGGTATTCTGCCATTCCTGTGGTCAGCAGATTTTCCGGCAAAAGGAAGGAGGGCTCCTTTTGGGGGACGGCTTCCGTGTTTTTTTGGAGAAAAGCGGTTAACCTTTCTCCCAAACGAGCCTCTGGGGAAGGGTCTTCCAGATTGTCCTGGCCGAAGGTGGCAAAAAAAGGCCAGAGGATAAAAAGGAAAAGGAATGTCTTTTTCATATCTTTTTATCTATAATGGTTAGGCAAATATATTTAATTATTATCATATATGATAACAAAAGTTTTCCGAAAAAGAAAACCCTATCCTTCTTACGGGATAGGGTGATTTTTAAATATTGTAAGTCAGTTCGTTGGGGATTATAAAGAAAATGTGCCTTCGAATATCGATTCATTGCCTACCCCGTCCATGACTTCCAGCCGGAATGTATGCCGACCGGCCGGCATCCGTTCCCCAATGACGTCGAGGGAGAGTTCGCGGCGTTTGTATTCGTATTCCATCAGCACCCATTGGCCGTCCACGTAGGCATTAAAGGAAGAGATGCCGGTCTGCCCGTCGCGGATGTACATACGGAGGTAACGTCCCGGCAGTTTTTCCCCTTCCCGCCAGGAACCCCGGTCTATCTGGGGCGGTATCGTATCCTGGGCGATGGTGAAAGTGGTGAGCGATGAGGTGCGCAGGGAGATGCGTCCATCCTTTACTTTTCCGCCCATAAAACTGTAGCCGGTGCTCCCGTCGCGGCGGGGATAGGGTACGGCGATGGCCGTTTTCTCCTGAACCTCGGCGGGCAGGTGGCTGATGTCGAAACTTACCGTGAACGAATTTTTCAGTGGAACTGTGTGGCGGTGGAGCCGGAAGGTCATCGAATCCAGGGCTTCAAAATCGAATTGCAGGTTTTTGTAGAAAGTCCCTGCCGGAAAATCCGCCTCGAACCGTCCGTATTTGATCTTGTTGTATTTCCCGGCGTCGAAATGAAGCGGATGGGAGCCAGCCGTAGGTTCGGCGGTGGGTTTGGGTGAATATTCAGGGAGCGATTCACTGCCCATCACGGTGATGTATTTCCGGCTGACGTTGCCGGAGATGTCCGATACGTCGATCCGTATATCGTACTGGCTGCCGGGCGTCACGTCTAATACCGGGGATACCCGGCACGAATCGTCGTAAATAGTCAGGGTATTGAACGGCTCGACGAAACATTTGACCAGCCGTGTCCCTTTCAGGGCGTAGTAATCGTAGGCGATATGACGCTCGATCATGCCGGTGTCCTCGAAATAAAAACCGTCCAGTCGCATGCCGTATGCTTTCCGACCGTTTACATACAGGTCGATCCCATACACGCCGTTCTTATTAGGGGCGTCGTCCATCGTGTCGTAGGCATCCACCAGGAAAGCGACACGTCCTCGGGCGGTGATGCGGGCTTTGTCCGATCCTTTTCCGAAAATAATCCGGCGGGGTTCGGAAAGCGTCTCCAGGGAGTCGGAACCCTCGGTATTCATCAGGTAGACCCCCTGGATGGTCGGAGCCCGGTGGTCGGCTACCCGAAGGCCGAAATGCATGGGGTTCATCACTTTGTTGTCCTCAGTACGCCGTACTTCGAAATGCAGGTGGGGGCCCATCGACGAGCCGGTATTTCCGGAATAGGCCACCAGTTCGCCTTTTCCGACCGGGACTTCGTTTTCAGCGAATTCCCGGTTGATGGTATAGCTTTTCCGCGCATATTGTTCGGCGCGCACCAGCGAATCTATTTTAGGGGCATATCCGTTCAGGTGTCCGTAGACGGTCGTATAGCCGTTCGGATGCCGGATGTAGAGCGCTTTCCCGTATCCGGCGCGGCTCACGCTCACCCGCACTACGGAGCCTTCGGCCGGGGCATGTATTTCCTTCCCGATCACGAACTGCGTTTTCAGGTCGTCCCCGGCGTGAAAATGCCCGTCGCGCAGCTCCCCGAAGGACCCGGCCAGCACCGGCTTATGTGCCATGGGGGCGGAGAAAAGGTTCCGGGGTATTTCGGAAGTTTTTTGGGCGGGCAGCGAAAGGGACAACAAACAGGAGAGAGCCGTTAGAATAAACAGAAGGTATTTTCTCATGGACGATATTTATCGGAAATTGAAATTTTACTAATAAATAACAAAGATAGGGATTAAATTGTCTGCCTATATTATTGGTAAGTTCGCAATGTGTGCTTATATTTGCTGAATGTTGAATTTTCGGCAAAAATCAATTATCTTCTAACATACTAAAAGATTTCATGCTGCGATGAAAAAATTATTGCTACTTATTTCATTTATTATCTCCCTGTCCGCTGTGGGTCAGGATTTTGCTAAAACGATAGACTCTGTCAAGCAAAAATACGCCCCGGACAAGCGCTCCACGGTGTTCGACATCAAAGCCGTACCGACCAATGGTCCTATGGTGCTTTCCGGAGAGACCAGCGTACCCCAGGCAAAGGCCGAACTTTTGAAGCTGGCCAAAGCGCAGGGGATCGAAACGCTCGATGCGATAAAGATGCTCCCGGATGAAAAGGGATTGAACGGGAAGACGTACGGCGTAGTCCGGATACCGGTCGCTACCTTGCGTTACGGAGCCTCGTACGCTTCCGAGCAGGCTACTCAGCTTCTTCTGGGTGTGCCGGTGCGTATCCTCAAGCAGAACGACTGGTATCTGGTGCAAACACAGGAAGATTATATCTCGTGGGTGCCTTCCAGTTCGATACAGCCGATGACCAAACAGCAGTACAACGGCTATGTCCGGGAGAACAAAGTCATTTTCCTGGCGGACTGGGGCTGGGCTTACGAAAAGCCGGACGCTTCCTCCCAGCGGGTGACCGACCTGGTGGCCGGGAATATCCTGATCTATAAAGGGACGAAAGGAAAGTACGTGCACGCGGCACTCGCGGACGGACGTGAATGCTATGTGGCTAAAGCGGATGTAGCCGATTTTTTCCAGTGGGCGAAAAAGACCCGTCCCACGGCTGAGAACGTGATCAAGGATGCTTACCGCTTTATGGGTGTTTCGTACCTGTGGGCTGGTACTTCGGCTAAATTGATGGACTGCAGCGGTTTCAGCAAGACGGTGTATATGCTCAACGGGGTGATCCTGGCCCGCGACGCTTCGCAGCAGTGTCTCACCGGGGAAAGCATCGACGTATCCGAGGGTTATAAGAACCTTCAGCCGGGCGATCTGGTGTTCTTCGGCAACCGTACGGCCGACGGCAAACCCAACCGCGTATGGCACGTGGGGATTTACGTGGGCGACGGCCGCTTCATCCACGAAGCCGGCGACGTGCATGTGAACAGTTTCAACCCGGCCCATGCCGAATATTCCAAATACTATGTGGACAGGCTGGTACGTGCGGCCCGTATCATCGGGAACCATGACAAGGGATTGGGGATCACTTCGTTTGAAAAGAACCCTTATTTCCAGGTACAGGAATAAAATTCAGACCGATTCATAAAATAAATACACGACATACCATGGATAAAAATAGACGCGATTTTCTCAAGAAAGCAGCAATAGTAACCGGCGCAGGAATACTGGCAAGCGCTACGACCCCGGCTCTGGCCTCGGTGGTGGGCTCTTCGAAGGCTCCGGCTGTCAACAAAGGGGGAAGCAAAAAAATGAAACTCACATTCAAGCCTTACGAAACGAAATTCCTGCATCAGTTCGCCGTATCGGGTTCTTCGCGGGCATTCACCGAACTGGTACAGATACAGATCGAATACGACGGAGTGGTGGGCTACGGCGAAGCCGTAACGCCACCCTACCTGGGAGAATCCCAGGCCTCGGTCATCGAGTTCCTCAAACGGGTAGACCTCGGCCAGTTTGCCAGCCCTTTCGAGATGGACGACATCCTGACCTACGTCGACAATATCACGGCCTATAATGCCGCTGCCAAAGCTTCGGTCGACATCGCCCTGCACGACTTAGTGGGCAAACTTTTCGGCGCCAAGTGGTGCGATATCTGGGGCTATACGGCCGCCAAGGCTCCTTCCACCTCCTATACCATCGGGCTGGATACGATGGACGTGGTACGCCAGAAGACCCGCGAGGCCGCTCCGTACAGCATTATCAAAGTAAAGCTCGGCGGCGATGCGGACAAGGAACTGGTGAAGACCATCCGCGAGATCGAGCCGAACAAGCCCCTTTGCGTGGATGCCAATCAGGGATGGAAGGACAAGAGCTATGCCCTGGATATGATCTATTGGTGCAAGGATAACGGCTTTATCTTCGTAGAACAGCCGATCGGGCGCTACAACCTGGACGATATGGCGTGGATTACCGAGCGCAGCCCGCTGCCTACCGTGGCCGATGAATCCTGTCAGCGTCTGGTGGACGTGAAGAAACTCCACGGGATTTTCTCGGCGATCAATATCAAGCTGATGAAGTGCACCGGTATGCGCGAAGCGCACAAGATGGTCGATCTGGCCCGCGCTCTGGACATGAAGATCATGCTGGGTTGCATGAGCGGGGAATCCTCGGTCGGCATCTCGGCGGCTGCACAGCTTTCCCCGGCCATAGACTGGGCTGACCTGGACGGCAACCTGTTGATAAGCAACGACAACTTTACCGGCATGAAGATCGTGGACGGAAAAATAACCTTGGCAGACCTTCCCGGCGTGGGAGCGGTGCCCAAAAAAGCATAATACAATAACACAACTATGAAGACACACGTTATCGCCACTACGGCAATCGGGGTCGCCCTTCTTTTGGTGGCGGCCTGCTCCGGCAAAAAAGATGCCGACGTACAGCTTCGTTCGGCCATGCTCGCCGGCGAATACACCAAAGCCGAGAAAATGCTCGACTCTCTTATCGCCGATGCCGGCAAGGATTCCGACAAAGCGTATGCCTATATCCAGAAAAAGGATTCCCTTTACAAGCTACGCAGCGATTTCCGCCGCACCAAGGACGAGGTAGTAACCTACGTGCAGCGTTATTACGGAGACAGCACATTGATGAAAGTGTCCGAGTGGATTAAGAATGGAATTCTCGAATACCGGGTGATAGACGGGGATACCCTTTTCTTCCGCAATGCGGCGCCCAACGTGTTCCGCGTGGATAAGGACGCTATCCAGCGTGCTTCCGTGGGCAACGACGGCGGCCGTGCCCAGGATTCGGTGCTCAACGTGAACCTGCCCGAGATACTGAAAGCCCCCAGCGGACAGCTGGCGGCGCCCAAGACGATGAAGATCCGCCACCATGTGACGGTGAAAGCCGATGCGGTTCCGGCCGGAGACACCCTGCGCGTGTGGATTCCGATCCCCCGCGGCGACGTGCCGCGCCAGACAGACATCCAAGTGCTGGCTACTTCGGATTCGGCAACCGTATCGCCGTTGGACTACTGCCACCACAGCGCTTATATGGAAAAAGTGGCCGAGGCCGGCAAACCGACCGAATTTTTCGTAGACTATCAGTATACCGCCTGGGGCCAGCATTTCGACCTGGAAGGGGTGGAGATAGCTCCGTACGATACGGCTTCTGCCATTTATAAGGAATTTACGGCCGTGCGCGCTCCGCATCTTCTGCAGACTGAGTCCATGAAAAAACTGGCCAAGGAGATCGTGGGCGACGAGACTGATCCGTACAAGAAAGTCAAAAAGATATTCGACTACGTAAAACAGTATCCCTGGGCTTCCGCGCTCAACTATTCGCTGATCGAGGACATCCCGCAGTATGTGCTGGACAACAAGAAAGGCGACTGCGGACAGGTAGCCCTGCTGCTTATCGACCTGGCCCGGGCGTCCGGCGTGCCGGCGCGTTGGCAGAGCGGACTGATGGTGCATCCCAAATCCTGGAACATGCACGATTGGGCCGAAGTGTACTACGAAGGGATTGGCTGGGTGCCGGTGGACGTATCGTTCGGCCGGAACCAGGTGCTGACCAACAAAGGCGGCGCCCAGTTCTTCGACAGCGGGATCGATTCGTACCGCATGATCGCCAACAATAACTACACGTGCGGGTTCTATCCCGCTAAGAAATTCCCCGCCAGCGATACGGTGGATTTCCAGGCCGGCGAGGTGGAAACCTCCGACGGCAACCTGTTCTACGACAAATGGTCGTGGGGGCTCGATATCGATTATCTCAACTGAGGGAAATAAATCATTTATCAGAGAATATACAACAATTGAAAAGAACAAATGGCTGAATTTAAGTACCAAACACCAAAGCCGCTTGGCGAGGATACTACGGAGTACCGCCTCGTCACAAAAGATTATGTATCGGTAGAAGAATGCTGCGGACGTAAAATCCTGAAAGTGGAGCCGGAAGGCCTCCGCGCACTTGCCCGTGAAGCCATCGCCGACGTGTCGTTCTACCTGCGCGCCTCGCACCTGAAAAAGCTGGCCGCTATCCTGAGCGATCCGGAAGCTTCGGACAACGACAAGTTCGTGGCCTACACCATGCTGCGCAACCAGGTGGTGTCTGCTCAGGGGGAACTTCCCACCTGTCAGGATACCGGTACGGCCATTGTGATGGCGAAGAAAGGAGAGGACGTATATACCGGAGTGGACGACGCCCAGTGGTTGTCCCACGGGATATACGACACCTACAAAGACCGCAACCTGCGCTATTCCCAGGTGGTTCCCTACACGATGCTGGAGGAAAAGAACACCGGGACCAACCTGCCGGCCCAGATAGATGTTTATTCCAAACCGGGCGATCATTACGACTTTCTGTTTATCACGAAAGGAGGCGGTTCGGCCAACAAGACATTCCT
This sequence comes from uncultured Flavobacteriales bacterium, assembly GCA_938023515.1. Taxonomy (GTDB): domain Bacteria; phylum Bacteroidota; class Bacteroidia; order Flavobacteriales; family UBA1820; genus Merdimorpha. The sequence goes on from CALJDR010000049.1 coordinate 70,890, forward strand.
GTTCCAACAGACGAAGGCACTCCTTACCGATGCGGCCCTCGAGAAGTTCCTGCGCGAAAAGATCGCGACCCTCGGCACGGCGGCCTGTCCTCCGTACCATTTGGCGATCGTGATCGGCGGCACTTCGGCCGAAGCCAACCTAAAGACCGTCAAGGAAGCGTCGGCTGGCTATCTGGATTCGCTGCCTACCCACGGCAACGATGGAGGCCAGGCGTTCCGCGACCTCGAATGGGAAGCCAAGGCACTCAAAATATGTCAGGAATACGGGCTCGGCGCCCAGTTCGGCGGCAAATACTATGTGCACGACGTGCGGGTGATCCGTATGCCGCGCCATGCTGCCTCGTGCCCGGTAGGGATCGGCGTAAGCTGCTCGGCCGACCGGAATATCAAGGCTAAGATCACTGCGGACGGTATATTCGTGGAACAGCTCGAAAAGCACCCTGAGAAATACCTTCCGGCCCAGGAACCGGAACTCGCTCCGGCCGTACAGATCGACCTGGATCGTCCGATGAAGGATGTACTGGCCGAACTGTCCAAGTACCCGATCAAGACCCGTCTGAGCCTGAACGGGACGCTCATCGTAGCGCGCGACATCGCCCATGCCCGCATTAAAGAAATGCTTGACCAGGGCAAGCCCATGCCGGAATACTTCAAAAACCACCCCGTATATTATGCAGGCCCGGCTAAAACGCCCGCCGGTATGCCTTCCGGTAGCTTCGGCCCGACTACGGCCGGACGTATGGACCCGTATGTGGACGAATTCCAGAAGCACGGCGGTTCGATGATCATGCTGGCCAAGGGTAACCGTTCGCCGGTCGTACGGGATGCCTGCAAAGCCAACGGCGGTTTCTATCTCGGTTCGATAGGAGGCCCGGCGGCTATCCTGGCAGCCGAGAACATCAAGTCGGTCGAAGTGGTCGATTTTGAAGAGTTGGGTATGGAGGCTGTGCGCAAGATCCGCGTGGAGAACTTCCCGGCCTTTATCATCTGCGACGACAAAGGAAACGATTTTTTTGAACAACTCTGCGGCGGCGTTTGCAGCCATCACTGAGTTGGTAGTTTTATAAAATAGGAGGAGACGGGGAGCGATTTCGCTCCCCGTTTTTTATTCCGTCCTGTATTTTTAGTACTTTTATCCCGGTGATCTTTAGAAATGCTACGATCATGAAAAATCTTTTTTTAATAGCGTTCTTACTTATTATCGCCCATGCATGGGCACAACCGGTTACGGAAGAAAACTACCAGAAGGAATTCAAAGCGATGGAAGAAAGCTTTTCCCTTCGGGCCGATACCTTGCAGAAGTTTATTTCCATGAAAAAGTATACGGCTAAACGAGACAGTCTTGTCTCTGAATATAAAAAGCTGGTGGATGAATTTACGGAATTAAACCTGGAACTTGCCTTGCGGTACGCGTCTGTGCCTTCCGGGTTGCAGATGTGCTTTTGGAATCGTCTGACCATTCCGCAGGATACGCTGAAGGCTGTGCTGAAGCGCATCCCAAAGCAGATGCAGAAAAGCGAGTACGGGCGGGCTATCGCCATGCATCTCTCGTGCCCGAAAGTGGGTCAGGGAGATAAGGCCTATGATTTCCGGGCAATGGATGCCCAAGGGCGCCCTTTCCGGCTCTCGCAATGGAAAGGGAAACAGGTGTTGCTGCTTTACGGCGGTTTGGGCTGTATGGGGACATCGGGCCGGAAATATCTCGAAGAGCTGTACGACACGACTTCACGGGAAAACTTTGAAATCGTGGTGTTCTGGCCGGCCTCCGGGCAGGACGAATTGACGGCTTTGGCGAAAGAATATCCCTCGGATTTTTCCCAGGTGTCCGATTTCAAAGGGGATGTAACGCCTGTAAAAATCCGGTATGAGGCGCAGGCCACGCCTACCTGCTTTTTTATCGACTGCGACGGTCGGTTACTGTTCAAATCGGTGGGACTGAACCCCGAAGGGTTTGAATCGGCGATGAAATGAAATAAAACACTCGGCTTTCAAGTCGGGTGTTTGTGTATTTAATCGGATTTGTTGTATACTTGCAGTCTACAAAGCACTTAGGTTGACAGAGGGTTACATAGAAATATCCGGGATCTTAGAGTATCATAGTATCAGTATTTTTTAGCAACTCTTGGCTAAAAGATATTATTTATCTTAAAAATACGGATTCTCGGTAAAAATTATTTCCTTTTGGAATATAAAGTTTGTTATTTGCCGGTTTTTTTCTATGTTTGGAAAATCTGCTGGTGCAGGTATTTCATTATCAACAACCTAAACTATTCTCGTTATGAAACAACGTTTAATTCGTCCGCTGGCATCGCTGTTGTGCGCTGTGGCGGTTTTGTTCGTATTCAGTTCGTTCACTGCTCCGCAGCCCCGGGGTGGAGGGGACGATGAGGTTATCCAATTGGATTACGAAATCTCATGGGGGAATGCCTCTCTAAACACCGGTATTCCGTGGATCCCGGGCGATCTGGTAATGATGGATGCACCCTATTGGGTGAACGTCGATCAACATTCGGGTGCGGACGGTGAGTTGTACCTGAATGTTCAGGCCAATCCGTATAACATGGCCCGTGAAACGTCGTTCCATATAGAGGTTCACACCAGTAATGGGCGGTATGACTGCGATGTACACATTCTACAGGGCGGGCGCTCAAATTGACGCACTGCCAAAGTAAAATTAGGACGGCCACCCGTAAAGGGTGGCCGTTTTGTTTGAGAATATTTTATTACAAATATTTTTTCACAAAAATAAAATATGTATATTTAGGGTATAATGAATACTAAATTTATTTCAATATTACTAACTAAAAATTAATTGTATGAAACATTTATTTAAACCGTTCGCAAAGTTGCTGTGTGTTGTAGCGACTTTATTCGTGTTCAGTTCGTTCACTGCTCCACAGCCTCGGGGCGGGGGGGACGATGAGTCTATTCAATTGGAATACGAAATATCATACGGGCCCCAATCTCTCGATACCGGTATTCCCTGGGTTCTCGGAGATTTAGTGATGATGGGTACTGCACCGTATTGGGTAACTGTCGATAATAATTCGTCTCCGGATGGCACAATGTGCCTCAGTGTCCAGGGCAATCCGTATTCTATTCCCCGGGAAGACTCGTTCCACATGACGGTCTACAGTAGCAACGGGCAGCGCTACGACTGCGATGTGCATATCGTGCAGGCGGGGAGAAGGAACTGATCCTGCGGTCATATTAATAAAGGCGGCCACTCTCAATAGAGTGGCCTTTTGTTTGGGGACCAGTAATTTAAAATGTTTTAGGATAAATGTTTTTTGTCAGGTAATAAGATATATATTTAGGGTATAATTCCTACTATCAAAAAATACTTCAATATCTTTAACTAAAAAATCAATCGCATGAAACAGCTTCTATTTAAGCCATTTGCAATGTTGCTATGCCTTGTGATGGCGTCGTTTACTGTTGCTGCCCAAGCCCAGACCCGGGGAGGAGGAGATGAGGGAATTCTTGTGGAATACCAGATTTCATCGGAAAGCCAGCTCTTGAATACGGGATTATCCCATGTATGGAGTTATCCGGTCGAAATACAAGGAAATCCATCCTGGGTGAACTTTGATCCGAACGATGCTTCTTCCGAGACATTACGCCTGCGAATAACGGAAAACACGACTAATTCGCCACGGGAAGCCCGTTTCACCCTTGTGGTTTATCACCCGGCTGATTTCGAAGGCCATCCTGGTACGACCACAGGCCGAACGGCTTATGTGGTGCATATAGTACAGGATGCCCGTTTGTAATACAAGATAAGTTTATGTATTATCTGAATAAAAAGCCCCACCGGAAAAATCAGGAGGGGCTTTTTATAGGATAGACCGATTAGAAGGCGTAGCCCACTCTCAGACCGACAGCATTTCCGTTGTCTTTGGTCGTGCTGCCTCCCGAACGTCCGTAAGCAAGCTTCTGGCTCATATAGGCCACACTCAGGTTGATGGCTTTACTGTCGGCGATCTTGATGCTCGCCCCTACGGCCGGCGTGATCAGAAAGCCTTTCATATCGGCCTTCCAACCGCCTTGCTCCTCTCCGGACAGGCTGACCGAATAACCACAGTCGAGCGAGGCGAACAGGTTCACCATACCCGAAATGGGAAGGTATCCTTTTACATTCGCATAAATGGGGAGCGAGAGATACGATTCGCCGTCGTCGAAATAATAGTCCAGTCCGACTCCGATACCGGCGGAGAGGTATTGGTTGATCCGGGCGCCGTTGATCATGTGCGCGCTTACGCGGTCGACGCTGATGTTGCCTACGCCGAATCCGTAGCCGACCTGAACTTCGCCCTGGTATTTTATCGATTGGGCGAACGCTGCCGAAGAAAGCAGCAGGCAAAGGGAAAGGATCAGGTATTTTTTCATTTTAGTGTTAGGATTAATGGTTAATAATTAGGATGAAAAAAGGTTAGGAACTGATTTGGAAGTCTATCGGCGCGACTGCGACCGATGGCATTTTTGTCAATGGAACAAATATATGCTATTATTGTTAATTGTGGAATATTAAGAATAATTCGACAATAAAATGGGTTTAAAGTTTCGCATTTCGCAAATTTAAAGTCAAAAAGAACAATGGACGTTCGGAAATCGCCTGTGCCTTGGCCGGAGAATAATTTGCCGCTTTAGCGGATTTATGCGACAGGACTTTTAGAATAATTAAAAGGTTTTGGAATAAAAAACAGTTTGGATTTTACAAAAAATGCCGGGAATATTCCCGGCATTTTTATGCGATAAGATTATTCATCTCAGTTTTTTGAAAAAATCGTCCAGCATCTCTTTGCTGCGCTGGGCCAGCAGTCCGGAAACAACTTCCGTTTTCGGGTGCAGTTGGGCGCCCATGGCCCGGTACCCCCTGCGGGGATCGTCCGCTCCGAATACCAGCCGGCCTATCTGGGCCCAGTACAGGGCTCCGGCGCACATTTGGCACGGTTCCAGGGTGACATACAGCGTACAGTCCTGCAGGTATTTCCCGCCCAGATACTGTGAAGCCGCGGTAATGGCCTGCATTTCAGCATGGGCTGTGACATCGCAGAGCGTTTCCGTGAGGTTGTGCCCCCGGCCGATGATCCGGCCTCCGGCTGTAACGACGGCTCCTACCGGTATTTCCCCAGCTTTAAAGGCCTCCGACGCTTCGTCCAAAGCCCGGAGCATGAAATATTCGTCGCTGCCGTACGGTTCCATCGGGTTTTGTTAGTCGTCCTGTTCGGCTACGCGGATGAACTCAAAATCGAGCTGTTTGCGTTCGAGGTCGGCATTTTTAACTTTGACGATCACCTCATCGCCCAGTTGGAGCACGTTGTGGCTGTTCTCGCCCACCGCCGCGAAATTCTTGGCGTCGAACGAATAGTAATCGTCCCGGATATCCCGCAGACGGACCATGCCTTCACATTTGTTCTCGATGATCTCCACGTAGATGCCCCATTCGGTTACACCCGAAATGACACCTTTGTATTCCTTGTCCACATGTTTGGCCATGTATTTGACCTGCATGTATTTTACGGAGTCGCGCTCGGCATCGGCGGCCACGCGTTCCCGGGCGGAGGAGTATTTGCAGTGTTCCTCGTATTTTTCTTTATCGGCACTTTTACCTTTGTCCAGGTAATGCTGAAGCAGGCGGTGCACCATCACGTCGGGATAACGGCGGATGGGGGAGGTGAAGTGCGTATAGAAATCGAACGCCAGTCCGTAGTGGCCGATGTTGTCCGTTGAATATTCGGCTTTGGCCATCGAGCGCATGGCCAGGGTGGAGAGCATGTTCTCCTCCCGGCGTCCGAGGCTGTCTGTGAGCATACGGTTGAGCGAACGGGCGATGGTCTGGCGGTCTTTGGTCACCACTTTATAACCGAATTTGGAAGCCATGCCGGCCAGGGCGGCCAGTTTTTCCGGATTCGGATCGTCGTGTACACGGTAAACGAATGTGGGGGCGATACCCTTGTATATGGGGTCCTTGCGGAGTTCGCTGCCTACATAGGCCGCTACTTTCCGGTTGGCCAGCAGCATGAATTCCTCGATGAGCTTGTTGGAATCCTTGGCTATTTTGAAATATACCCCGGTAGGTTCGTTGTCCTTGTCGAGGATGAATTTCACCTCTTCCTTGTCGAAGGAAATAGCGCCGGCGGCTATGCGGCGTTCGCGCATTTTCTTGGCCAGGCGGTCGAGGGTGAGTATCTCGTCCTTCAGTGGGTCGTCGCCTCCTTCGATCACGGCCTGGGCTTCCTCATAGGTGAATCGGCGGTTGGACAGGATAACGGTGCGGCCGAACCATTCGTTCTTTACATGTGCCTCTTCGTCCATTTCGAATACGGCCGAGAAAGTGAGCTTTTCTTCGTCCGGACGCAGGGAGCAGACATTGTTGCTCAGGATCTCCGGGAGCATGGGGACCACACGGTCCACCAGGTATACCGAAGTGCCCCGGTCGTAGGCTTCCTCGTCCAGGTCCGTACCTTCTTTCACATAATGCGATACGTCGGCGATATGGATGCCAACCAGGTAATTGCCGTTCTCCAGGCGGTCGATAGACAGCGCGTCGTCGAAGTCTTTGGCATCCGCCGGGTCTATCGTGAACGTGGTGGCGGTGCGCATATCGCGCCGGCGGCCGATCTCTTCCTGGGTGATCTCTATCGGGAGTTTGGACGCTTCCTCTTCTATTTCCTCGGGGAAATGGTAGGGCAGGCCGTACTCGGCCAGGATGGAATGTATCTCTACTTCGTGTTCGCCGGGGCGTCCCAGTACGTCCAGGATGCGGCCGACCGGATTGTGCACTTTGTCCGGCCATTCGGCGATCTCCACCACGACTTTGTCGCCGTCTTTGGCTTCACCCAACCCGTCTTTGGGGATGTAGAAGTTGATGGCGATGCGGTTGTTGTCCGGGATGACGAACCCGAAATGCTGGGACAGCTCCAAGCGTCCTACGAACTGGTTCTTGACGCGGGAGATGATCTCCACCACTTCGCCTTCGGGGCGTCGGCCCTGTTTGCGGCGGAACACATACACCCGTACTTTGTCGCCATGCAGGCTCTTGCCGGTAGCGGTAGCGGGGATGTAAATGTCGTCGACGTATTTTTCCTTGTCTTCGGGCACGAGGTAGGCTGCACCCGAGGAGGTGAAGTCCATTTTGCCCACGATGTACTGCGACTGGGGAGCGGCTTTGTAGCGGCCCGGTTCGGGCTGCAGGAGCTGTTCCCGTTCCACCAGTTTGTCCAGGGCAGCCTGTACGCGGGAGGCATCGTCGTCCTTGCCTTCGTCCAGGCGGGAATTTACTTGTTTCGGATTGTAAACGGCCGTGGGGTTCTTGTGAAATACGCCCAGTACCGATATTTCAAATTCGCTAAGGGTATTGTGGTCGTCGCCGGAAGCCGCCCGTTGTTCCCGGCGGCGTTCGTTGCGGGCACCTTTAGGTGCGCCTGTCAATTTTTTCTTTTCTCCTTTCTGCAGGTTTTTCCTGCTTTCGTTTTTTTTCCTCTTCATCGGATGTGTGTTGGATTCTCTGTCCCCGGTTTATTTTTTCAAGGGGATCTTATCTATTCTTTTTTGGTGACGTCCTGCGTCGAACGGTTCGGCCAGGAAAACGTCCACCATTTCCAAAGCCTGGTACAGGCTGATGAAACGAGCCGGAAGGTCGAGCACATTGGCGTTGTTGTGGTGCCGGGCCAGACTGGCCAGTTCCGGTGTCCAGCAAAGCGCCGCGCGGATGCCCTGGTGCTTGTTGGCGGTCATCGCCGCCCCGTTTCCGGAACCGCACAGAGTGATACCCAGGTCGGCTTCTCCTTTCTCGACGGCCTCGGCCACCGGGTGTATGTAGTCCGGGTAGTCTACGGGCTCTTCGGTAAAAGGCCCGAAGTCCATGGTCTCGATGCCTTTTGTCTTGAGGTGTTCTACGATCGCTTTCTTGTATTCCACGCCGGCGTGGTCGCTTCCGAGTGCTATTTTCATGGCTTTACGGTTTTAAATACGTCTTTAATGCTCACAAAGTTACTCTTATTTTCCGACAAAACGGGAGGCCAATATTAAATAAAAGTGAAAAACGCCACTGTCCTATTTAACGGAGAGGATATTTGCTTAAATTTGTTTGACCTGATAAACAAACATATGAAACCCGACGAGCGGCAACTGCCGCAAATAGTTCTTACCAGCCAGTTCGTGGTACTTTCCACGATAGATCTCCGCGGCTATCCCCATACCCGGGCGATGCTCAACCTGCGCAATGAAAAACTCTACCCGCATTTGCAGGCCTTGTACCGGGCTGATGGAAATCCGATGGCCATTTATCTGACGACCAATACTTCGTCGGACAAGACGGCAGAGATACTCTCGTGCCCAAAGGCCAGCCTGTATTACTTCGACGGGGCGCATTACAAGGGTATCTGCCTGCGGGGCAAAGTGGAAGTGGTGGCCGATGCGGAATTTAAAAAACAGGCTTGGGGTCCCGGATGGGAAGAATACTATCCGGATGGGGTTGGGTCGGAGGATTTTGCGATGCTTCGCTTTGTGCCGGAGAGCATTGAGTCTTACGGAAACCTGTCGGTGGAAAAGGTCGATTTGTCACGGATTTAACGAAGAAAGGATAATACATATTTATGGAATTTCTCATCATACTGGGACTTATATTACTGAACGGCGTATTTTCCATGTCGGAAATAGCCATCATATCCTCGCGGCGATCCCGTCTGGAACTCGATGCCAACAACGGCAGTAAGGCGGCCCGCACGGCTTTGAAGCTTTCGGAGAACCCCGACCGCTTCCTCTCGACCATCCAGATAGGGATCACCCTGATAGGTATCCTCACCGGGCTTTTTTCGGGGGAGATGCTGGCCGGTTACGTAGCCGTTTGGATTGCGCATATCGAAGTACTGGAACCCTATTCGCTGGCGATAGCCAAAACGGTGATCGTGATCGTGGTGACATACCTGACGCTCATATTCGGGGAGTTGGTGCCTAAGCGGATCGGCTTGGGCATGTCGGAATCTGCTGCTAAGGTCATCGCTCCGGTGATGGACTTCCTCTCCCGGGTGGCAAGCCCGTTCGTATGGGTGCTTTCCAAAAGCACGTCCACCGTATCGCGGATGTTGGGTCTTAAAGACCGCAGGGACGATATCGTCACCGAGGAAGAAGTAAAGGCAATGGTGGCGCAGAGTGCGCTCGGCGGCCAGATCGATCAGGTGGAGCACGAGATCGTCGACCGGGTGTTTTCCTTAGGGGATATGAGTATCGCCTCGATCATGACCCACCGCAGCGATATCGTATGGCTCGACCTGCACCGCGATACGGAATACCTCCGTTCGCTGATCCGCAAGAACGTGTTCAACGTATACCCGGTGTGCGACGGTTCGCTGGACGAGGTGGTAGGTGTCGTGCATTTGAAGGATTTGTTCGCCCATGCCGACGATCCGGACTTCAAACTGGAAAAGATCGTCCGCCCGGCCGAATATTTCCCGGAGAATATGAGTGTCTACAAGGCGATGGATATCCTGAAGACCTCGAAGCTCAAAAGCGGTATCGTGATCGACGAGTTCGGCAGTGTCGAAGGGATCGTAACCCTGAAGGACGTGGTGAAAGGGCTGCTCGGCGGGATGAGCGAGGACGACGATACCGACCGGATCGTCCGCCGGGAAGACGGTTCGCTGCTGGTGGACGGGCAGTGCCCGTTCTACGAACTGCTGGATGCGGTCGAACTGGAAAATCTGTTCTCGAAATACAATTACAAGACTCTCAGCGGCCTGATCCTCGATATCCTCCAACGCGTACCCAAGACGGGCGAGCGTTTTTCCTGGCTCTGCCTGGATATGGAGATCGTCGACATGGACGGAGCCCGGATAGACAAAGTGCTGGTGACCAAGAGAAAAGAATAAAAAACAGATATAGTAATTTAAAACCAAACCGAATATGAAAAAGATCGTGCTTTTGCGCCACGGAGAGAGCGCATGGAACAAAGAGAACCGTTTTACCGGGTGGACCGACGTCGATCTGACGGAAAAAGGCGTGGAAGAGGCTAAAAAAGCCGGCGACCTGATGAAAAAAGAAGGCTTTGTCTTCGATAAGGCATTCACTTCCTACCTCAAACGGGCTGTCAAGACCCTCGACTGCGTGCTGGATCGTATGGACCAGGATTGGATCCCGGTGGAGAAATCCTGGCGGCTGAACGAGAAACATTACGGCCAACTCCAAGGCTTGAACAAAGCCGAGACGGCCGCCAAATACGGCGACGAACAGGTGCTCATCTGGCGCCGCAGTTACGACGTGGCCCCGCTGCCCTTAGGTGAAGACGACCCGCGCAACCCCCGCTTCGACATCCGCTACCGCGAGGTGCCGGACGAAGAACTTCCCCGCACTGAATCGCTGAAGGATTGCATCGAGCGCATTATGCCTTACTGGCACTGCGTGATATTTCCCACGCTCAAAGTGGCCAACCAACTGATCGTCGCTGCCCACGGGAACAGCCTGCGGGGTATCATCAAACACCTTAAGGGCATTTCCGATCAGGATATTGTAAACCTCAACCTCCCTACGGCCGTGCCGTACGTGTTCGAGTTCGACGACGACCTGCGCCTGCAGAAGGATTATTTCCTGGGCGACCCCGAGGAAATCAAAAAACTGATGGAGGCCGTAGCCAACCAGGGCAAAAAGAAATAACCCCCGATATCCCGATCTCTTTTTATGAAAAATCTGAAAATAGCATCCGTACAGTTCGAAGCGCACGACAACGACAAACGGTATAACCTGTCCGTCATCCGCGAGATATGCGGCAAAGCCGCCGCAGCGGGGGCCGATGTAGTGGCCTTCCACGAATGCTCGGTATGCGGTTATACTTTTGCCAAGGATCTCACTCGGGAACAACTCGCCGATATCTCCGAATCGATCCCCGAAGGCCCCAGTACGCAGGAGTTGATCCGCATCGCCCAGGATACGGGCGTGACGCTGCTGGCCGGATTTTTTGAAAAAGGGGACGACGGGAAACTCTACAAAGCGCATGTCTGTGTGGACGGGGACGGGCTGAAAGCCAAATACCGCAAGCTCCATCCGTTCATCCATCCGGCGCTCACCCCGGGAGACGGTTATGCGGTCTTCGATATCAAGGGCTGGAAATGCGGCATCCTGATATGTTACGACAACAATATCGTGGAGAATGTCCGGGCCACCAAATTGTTGGGCGCCCAGATCATTTTCATGCCGCACGTGACCATGTGCACCCCTTCGCCCCGTCCGGGCGCTGGGTTGATCGATCCGGCTCTATGGCAGAACCGGGAAACCGACCCTACGTCCCTCCGGGTGGAGTTCGACGGGCTGAAAGGTCGTGCGTGGCTGATGAAATGGCTCCCCGCGCGGGCTTACGACAATGCGGTATATGTCGTCTTTTCCAACCCCATCGGGATGGACTATACCGAGGTCAAGAACGGCTGCTCGATGATACTCGATCCTTTCGGGGACATCGTGGCCGAATGTCGGGCCTTGGGCGACGATTTTTGCATCGCTACCGCTACGGAGGGAAAAATAGCCAACGCCGGGGGCACGCGTTACCTACAGGCGCGCCGTCCTGATCTGTACCGCGACATCATCGGCCGGAAACACCAGCCGGTGCAGAAAGTGGCCTGGAAGGACGGCTGCGATCCAAAGAAAGAATAATTCACCAAACCAATCACGTTTTAAAGTTTATTACCATGGAAACAAAAGTTATTGAACTGCTGGGCAAGGCGGCCGAATACTACTTGGGCCACACTTGCAAAACGATCGACAAATCGCTCATCCACGTGCCTTCGCCGGAAACTATAGACAAACTGTGGATCCCGACCGACCGGAATATCCGCACCCTGAACAGCCTTCAGGCTATGCTCGGACACGGACGGCTGGCAAATACCGGCTACCTGTCCATTCTGCCTGTCGACCAGGGGATCGAACACTCGGCCGGAGCTTCGTTCGCTCCCAATCCGCTGTATTTCGACCCGGAAAATATCGTAAAGCTCGCCATCGAAGGAGAGTGCAATGCCGTGGCCTCCACGTTCGGAGTGCTGGCCAGCGTAGCCCGCAAATACGCGCACAAGATCCCGTTCATCGTAAAGCTGAACCATAACGAAATGCTCACCTACCCCAATACGTTCGAACAGGTGATGTTCGGTACGGTAAAAGAGGCGTGGAATATGGGCGCCGTAGCTGTAGGGGCTACCATTTATTTCGGTTCCCAGGACAGCCGCCGCGAGATCGTGGAGGTGGCCAAAGCCTTCGAATACGCCCATGAACTGGGTATGGCCACGATCCTGTGGTGTTACCTGCGCAACGACGGATTTAAAAAAGACGGGGTGGACTACCATACGGCGGCCGACCTGACGAGCCAGGCCAACCATATCGGAGTAACCATTAAGGCCGATATCGTCAAACAAAAGCTCCCGACGGTCAACGGCGGGTTCAAAGCGATCGGTTTTGGCAAGACGGATGAAAAAGTCTATACCGAACTGACGACCGACCATCCGATAGACCTGTGCCGTTACCAGGTGGCCAACGGATATATGGGCCGGGTCGGGCTGATCAACTCGGGCGGCGAATCGCACGGGGCTTCCGATCTGAAAGACGCGGTCGTCACTGCCGTGATCAACAAGCGCGCCGGAGGTATGGGCCTCATCAGCGGACGTAAGGCATTCCAGAAGCCGATGAAGGACGGAGTCGAACTGCTCCATGCCGTTCAGGATGTGTATTTGGACCCGACGGTGACGATTGCTTAAGATTGTCCCGGCAATACCGAAAAGCGGCTGCTTCCAACGGAAGCAGCCGCTTTTTATGTGGTGATGGGGAATTATCAGTATCCCGTATAGTTCATCGGCGAGAATGCGCGCAGTTCGTCCTTGATCTCCTCTGCGACATCCAGCGTATCGATGAATTCGCGGATGCTCTCCTTGGTGATCCGGGCGTTGGTGCGGGTGAGCGCCTTGAGCGTTTCGTAGGGGTTGGGATAGCCTTCCCGGCGGAGCACCGTTTGGATGGCTTCGGCCACGACGGCCCAGTTGTTGTCCAGATCGGCGGTGATCTTTTCCCGGTTGACGATCAGCTTGTTCAGTCCTTTTACCGTGGAACGGATGGCCAGCAGCGAATGTCCGAAAGGCACTCCGACATTGCGCAGGACGGTGGAGTCTGTCAGATCGCGCTGCATCCGGGAAACGGGGAGCTTGGCGGCCAAGTGCTCGAACAGGGCGTTGGCGACCCCGAGGTTTCCTTCCGAATTTTCGAAGTCTATCGGGTTGACCTTATGCGGCATCGCGCTCGATCCTACCTCTCCGGCCTTTATTTGCTGGCGGAAATACTCCATCGAGATATAAGTCCACATATCTCGGTCCAGGTCTATCAGGATGCTGTTTATCCGCTTGACGTTGTCGAAAATAGCGGCGATCAGGTCGTAATGTTCTATCTGGGTGGTGGGGTACGAGCGTTTCAGCCCCAGGGTCTGTTCGACGAATTTCCGGGCGAAAGCGTTCCAGTCCACAGCCGGGAAAGCCACTTTGTGGGCGTTGAAATTGCCGGTGGCCCCTCCGAATTTTGCCCCGTGGGGCAGTTTTTCCAACGTTTCCGTCTGGATGCGCAGGCGCTCGGAGAATACGCGGATTTCCTTGCCCAGACGGGTGGGGGAAGCGGGCTGTCCATGGGTGTGCGCCAGCATCGGGATGTCGTCCCATTCGCCGGCCAGCTTTTCCAGCAGTTCGACCAACCCTTTGAGTTCCGGCAGGTAGATCTGGCCGAGGGCTTCCTTGACGGACAGCGGCACGGCCGTGTTGTTGATGTCCTGCGAAGTAAGGCCGAAATGGATGAACTCTTTCTGGCTTTCCAGCCCCAGTTTTTTAAAACGATCTTTCAGGAAATACTCCACCGCCTTTACGTCGTGGTTGGTCGTTTTTTCGATCTCTTTGATCATCAGGGCGTCGCGCTCCGAAAAATCGGTGTAGATATCCCGCAGGGCCGGGAAAACGCTTTCCGGTACACCGGACAGTTGGGGGAGTTGTTCCTTCAGGGCCGAAAGCGCGATGAAGTATTCCACTTCGACCATCACGCGGTAGCGTATCAGTCCGAATTCCGAGAAATAAGGGGCCAGGGCCTCCCCGGTGGAGCGGTAGCGGCCGTCCAGGGGGCAAAGGGCTGTAAGGGGAGAGAATTCCATTTCGTTTTTATACTGGTAAGGTACAAAGGTAAGGCCCTGCGGGCATTTGTGCAATTTTTTAAAGGCGGCATTTCTGCTGCCGGGCACAAAAAAGACGGCGGCAACCCTTTCGGTTTTGCCGCCGCCGCACACAAAAATAAAAAGTGTAACCAAATAAATCTATTTATCGTTTCACGGTATGGGTACCGGCCCCTACGGTCTTGGATTTTCCGTCGGGGAACACCACCTGGGCTTTCGAGCCTTTGGGTACGGTCACCGTTACGCTCAGTTTCTGTCCTTCTTTTTGGACTTTTACGGCGATGCGTCCTCCGTCAGCCGTGACCATCGAGGCTTCGGCGTGGTCGAGCCCGCTGAGCTGCGGGGCTACCCGGAAGGTCTTGAAGCCGGGCGACGTCGGTTCGATACCGCATACTTTCTGGCTCATCATCGTCAGCGGGCCGCCGCTCCAGGCATGGTTGATCGTGCCCCCGCCGAATCCTTCGGCACCGATGCCCCAGCCTTCGAACAGGGTGGAGTAATCCTTATAGGCCATCATCTTGGCGTACCGGTCGTGGATGCGTTGGATGGCGAATTCTCCCTCGTTCATTATAAAGAGCGCCTCGAGCACATATTTTTCCATGTACGGGCTGGCGTGGTATTCTTTTTTCAGTGCCTGGGTGATCATCGGGTATTTGTCTTTCGAGGCCAGGCCCGATACGACAGCCATCGCCTGTGCCCGGTCGTCGTCCGCCCCGGTGTGTTCTTTCGAACGGTATACTTTTCCTGTCCAGTACGCCCCGTCGAATGCTTTCTCGATGGCGGCCATCATCTGCGCGTCTTTTTCGGCATCGGCTGTGCGGCCCAGCATCAGGGCGAATTCCCGCTCGGCTTTCAGGGCCAGGTAATACCAGGTGGTGGTGAGCACGCCCATGTCGATGTCGGCCCCCCAGTCGCCCCAGTTCCAGTCGCCTTTGCGCAGCAGCGGCAGCCCGTCGGGGCCTACCTGCCACACGTCGTGCAGGTACCGGTGTACGCGGTCGTATACGTCCTTGACGAAAGATGAATCCCCGCTGTAGTAGTATTGGGTGTAGAACCCGTACCAGCCCACCGAGGCCAGCATCTGGAGCGGCAGTTCGCTCGTGCCTACTCCCGGAACGGGCGAATAGATCACTCCGTTGTCGCGCTGCCAGTTCACCAGTTCATGGATGCCTTTCACCGCCAGTTTCTGCGCCGAAGGGGAGAGGGCGTAGAACGCTTCGCCCAGTTCGTTCACGGCATCACCCCACCATTGGGCGCGCTCGCGGTCGGGGCAGTCGAAGTACGTATCGCGCATGGTGATGTAAAGGGTGCGCGCAGATTTTTCCCACAATTCGTTCAGGAAGGGGTCGTCGCAGGTGAATGTACCCACGAATTCCGTATCGTAGCCCGTTTCGCGAAAGGATACATTTTTTACTTTCACCCCTTTGGGGATGATGTACCATACATAATGCCCGTTCATCCAGCCGGGATTTTCATAGGACTGCAAGCCGTCCCGGGTGATATATTCCGCCCGGACATTGTTCTCGCTGCCGCCCTTGTAGTTATCGGTCTGGATACGAACCGTATCGCCGGCAGGGGCTTCCAATTCGATGTAAGGGGTCATCTGGCAGTTGTATGGCAGGCGGCAGATCAACGTGTCGCCCGATACTTTCACGCTTTCGTACGGTTTGAGCCCATAGTCTTTCCACATCGGGATAGGCCGTTCCACGAGGTTGCCGAACGGTTTTTCGCCGGGTTTGGCAATGACTTCCGCCGGCGGGAAAGAACCTTTGTAGGCCGCCGTATTCCATCCGTCCATCGCGAAGCGCGCGTCGTAGCGGATGTTGCTTTCCGGCAGGCGGTAATTGGGCAGCGGTTTGCCCGTGTTCTGAAATGCCTGGTATACGCAGGCCTGCCAACTGGCATCCGAGACGATGCTCACCCCGCCGCCTTCGGCGTCGAAGAGCAGTCCGGCCTTTCCGCTCGATTTATGGCTGAACCCGCTCTTGCCGAAATACCACAGCAGGACGGCGATCGTATTCTTTCCTTCCTTGAGGTACGGGGCGATGTCTATCACATCGTAATAGGTGCCCTCGGGATCGGGGCCCCGTTTCAGGCCGCCCTCGAAGACCACCAGGCTGTCGTTCACCCACATCCAGTATTTGGAGTCGGCTGCGACCCGGGCTTCGAGCTTCTGCGGCACTTTGTCGATGTTGGCTACCTTGCGCAGAGCGATCCAGGTGTTGGGGTTGTTGTGGCAGTCGGAGGCGGTGATCCAATCCCCCTTCCACCCGGCGCTCTGGGCGCTGAGGGAAACGGCGCACGCCACCAGCGCGAGGGCCATCCATTTTCGTAGTGTAGTCATAATATATTCGGTTTTTTGACAGTTATTTTCAGTTCTTTCGGCGCGTTGACGGCGGTGTTTACCCGCCCGTCCGGGCCTTTCTCGTGGCGTACTTTCACGATGCCATAGGGGGTGGGGAAAGTTCCCTCCGCCCAAGGCAGGTCGCCCAGGTGCGGTTGTATCTCGATTTCGGAGGGACTGACGGGATTTATGCCCAGCACATACCGGGACAGCCACGCCGTCGGGCCGGAAGCCCATCCGTGGCACAGGCTGTGGCGGAACCCTTTGTAGCAATAGGCCCCGAAATCCCCGTGGATATCCTTTTTACCGGCTTCGGGCAGTCGGTCTATCCCATAGGAGTCCTTCGTCCAGTCGAGGTCGAAGTCTTCCCAGAAGGTAGTGGCCCCCATGTCAAGCATGCCGCCCCAGTAGGCGCGGATGATATCCGCCGCCTGTTGGTAAAGTCCGGCCTCGGCCAAGGCTTCCAGCATGTAGTAGCCATAAAAAGTGGAAAAGTTCGCCGGCCCTCCGGCTTTGAGGATGTCGGCCGCTTTTTCCGGTTCCGCCGCTCCGCACAGGGCGAGCAGGGCGGCGGCTTGTTTATCCCCTTTCAGGGTGCCGTCGTGTTTTTTCAGGAAAGTTTTGGCCATTTTTTCGGCCTCTTTGAGCGCTTTTGCGTGTGCCTGCCGGCTTTGCTGGGCGAGTTCCGTATCTCCCAAGATGCCGCACAGCTCGGTTCCGGCCTGGAGCGCCATGACGGTCAGGGCCTGGAGCCCGGCGTCTATGGCCTCTTTGTTCTCGCTCGAAGGCCAGTCCAGAAAGCGCGTGCCGCCCAACTGTTCCCTGCCGTTTTTGTCCAGCCCGGAGATGACCTGCCGCAGCAGCCCGGCGAGGTATTCTTTTTGTCCTTTCAAGTATTTCAGATCCCCTTGGTACCGGTGCCAGTCCCGCTGGATGATGATCCACCACAGGGAGTACGAACCGATGCCGTTCATCCAGGCGGGCAGCGGGGTAATGTCGCGGGCCAGGTCGAGGCTGGAGGGGACGATCGGGTCGCCGCCGAAGACGGTCGAAACGGTCATCACTTCGGGGTGCAGGTCGCCCACCCATACCAGACGGTCGCGCTTGATGCCGTCCCACAGGTAGTTCTGCATATTCAGGTGGACGGTGTAGGCACCTGTTTGCCATATTTTATTGAGCAGGGTGTCGCTGCACCGGAACGAGCCTTTGTAGGCCAGATCGCGGAAGATAGAGCAGGCGCTGGCTTCCCGCAGGATGAGCTCTGCGTTATCGTCCAACAGGTCGATGCGCACGAAACGGAATCCCGAATTACCCGCCTCGGCTACTCCCAGCCAAGGCAGTTGCATCCGGAAGTCGCGCATGGCATGGTCGTTGCCGGCGTTGGTCGCCCCGCCCGGTTCGCTCATGGCC
>CALJDR010000050.1 GCA_938023515.1 uncultured Flavobacteriales bacterium
TCAGCGCCCAGGTATTCGTATATCCCGCCGGGGCCGGAACAGCAACGGCTACGCCGTCTAATCCTACCTATGGGCAAATCGTCACCTTTACAGCCACCGATGCGCCGGGATATACATTTACCGAATGGCTGGAATCGGGAAAGAAGGAACGCTCTTATGCCGTCAAAGCGTACGGAAATATTCGCGATACGGCTGGTTTCTCCGATACGAGCAACGTGGTGGACTTCTTCATTAGGGTGTACATGGATAGTAGCCGTCATATCTGTGTCGAGGCGAGAACCCTTCAAAACCGCTCGGACCAGTTCGCCATGGTATCGTTTACGCTGACCTATACGGATACTTCCGGTATGACCCAAACGCTGGACTATGAGCGCGAGGTATATCTGAACGGTACGCCGGATAACCATACATTCACCGAAACGGCATCCTCCTTAAATTCAAATACAAAGCCCTCTGTCGGAATCCTGCCGAATCCGCTTAAGTTAGGTACAGTGGAAGTGGTGCTGGATAACGGAGACATGCTCATGACCCAGAGCCTAAGGGCAGGTTATTCATTGTGGGAGATAACAGCGGACGATGATGATGCCGACTGATGTCGCTGAACGGAAGGAACAGCAAACAGATTATTTATTTATAAACAATTAAAATCAAAAGAAAATGGCAAATGTAAACAATGAATTCGGAAAGATGTGGGGCTTTATCGGCCTGGCTATTGCTGGGGTAGCATGTGCCGGAGTTGGGGCTTTGGGTATTTTACCAAATAACCTGCCGGTAGGGATAGCCGTTATCGTATGCGGGGGGTTGGTCCTTACATACGGGATCAAACAGGCTATCAAACTTCAGAATAAAGCGTAGTATCAATCTGCCCCGTCGTGAAAAAGGCGGCGGGGTTTTATAAACAAATGACATGGAATATATAGCACCTATAATTGTTGCAATCGGGGCCATAATTACCGGATTCTTCTCTTACAATCAGTACACGAAGAATAAGCAAACCGATGCTAAACTTGAAATGTGGAAGAAACAGGAAGAAGATCGAGGCAGGAGGCGGAGCGAAGATGCCGGGAAAATTTTCGGCCAATTATGGGAAATACTCCATGAGTTGAACGCCGACCGTGTATATATCCTTCAGCCACATCCATTAACATCCAACACGTATATATCAGCCACAATGGAAGTAAAACGGAATGGCGTTGCCTCGATAAAAGATAGTATTCGCAATATGCCATTGTCTGATATAGCGGTTTTGGGGCGTGAGTTATCCACCCGGGAATATTTCATGTACTTTAATGTAGAGACAGATGTTAAAGATAAACGTGCCCGGGCTTTGATGAGCACGAATGGTTGTAAGTCTATTATTCAACGCAGACTAACAGATCACCATGACAAATGGATAGGGAACATTATAATTGGATTTACTCACCATAAGACCACCGACATGATAAATCCTGTGTTCGCTCGGGATATTCTCGCATCGGCGGCAGAGAATATCCAGTACATACTGCCTGAATATAATCCAATACAAATCTAAATAATGGGAAGATGAAACTGACACTAAAAAGGACATATAAAGCACCGGATTATACCATTGGCCACTTGTATATTGACGGGCAATACTTTTGTGACACGCTGGAAGATACCGTTCGGGACTTGACACGCGAAAAGAAAAACCCCGGACAAACCGCGATACCGGCAGGGACTTACCATGTATTGGTAACCTATTCGCCAAAATTCAAACGCAAACTGCCTATTCTGGTAAATGTTCCGATGTTCACCGGCATACGCATACACCGGGGCAATACCGCAAAAGATACCGAAGGCTGTATTCTGGTTGGTAAGAATACCGAAAAAGGAAAAGTAACCGGGTCCACCGATTATGAGATTGAACTTACTCGTCGTCTTAGCGAAGCTGAGGAGAGAGACGAAACAAATACCATTGAAATATGCACACAAAACGAACATTGAAGTACCAGCGCAATGCCCAGATACTTGGACAAACGATTGTTGCGTTGCTGATCATACTTGCCCTCTTAATTTTCTGTTCCTGCACCGCCAAAAGGGTAGTTCAGAAAGAATCGTTAAGCCAAATGGTAAGGATTGATTATAAAGAGACGATCCACATAGAGCCGTTCCCGGTTAAACTACCGCAGGAGAGCAAGGAGATCATAGTAAAAGATACGGTATCTCATCTTGAAACCTCAGTAGCGGAATCGGATGCGCGAATACTGCCGGACGGTTCGCTTTATCATTCATTGAAAAATAAGGATACAAGTGGGACGGTAAATGTGCCGGTAAAAGAAAAAATAATCACTATGGACAGTATCGTTTATCAAACCAAAGAAATTCCCTATCCGGTAGAGAAAGAATTGAACTGGTGGCAGAAGTTCCGGATGCAGATCGGCGGTTATGCCTTTTTTGCCTTATTAGGTATTGGTATTTTCTACGGAATAAAGCTAGTCCGAAGGATGATATAAAAAAAGTGGCTTTTCAGCCACTTTGAATAATTTCCCAAGGGGCGGGAAATAAAAAAGGCCCCTAATCGTTGAGTTTCTGAAAATTCCCACATAATCAGAATAAAGCGTAGCAACGCATCGAATTAGGGGCCTAAGCCTTTGATGTGCGTTACTACGCTTTTTTTATGTGGGAGTAACGCAAAGATAAGATATAAACTTCTGAAAAGCTATGTGTAAAACTGAAATCTTTGCGGATTTATTAAATATGGTGAGCCGAGTGACTGAAGTATCTGCTGATGATATCCTTTCCGATTGTAGGATGGAAGAAATTGTAGATGCAAGATGTATTTTGGTCTTTCTCCTAAATGAAATGGGTTTCTATCCCGGGCAAATAGCAATACTTATAAATAAGACACCTGCAGGAATTCGTTATCTTCTCCTTAGTTGTAGTTCTCGATTTAAAGGGAACACAATAATAGAAAGTAATTTGAAAGTTATTCGTGAGCAATTGAAAAGTAACGGTAAGCGTTACCAATAACGTTGTTTTTATTTTTGTGATATACCGGTATCGCGATACCGCTCCGCGAAAGAGGGCGGGAATGAATAAATCAAAGAATAATAACAATGGGAAGTGACAAAATTTACATGTTTGGCGAAGACGGCGGCTCGAAAGGGGCTGACATCATGGCCATGATACCCGCACTTATGCAGAACAAAGGCATGGACCCTAATCTTGTAGCCGCTCTGATGAACGGCAACGGCAATCGCGGTGCCTGGGGCGGCGACGGCTGTTGGTGGATATGGATCATCCTGCTCTTCTTCTGCTGGGGCGGATTTGGCGGAAACGGATTCGGCGGAGCCAACGGAGCCAACGGACTGCCCGCACAATTAAACAGCGACGCAGGTCGCGAACTGCTTATGAACGCAATACAAGGAAACGGAACGGCCATCAGCCAGTTGGCAAGTTCTCTGAACTGCTCGACGCAGCAGATACAGGGAGCCATCTGCAATCTTCAGGGATCTATCGACAAGGTAGCCGGACAGGTAGGTATGACCGGCCAGCAGGTTATCAACTCGGTACAGAGCCTTGGCTGTCAGATCGGCAATCAGATCGCTGACTGCTGCTGCCAGACCCAGAACGCTATCACGCGCATGGGTTACGAAAACCAATTGGCTACGCTCAACCAGACGAATGCCCTTCAGGGATCGGCCAATACGCAGTTCAACATCCTCGGAGCCAAGATCGATGCGCAGACACAGATCATCAACGACAAGTTCTGCCAGCTTGAAATGCGCGAAATGCAGAACAAGATAGACACCCTTAACCGGGAGAACACCCAGTTGGCTACCGCCGCAACATTGCAGGTACAGACAGCCAACATCGTGAACCAGTTGAAGGCCCCGTGTCCTGTTCCGGCTTACATCGTGCAGAACCCCAACTGCTGCAACGTGCCTACCGTAGCGGTAGCACCGGTAGCGGCTGGATGCGGCGGTCTGGTATAAAAAGAAAGGAGGCATCGCTATGATTTTTCCTTTCAGACCAGACATGACTGCCATCGTACCGCAAGGGGGCTTTCTTCCGCGACTGGACCAATTCGGAATCTTTGAGCTTTCTTCGACGGGGCTCGTAGAGAATCTGGAAAACGAAACCACCGCGGATTACGGCGTGAACCCCTGCGCATGGCACGCGTTGCCTGTCCGGAGCATTATTCTGTGGAGAGTGCGCCATCCGGTATCCCAGAACGGAGCCTCGCTGCCCGTGACGGTCGTGATACCCTCCGGTGGACGCTCCACACTGAGTAATGCCACCGGGACCGCCAAAGTGCCTGTCATCGACAATAAAGGCACACAGGTGGAAGGACGCGACGTAACCGTGCCTACGGGAAGCGGCGGCGGCGGAGAACAACAGCAATTGGGGAATACCACCGAACACCTTGTCTATGTGGATAAGGCGGCCGGTATCTTCCGGATGCTGGGAGTGACCGCGCAGAACAGCCCTGCCCGTGCAGCGGCGCAAAACACCCCCACGGCGACCGCCACCAAAGCGGCAGCCGTGAAATAAACCCGAAGCGGGGGAGGGACCATCCCCCTCCCGCTTTTTTTCAATTGAAAAAGTAAAGAACAAAAAATTAAATAACCAATGTTCAGCGAAATTCAAAAAGGATCAACCGTTTATGTACTGGATACCCGGGATACCCCTAAGTACTATACTGCCAAGGTAAAGGAAGTTTCACAACCGTATGTCCCTCAAAGGACCAATCCACAGCAGTGGAACCCGGCCGCATTCCAACAGTATGTCAATATAACTATTGATGGAAATGAACCGTGGGGAGTGCCTACCAACCTGAACGTAGTGACCAAAGACGGCCTGACAGTCTCGACCACCATCGAGGATATCAAGACCGCCGTGTCCGCCGCCCAGCAGGAAAGCACTACTGTAGTGAACTCCTACGAGAAGCATAAAGCGAACCTCGCAGCGTACGAAGAAATCATCAGGCAACTGGACCCCGGCTACGCACAGGCGCAGGCGCAGGAGACTGAGATCAAGGGCCTGAAGAGTAAACTGGCCGCGATAGAGGAAAAGCTCGGCGCAGTGCCGACCCTCTCTGATATCAAAACCCTCTTTGAAAGATCGCAAACACCAAAAACAGAAAAAAAATGAAGTGGAAAGCATTTGCAACGGGCCGCGGGTTCGATGAAGGCGAAGACCGCGAAGTCGAAGAAGCCTACCAGGAAGGAATGCGTAAAGGCTATGAAAAGGCCATGCGTGAAATGGAGGACGGCCGATACGGGGAACGCGAGGGAGGATATTCTTCCGGAGGTTCTTCCCGTGGAGGAGGCTACGGAGAGCGGGAAGGCCGTATGTTCGATCCCTTTGAGGGGGAATATATGTACGGCGAACGCCGCGGCGTAAAGGGCACCGGGCCCTATTCCCGGTATCGCAGATAATTCCCGTGCGTTATGAGCAGGCTGGACATCTATGATGACCTCCCGAAAGCACAGCGCGAGTATCTGGCGGAAAACGGCTGGCATTTCAATAAGAAACTGGCCGAATACGCTACTGACAAGAAGCGCATGAAGAATGCTGACGGGACAGACCACCGTTGGACGCACGAGCAGGTCAAAGAAGCGCTGGAACGCAACGGGATCAATATCGAGAAGGCAAAAGGCTACGACTGCATGTATGTAGCTAATATGGCTTACTCGGACTTTTATCCCGAAGTGCTGACCAGCGAAGCAGCCATCCTGAAGTACGTCAAAGCGTATATCGACGATCCTGACGGGTACGACGGCATTTCGCTGACACGGTACTGCGCGGATACCATCGGGAAAGGAGAACCCCTGTATTGGGAGGATTTTATCTGACGAGGAAGGGCGGTACTGCAAAGCGCCGCCCTTTTTTCTTATCAAACCAAAGAAAGACAATGGGAATAGAAAGATACCTGGGCGCCATGCTACGTGGGAAAAGCGCTAAAGAGATCATGCAAAGCATGAGCGCCGAAGACCTTCAGCAGATCGGCGTGATGGTTAGGCAGAACGCATCCATGCTGCCCCGAAGAATGCGCCGTAAAGCCGAACGGGATGTAGAAAAGCGAACAAAGAAACATCGCTGAAATGAAATACAAAGAACTATATATTGAGAAGTACGATTGGAAGATTCTCGTCTTTTTCGACGCGGGACCGGCGGGTTACGAACAAATAGTTCGTGCGCTCAGGTATATAGAAACTCCTGAAAAGATAAAATATAGAATAGAACAGAAAGTATTGGGCCGTTGGTATGACTACGGGTTTACATGGTCGAACCTACGCACCCGGGAAACGGTTATCGTACTCGGGCCGGCCACTACAGAAGCGGAATTCATCAATTCAGTAGAGCATGAAGTCCGCCATTTGGTGGATCATATCGCGGAACTGTTCGGACTGGAACAAGGGGGAGAAGAAGTGGGCTACCTTACCGGGGAAATAAACCGAAGCCTAACGGGAGATATTCAGCAACGCCTTTGCAGTTGCGGGAAACCAATACATACGGGGCCATGTCATACGTAGTAGCCTACATATTCGCTTTAACGGCAGGAATCTTGGCCGGAAAGCTATCGCATAAAGAGAAACGAAACAGACATAAGAGCCATGATACAGGTAAAAGAAACAGAACTTGACGATTGCATCGGACGCTTGGATGAAGTATGTTCGTCCTGGGAGTTTGAATTGCTCCGGATGAAAGCGATTGACCTATTATATATATAGTAGAACTATCCCTCTCGCCCATTAAACACGAGATCGATTACTGCTCTCTGTACGCGGTCGATCTTGCTCCAATCATTTTCAATATAGCGGTCTGTGATATCAAGCCCTGAAGAATGGGTGAGGCACATCGAAATATCATCTTTGGGAATATTACAATCGTTTCGGGCAATAGTGGCAAAAGAATGCCTTGCCCAATAAGCCGTTACTTTTTGAGATATGCCAATGGATTCACATATAACTTCAAGACCTTTATCTATAGCCCTATAAAAATTGTCACTGGAAGAATACTGCTTGTAGAAACTGAATACCCGTTTCTTGTCCGGGTCGCGGTATTTTTCAAAAATCGCTTTTACTTCTTCTGGAATGAGTGGGGCGATCATAGCCTTTTCACCTTTCCTTTTTGTCTTTTCCCGGATATAGGTTATTCTTTTTCCATCAAAATCCGAACAGCAGTACAAATCCTTTGTATTCATCCCTAAGAGGGCAAAAGAAAGGGTAAATACTTCACGTGCCATATTTACACGTTTAAGTAGATGCTCGGGATAAAAAATTATCTTCCGAAGGGTGTCTATGTCAAGAGCCCTTTCCGTTGGTCTTTCGTCCGGCCGGAATTTGAACTTGCGGAATGGGTATCGTTTGATTATACTGTCATCATCCAAAGAATCGGCACAGGCATTAAATAAGGTGCGTATATTTCTCAGATGGATATTTGCCGAAGTTTGAGAAATCGTTTTCAACATTTTGACCTGCATGTCTTCAAGCATCTGAACAGTAAGGAGCCTTATTGAAAAAGAATCAAAATGTTTTTTCATCCATGATATGGTGTTTTGAATACTATTCGCATAACCGCTTCGACCCGCATTTCTCAGCATATTAATATGTCTCTCTCCAAAATCAATAAGATCGAACCTTGTTTCATCATATTTGTTTGCCAGCTTTTCAGACAAGTATTTTGCCAGGTGCTTGGCATCGTAGAAGTCAACTTCAGTGCCTAATTCAAGAAGATAATCCCGGAATTCATCGATCAGGTCATTGCATACTCGTATCGTTTTATTGTCGATGATTTCAAAAGACTTCCGGGTGAGTTGTGATTTATCAACAAAGAAGTTGGTAGATACCCTTGCTACATCCCGGCCTTTGGTAACACGGATCTTTACATTCCATGTGCCGTCCCTTTTTTGCTGGCTCTTTCTGATTTCCGCCTTGAATGATACCGACATATCGTTTGATTTTTTTGTCCAACTATTGTCCAACAAATATAAAAACTTAACTCAAAAAACTGATAAATGCACGGTGTTTTAACGAATATGGGGGAAGAAAAAAGCCTTTGAGAAACATCCTCAAAGGCTTTAAATAATTGATAAACACACTTTTGTGTTTTTGCGCTTCAGGCTGGGCTTGAACCAGCGACCCCATGATTAACAGTCATGTGCTCTAACCAACTGAGCTACTGAAGCAACTTTTTCCGTGTCCCTGTTGCGGGGGAAAAGCGGTGCAAATATAGCCATTTATTTTCTTTTGCAAAAGAAATCGCAAAAAATATTGGGATGGATAGCCGAAGATGTTTTGGCGAAAAATGCTGCGCCGTATCGATATTTTTGAGTAACTTGCGCACTTTAAAATCAGATACGAAATTAACTAATAAAAACAACACAATCAATCATGAGCAAAGAATGTTTTTATTCCTCGTCGCTAGGTCGTAAAGTGTTTATGGCCCTGACGGGAGCATTTCTTGTCATCTTCATGTTGCTTCACATGTCGCTGAACCTTTTTGTGGTAGGCGGAGAAGAAAGCTACAACGCCATGACACATTTTATGGCCTCTCCGGTGATCAAGTACGCGCTTCAGCCGGTACTGGCTTTGGGATTCATCATTCACATTATCTACGGGCTGTATCTGGCGCTTAAAAACTCCGCATCGCGCCCTGTAGGTTACAAGAATGCCAATTATGGCGCGGCTTCTTCGTGGGCTTCGCGTTACATGTGGCTTACCGGGCTCGTCATCCTGCTGGGTATTGCCGTGCATGTGGTGCAGTTCTGGGTCAAGATCCAGGTGACTGGCCTGCCGGACGGAGTGGACAACGATTACCAGTTGGTTGTCGGGCTGTTTAAGGACAGTGCTCTTTTCACGGCATTGTATATCGTATGGTTCATTATCCTGGGCATTCACCTGGCGCATGGTTTCTGGTCCATGTTCCAGACTACGGGACAGTCTTATGTGAACTGGCTCCCCTGCCTGCAGAAGCTGGCTTTGGCTTATTGCGTGGTGATCGCCCTCGGATTTACTTTCGTGGCGCTCTGGTGCCGTTATGTAGCCGTTCTATAAGCTGTAACCTTCAAATAAAGACAATAAAATGAGCGAAAATATACTCGATCCGAAGATTCCCCAGGGACCTCTGTCCGAGAAATGGGAAAACTATAAGAATCACGTGCGCCTGGTCAATCCGGCCAACAAGCGTAAGATAGATATCATCGTGGTGGGAACCGGTCTTGCCGGTGGCTCTGCGGCCGCTACGCTGGCCGAGTTGGGTTACAACGTAAAGGCTTTCTTCTATCAGGATTCCGCCCGCCGTGCACACTCCATCGCTGCCCAGGGGGGTATCAATGCCAATAAAAACTATACGAACGACGGCGACTCTACGTTCCGTTTGTTCTACGATACGATCAAAGGCGGTGACTACCGTTCCCGCGAAGCCAACGTATACCGTCTGGCTGAGGTTTCGGGACACATCATCGACCAGTGCGTCGCACAAGGCGTACCTTTCGCCCGCGATTACGGCGGCAAGTTGGACAACCGCTCTTTCGGCGGCGCACAGGTATCGCGTACGTTCTATGCGGCCGGACAGACCGGTCAGCAGCTCCTGCTGGGTTGTTATTCCGCATTCCAGCGCCAGGTGGGCAAGGGTAAGATCACCCCGTACGACCGTCATGAAATGCTCGACATGGTCGTAGTGGACGGGAAGGCCCGCGGTATTATCGTCCGCAATATGGTTACCGGAGAGATCGAGCGCCATTCGGCCCATGCCGTGGTGCTGGCTACCGGCGGATACGGAAACGTATTCTTCCTTTCGACCAATGCGATGGGCTCCAACGGTACGGCAGCTTGGGCAGCGTTCAAACGCGGCGCTTATTTCGCCAACCCGGCTTTCACCCAGATACACCCGACGTGTATCCCGGTAACCGGAGACCACCAGTCCAAGCTGACCCTGATGTCCGAGTCGCTGCGTAACGACGGACGTATCTGGGTACCTGCTAAAAAAGAGGATGCAGAGGCTATCCAGGCCGGCAAGAAAAAACCGACCGATATTCCCGATGCCGACCGCGACTTTTATCTGGAACGCCGCTATCCGGCTTTCGGTAACCTCGTTCCCCGCGACGTGGCTTCGCGTGCCGCCAAAGAGCGCTGCGACGCCGGTTACGGTGTGAACGGAACGGGACAGGCCGTTTATCTGGACTTCAAATACGCCATCAACCGGTACGGAGCTATCGAAGCGCACCAGCAGGGTATCGAACACCCGACGGAACAGCAGATATACGACCTCGGACGGAAAGTGGTGGAAGAAAAGTACGGAAACCTTTTCCAGATGTACGAGATGATCACCGACG
This sequence comes from uncultured Flavobacteriales bacterium, assembly GCA_938023515.1. Taxonomy (GTDB): domain Bacteria; phylum Bacteroidota; class Bacteroidia; order Flavobacteriales; family UBA1820; genus Merdimorpha. The sequence goes on from CALJDR010000050.1 coordinate 10,304, forward strand.
ACGATCCGTATGTGACCCCGATGATGATCTATCCGGCCGTGCACTATACGATGGGTGGTATCTGGGTGGACTACGAACTGATGACTACGGTAAAAGGCTGCTATGCGATCGGCGAGTGCAACTTCTCCGACCATGGTGCTAACCGCCTGGGCGCTTCGGCCCTGATGCAGGGTCTGGCCGACGGTTATTTCGTGCTGCCTAATACGATAGGCAACTACCTGGCCGACGAGATCCACACGGGTGCGATCCCGACCAACCTGCCGGAATTCGACGAGGCTGAAAAGAACGTACGCGACAGAATCTCCAAACTTTTCGCCGTAAAGGGCAACAAGACGGTGGACGATTTCGCCAAACGCCTGGGCCACATCATGTGGGAAAAGGTCGGCATGGCCCGCGACAAAAAAGGTCTCCAGGAGGCTATCGCAGAGATCCGCGCCCTGCGCAAGGAATACTGGGAGAATGTGTACATCCCCGGCACGGAGGATATGCTCAACCAGGAACTCGAAAAGGCCGGCCGCGTAGCCGACTTCATGGAACTCGGACAGTTGATGGCTATGGATGCTCTCCAGCGCGAGGAGTCCTGCGGCGGTCACTTCCGGGTGGAACACCAGACCGAGGACGGCGAGGCCAAACGCGACGACAAGGATTTCTTCTTTGTATCGGCGTGGGAATGGACCGGCGATATCGACAATGCGGTACTGCATAAGGAACCGCTGGTGTACGAGGAAACGAAGGTTCAACAGCGTTCGTACAAGTAATGGTCGGCAGACCTTTTTCATGTCAAACGGTTAAAAAGAAAAAAGCTATGTCAGAAAATATGAATTTGACCCTCAAGATATGGCGTCAGGCCGGCCCCGATGCCAAAGGTGAACTCAAGGAATACAAGATGTCCGAGGTTTCGCCCGATATGTCCTTCCTCGAAATGCTCGACGTGCTCAACCAGCAGCTCGTGGAGAAAAAGGAAGAGCCCGTGGTATTCGACCACGACTGCCGCGAAGGCATCTGCGGAGCCTGCTCGTTGGTGATCAACGGACAGCCGCACGGACCGGTACGCCGCGTAACGACCTGCCAGCTTCACATGCGTAAGTTCAAGGACGGCGATACGATCTATATCGAGCCGTACCGCGCTAAGGCGTTCCCGGTGATCAAGGACCTGATGGTAGACCGCAAGGCCTACGACCGGATCCAGGCCGCCGGCGGTTTCGTATCGGTGAACACCACCGGTACCCAGACCGATGCCAACGTGATCCTGATCAAGAAGGAGAATGCCGACCGTGCATTTGCTGCGGCTTCGTGCATCGGTTGCGGCGCCTGCGCTGCCGCCTGCCCGAACGCTTCGGCGATGCTGTTCGTCAGCGCTAAGGTTTCCCAGTTCGCCCTGTTGCCGCAGGGTAAGATCGAGGCCACCCGCCGTGTGAAGAACATGGTAGCGCAGATGGACCACGAAGGTTTCGGAAACTGCTCCAACACCGGTGCGTGCGAGGTGGAATGCCCCAAAGGCGTTTCGCTGGAGAATATCGCCCGGATGAACCGCGAATACCTGGCCGCTACGCTCGTTCCCGAGTCGTAACCGGACCTTACAATAGGACAAAAACCCGCGGACATTGTCCGCGGGTTTTTTTGTAGAGATATTTGGATGGGATTGTCCGGCGGGAATTATTTACGGGGCCGGCCGAAGGCGGCAGCGACGCGGTGCATGGCCCAAAGGTTGCCGCCCATAAATATCGTTCCCAAAAGCAGGCACAGGAGTATCTCTCTGGTAGAGAACACTTCCGAAACGATGAGCATGCTCCATATGCCATAGGCCAGAGAAAGGACTGAAGTCGCGATGACCGGGACGTACCGGCGCAGGGCCAGCCCCTGTGCCAGATGTACGGCGGCATGCAGGGAAAAGGCGAGCAGGACAGCCAGCCAAGGGTAGTAGACGTGGAATACGAGTGCGGCGACGGTTGCCAAACTTACCAAAATGAATTCTTCCGCCACGATGAGTGCAAAGGCAGACGGGGAAAGGTTTGCCGTGCCGGCCAGCGCTTTTTCAAACCGGGGGAATTTTCCGCCGATCCATGTTTTGTTACGCTCCAACCAAGGCTTAAGAAAAACGAGTTCTTCGAATTCATGGAGCATGAACACGATGGGGAGCAGGTATATGACGAGGTCGAAAGTTTCCATAGACGGGGCAATTTACGGGTTTTCCCCCGGATTTTTATCCGGGCGAAGGTCTTTATCTGAAAAGTCTGTCTGCTGCCGGGATTTGTTCTGGGTTACGAAACCTACAGGGCCCGGCATTGTTTGAAAAAAACTTCTTTTTCATTTTTTCGTTCCTGCCGGACAAAGTTACCGCCTGCTATCTTGAAATTGTTCCCTCGGGGGCGAAAATTTAAAGGCGGCGAAAAAAGCGGGCAATATGTTTTTTTTGGCATGCGGATATTGGGAAAAAATGCGGATATTTGTACGATCCCTCTCGGGAAATCCGAACTTTAGCATTCAATTAACCGTAAAATAATACACGTAAAAACCAATGGAAATAGTAGGAACGATCAAGAAAATATCTCCTGTCCAGCAGATAACCCCCACGTTCTCCAAACGCGAGTGTGTGATCCTGACCGATGAAATGTATCCCCAGACGATCATGGTGGAATTTGCCCAGAGCCGTACGGCCCTTTTGGACGGATTTACCGAAGGACAGTACGTGCGCATATCGATCAATCTGCGCGGGCGGGAATGGACCGACCCGAAGACCGGCGATGTGCGGTATTTCACGTCTGTAGGCGGCTGGCGTATCGAGGCTTCGGCTCCCGGTGCAGCTCAGGGCGCTCCGCAGGCGGCTCCTGCCAACCCGTTCGCTTCGCAGGGGGCAGCCCCTCAGGCTCCTTCCCAACCGGCTCCCGGCGCAGGGGAAGAGGACGACCTGCCGTTCTGATAAAAGGAAATTATTCCGGGAAAAGGGGAGTTTCCCTGTCCGGAATGGATAAAACTATAATATGCTTGGGAGCGGAAGTTTTCAGGCATTTTTTAGCATCGACAAAAACGTTCGGGAAATGAGCGATAAAGAGAAAGGAAGAATATTTTTACTGCCGTGTTTTATCTCCGAGACGGAGTACGGGGACGTGCTTCCTGAAAAAGTACGGGAAACGGTGGCTTCGTTGCAGTATTTTGCCGTAGAGAACGTTCGCTCGGCACGTCGGTTCATCAAAAAGATCCTGCCCGGCAAAAATATCGATGAAGCCGTCTTTTTCGATATCGGCAAGCGTTCGGACGCAGCGCTGGTCGGTGAAGCCATTGGCGCGTGCCTGAATGGGCATGACCTGGGGGTTATCTCCGAAGCCGGCGTGCCGGCCGTAGCCGATCCGGGAGCGCTGGTCGTGCGGGAAGCCCACCGCAAGGTCGTGCGGGTAGTGCCTTTGTGCGGCCCGTCATCGCTGGTGATGGCGCTGATGGCATCGGGGCTGTCGGGACAGAATTTTGCATTCAACGGGTATTTGCCGATAGATGCTCCGGCTCGGGCCGCCCGTCTGCGCCAGCTGGAGCAGCGTTCGGAAAAAGAATTCTCGGCCCAGATGTTCATCGAAACACCTTTCCGGAACGTCAAAATGTTCGAGGCAGTGCTGGCGGCCTGTTCGCCCTTTACGTCGCTGTGCGTGGCGGCGGATATTACGGGAGAACAGGAGTTCATTGCTACCTATTCGGTGGCTCAGTGGCGGAAACTGCCGATACCCGATATCGACAAACGCCCTACGGTGTTCATTATCCAGAAAGACCGGTAATAGGAACGGTCGCCGAACTTATCTTCACCTGGCCCGAACGATTCAACATAGATTGATGGCATACTTAAAACCGAAACGAGAGTCGACGCAGGCCGAAGTGCTGGCCCGGTTGGAGCGGTATTGTGCCTACCAGGACCGGTGCCATGCCGAGGTGCGGGAAAAGTTGAAGGATTTCAGTTTGACACCCGATGAAAAGGAAAATATTATCTGCTGCCTGATCGAGGGCCGGTTCCTGGATGAGGAGCGCTTTGCCCGTTCTTTTGCCCGGGGAAAGTTCCGGGTAAAACAATGGGGGCGTGTGCGGATAAGCCGGGAACTGCGTGCCCGGGGAATTCAGCCCCGGCTGGTCGAAGCGGCATTGGGCGAGATAGACGAAAGGGAGTACGATGAGGTTTTCCGGAGCCTTTTGGAGGCGAAAAAGAAAGAGGCCGGGGGACTGGCTACACGCGCACAGGTGGCCAAGGTCTATAATTTCATGGTATCCAAAGGGTACGAGACGGAGAGAGTCTGGGAATCCCTTAATGTTAAATAGGAATAAAAAGGGGAATACCCCTGAATTTTGCGCTACATTTGCACCGCAAAACCTTTGGTAGAGGACAGATTTGGATGATTGCAACCTCTGAAAAAAATGCTAAAACGGTGCTTCACTGCTTTTTGATTTTTTTCTATCCGGCTATATCTCCTTTTCAACCATCCTTTGCGAAAGCTACGCAAATCAATCATCGTCGAATCATTATTCCAGTTTAGAAAATGCCTTATTTATTTACTTCGGAATCGGTTTCGGAAGGACATCCCGACAAGATCGCCGACCAGATATCGGACGCACTGCTCGATAATTTCCTGGCGTACGACCCTCAGTCCAAAGTAGCCTGCGAGACGCTGGTGACCACCGGACAGGTGATCATGGCCGGGGAGGTGAAATCGGACACTTACATCGACCTGCAGAGCGTAGCGCGCGATGTGATCAACCGTATCGGGTATACCAAAGCCGAATACCGTTTTGACGGCGATTCCTGCGGCGTCATTTCCATGATACACGAACAGTCCGACGACATTAACCGAGGCGTGGACGCCCAGAACCAAAAGAACGAAAACAAGGAGCAGGGTGCCGGCGACCAAGGCATGATGTTCGGTTATGCGACCAAAGAGACCCGCAATTATATGCCTCTCCCGCTCGAACTGTCCCACCGCATCCTTCAGGAACTGTCCCTGATGCGCCGTGAAGGGACGGAGATCAAATATCTGCGCCCCGATGCCAAGAGCCAGGTGACCATCGAGTATTCGGATCAGAACGTGCCCCAGCGCATCGATACCATCGTGGTGTCGACCCAGCACGACGAATTTGATGCGGACGACCAGCGGATGCTGGATACTATCAAATCCGACATCATTACCAAGCTCATCCCCCGCGTAAAAGCGAAATGCGAGCCCGAGATACAGAAGCTTTTCACCGACCATATCACTTATCACGTGAACCCGACCGGTAAATTCGTCATCGGAGGTCCCCACGGGGATACTGGTCTGACCGGGCGCAAGATTATCGTGGATACGTACGGTGGCAAGGGTGCCCACGGAGGCGGTGCATTCTCCGGGAAAGACCCCTCGAAAGTAGACCGATCGGCTGCCTATGCGGCCCGCCATATCGCCAAGAACCTGGTGGCTGCAGGCGTAGCCGACGAAGTATTGGTACAGGTGTCGTACGCGATCGGCGTGGTGGAACCGACCTCCATTTGCGTCAATACGTTCGGGACGTCCCATGTTGATTTTTCGGACGGGGATATCGCCAAGATCGTCAAGGGCATATTCGATATGCGCCCTTCGGCTATCGAGCGCCGTTTCAAACTGCGCAACCCGATCTATTCGGAAACAGCCTCTTACGGGCACGTAGGCCGCGAGCCGCAGGTAGTGACCAAACACTTCCACTCCGATTATTTCGGAAACAAAGACGTGGAGGTGGAGCTCTTTACCTGGGAAAAACTGGATTATGTGGATAAAGTGAAGACCGCTTTCGGTATCTGAGCCTCCATATCCGATATAACAGGCCCGCGCTTTTGAAAGTGCGGGCTTTTTTTGCGCTATCTTTGCGCTGACAATGAAACAAAATAGGGATTTTCGTTCCATAGGATATCTGGAATACGGCACCCGGAAGCAGCGGGAATGTTACCGGGCGCTGTCGTCCATTCGTATTTTCGAGGTGCTGACCCCGTATGCCCCCGTATTAGTGGGCACTTTCCCCTTGGGGATCGAGGTGGAGGGGAGTGATCTGGATATTGTTTGCCAGGCAGACAACCTTTTGGAATTCCGGCATCTGCTGGAAAAAGAGTACGGCCGTTTTTCGGATTTTTCCATAAAAATATCCGGAGAGAATGATGTTCTTACTTGTAATTTCGTTGCGGAGGGTTTTCCGGCGGAGGTCTATGCGTCGGCGCAGGACCCTTTGCAGGGGAATGGGTACCGGCATATGCGGATAGAACACCGACTGTTGGATTTGTTGGGAGATACTTTTAAGGAAGAAATAATAGCCCTTAAAAAGGCGGGGATAAAGACGGAGCCGGCTTTTGCCCGGGTGCTGGGACTGGACGGCGATCCTTACCGGGCCGTGCTGGCATTGGAGAATTGGCCGGATGATCGGTTGAAAAGTCTATACAAAGTAAAGTAGAGGTGATAGTTTATAAAAAGAGCGCTTCCCGACGGGAAGCGCTCTTTTTTAGTAATGTGTATTCCTGTTACGGATTTCCCGAAACGGCCGCCGCGCATGGTTTATCATCCTTGCAGTAACGGTCGGTCACTACGGCACAGGCCGCATCGCCGGTAATGTTCAGAACGGTGCGTATCATGTCGAATACGCGGTCCAGGGCGAAGAGCAGGGGCAGGCCTTCGAGCGGGATTCCCGCAGAAGCCAGTACCGCCACCACCATCAGGGTAGGCCCGGGCACGCCGGCCTGTCCGATAGACCCCAGGGAGGCGGTGAGTGAGATGGCCATGTAATGTCCGAAGTTGAGGTCTATGCCGTAAAGCTGGGCAAAAAACAAGGCTACGAGCGTATAATAAATGGCATTACCCGTCATATTGATCGTCGCACCCAGCGGGATGACGAACGAGGCTGTCTGCTTCGATACGCCAAGTTTTTTCTCGGTTACTTCCAGGTTGACCGGCAGGGTGGCCATAGACGAGGCTGTGGAAAAGGCCACGATCTGCGGTTCTGCCATTGCCCGGAAGAAGGTGGAGACTTTCGTGCGGGAGAAAAGAATGAGGGTGAGCGGGTAAATACCCAATCCCATGGCCAGTACCACCAGAATGTCTACCCATACCAAATTTCCTACCGACAGCAGGATGTCGAACCCGAAGGTCCCCGTTGCATCGGCCATCAGCCCGAAAACGCCGATCGGGGCTACCAACATCACTTTGTTGATGCACCAGATCAGGGCTTCCAGCACATAGTTCACCCCGTTGATCAGGGGTTGTTTCTTCGTGCCGGGCAGGGCGGCTATACCGAACCCGAAAAAGAGCCCGAATACGATGATCTGCAGGATATTCCCCTCAGTAAGAGCCTGCACTGGGTTGGCCGGGATCATACCGATGATAGTATCCCAGAAGGACAGCGCGCCCGGATGTCCCAGTTCCGTAGATGTGCCGGCGGCCAGCATTTCGATACTCTGGGCATCCAGACCGCTGCCGGGGGCAAACCAGATACCGGCCAGTAGGGCCAGAATGGTCGAAATGAGCGTCGTGACCAGAATATACCCGATGCTTATCACGCCGATCCGTCCGGCCGAACGGCTGCCGCCCAGTGTGGCGGCGCCGCTGACGATGGAGATGAATACCAACGGAACGACCAGCATACGGATCAGCTGCATGAACAGTGTTCCCAGGGGAGCGAACATATGGGCCGAATGGCCCATCAGCCAACCGACGATGATCCCCAGGATCATCGCGGCAAATATCCAGAATCCGAGATTCTTCAGGACTTTTTTCATGAAGTTTTTATTCTTGTGGCGTTATATCTTTCGGTCAGTCGGCCAGACCACGGCTTTTGAGAAGCGGTTTTACGGACGGTTCGCGGCCTTTGAAGTCGCGGAACAGCACCATAGCGTCTTCCGTATCGCCTTTGGAAAGCATTTTATAGCGGAAATCGTGCGCCGTTTGCGGATCGAATATGCCTTTTTCAGCGAACGAATCGAACGCGTCGGCATCCAGCACCTCGGCCCACAGGTAGGCGTAGTAACCGGCCGAATACCCTCCGGAGAAGATATGGCTGTAATAGGGGCTGCGGTAGCGCGGGTATATTTCCGGAATGAGGCCGATCTTGTTCATGGAAGCCTTTTCAAAGGCATCGACATCGTATTTCTGCGCCTGGGTTTGGGTATGCCAGTCCATATCCAGGATACCGGCAGCCAGGAATTCGGTCGTAGCAAATCCCTGCCCGTAGGTGTCGGACTGCTGGATCTTCTCGATGATCTGGTCGGGGATCACTTCGCCGCTCTGGTAATGTGTGGCGTAGAGTTTGAGCACTTCGGGGTTCATCGCCCAGCGTTCCATGATCTGGGAGAAGAGTTCCACGAAATCGTGCTGGACATTCGTTCCGGCGAGGCTTTCGTATTTCACGTCCGTAAGCAGGCTGTGCAGGCAGTGGCCGAATTCATGGAAATAGGTCTTCACGTCATCGATCGTGAGCATGGGCGGCGTATCGCCTACCGGCTTGGGGAAATTGCAGGTGAGGGATACTACCGGGATGACACGTTTGCCGTCCTTGTAGGTCTCTTCCCGGAAATTGGTCATCCAGGCACCGGGACGCTTGCTGGCGCGTACGTAATAGTCGCAGTACAATACGCCCATCAGGCTGTCGCGGTCGTCGTACACTTCGAACACCTGCACGTCGGGGTGGAATACGGGCATATCCTTGCGTTCTTTGAACGTGAGCCCGTAAAGCTTGTTGCTAACGGTGAAGATGCCTTTAGTCACGTTGTCCACCGTGAAGTAGGGTTTGGTAACTTCTTCGGATAGGTCGAACTTTTCGTGGCGGATTTTATCGGCATAGTACCACCAGTCCCATGGCTCGGCTTTGAAATTACCGCCTTCTTTATTAATATAGGCCTGTATTTCGGCCAGTTCTTCTTTCGCTTTTTTCAAGGCAGGTTTCCATACCTGGAGCATCAGCTCGTAAGCGGCCTGAGGGTTTTTGGCCATGTTCTCGTCGAGTTTATAAGAACCCCAGTTCTCGAACCCGAGCAGTTGGGCTTTTTCCAGGCGCAGGTTGACCATCGAATCCACCACCGCTTTGTTGTCGGCGCTGTTGCCCCGGTCGCAGCGCGAAACGTAGCCTCTGATGACTTTTTCGCGCAGGTCGCGGCGGGAGGAATACGTGACGAACGGGATCCAGCTGGGTTTCTGCATGGTCACTACGTAACCTTCCTTGCCCATTGCCTTAGCGTCGGCTGCCATCGAGGCTTTTACGGCGTCGGGCAGCCCATTTAGGTCGTTCTCCGAAAGTTCGATTACAATGTCGTTGGTTTCCTTCAGCACGTTGTTGCCGAAAGCGAGCGAAAGGGAGGCCAGGGCGGAGTTGATCTCGCGCAGGCGGGCTTTCTTGTCGGCGGGCAGGTTGATGCCGGAGCGTTCGAAACTTTTGTATATTTTTTCGGTCAGGCGTGCTTCCTGTCCTTTCAGGCCGAGGGAGTCGCGGTGGTCATATACATATTTGATGCGTTGGAAAAGGCCCTCGTTTAGGGCGATGTTGTCGTAGTGTGCTGTGATAAGCAGGGTCATTTCCTCGGCGATAGCATCCAGCGTATCGTTCGTGTTGGCTTCGGTCAGGTTGAAAAAGACCATTGACACGCGGGAAAGCAGGTCGCCGGAATTTTCGTAGGCCAGTATCGTGTTGTCGAAGGTAGGTGTCTCTTCCGAGGCGACGATGGAGTCGATGTCCGCATTGTGCTGCTCCATTCCCTGGAGGAATGCAGGCTTGTAATCGTCGTTGGTAATCTTGTCAAATGGCGGCACTCCGTACGGGGTGTCGTAAGCGGATAAAAATGGGTTCATGGGTTCTTTTTGTTTTGGGCTGCAACCCGCCAGTAAGGCGCAGGCTGCCGCAGCGATTAAAAACTTTCTCATATATGCGTTGTTTTTAGTGTAAATTGTCTAATATTTTTTCCCGCAGGGTTCCTTCGTACTCCCCGTCCCGGCAGGTGCCCACCAGCCGGAAGCCGCAGTTTTGGTAATATCTGTTCAAGGCCGCATTGTCGGCCTTACAGTCGAGCCGGAGCACGGAGTATCCCTCTTCCCGGGCTTTGCGTTCGCAGAAATCCAGCAGGGCTTTCCCGGCGCCTTTGGCGTGCGGAGCGGCGGCGAGGTTGTGCAGGTATAATGCTCCGGAGTGCTCGTAGCCTTTCCAGTACGGATCCCAATCCAACAGAGCAATGACTGCGCAAACCGTTCCGGCTGAATTGCAAGCCACCAGCAGTTCGCCCGCCGCCTGTTTCTTTTCAAAATAGGCCCGGGGAAATACGTTTTCGTATCCTTTCCATTGGTCGATACCCTGGGCGGCGAGCCACTGCTGCCGCTCCCGCACGATGTCCAGAACGGCATCGATGTCTGTGGAATGGGAGGGCGATACGGTGTATTTTTCCATCGGGGTATTAACTGCGTCCCAGCCAGCCTTCGCGGTCCAGACTGCGGTATTGTATGGCTTCGGCTATATGGGCGGATTCGATGTTTTCTTTTGCGGCGATGTCGGCAATAGTGCGGGCTACTTTTAGGATGCGGTCGTAGGCGCGGGCGGACAGGCCGAGATGTTCCATAGCCGATTTGAGCAGCGCCCGGCTTTTTTCATCCAAATGACAGAATTCGTCCAGGGCACGGGTATCCATCTGGGCGTTGCAGTTGATGCCCGGATAGTCTGCGAACCGGCGCTCCTGTATGTCGCGGGCCCGGATCACCCGTTGGCGTATTTCGGCGGAATGCTCCCCGCGGCGCTCGTCCGAGAGTTGGTCGAAATTCACGGGCTCCACTTCGATATGGATGTCGATCCGGTCGAGCAGGGGGCCCGATATTTTGCCCAAGTAGCGCTGTATCTCCGCCGGGGACGACGAAAAGGCTTTTGCCGGGTCGGCAAACCCGCCCGAAGGGCTGGGGTTCATCGAGGCGATGAGCATGAACGAGGCCGGGAATATAACCGATTGTTTGGCCCGGGAGATGGACACGATGCGGTCTTCCAAGGGTTGGCGAAGGACTTCGAGGACGGATTTCTGAAATTCGGGCAGCTCGTCCAGGAAAAGCACCCCGTTGTGTGCCAGGGATATCTCGCCCGGCTGGGGATATTGTCCGCCCCCTACCATGGCCACGTTGGATATGGTGTGGTGCGGGCTGCGGAACGGCCGTACGGTCATCAGGCCCTCGCGGGTGGGAAGTTTTCCGGCGACTGAATGTATCTTGGTCGTTTCCAGTGCTTCGGGTAGGGTCAGGGGAGGCAGGATGGTCGATATCCGCTTGGCCAGCATCGTCTTTCCGCTGCCCGGAGGGCCTACCATGATGACATTGTGTCCGCCGGCGGCGGCTATTTCGAGGGAGCGCTTGATGTTCTCCTGTCCTTTTACATCGGCGAAATCCAATCCGCAAGTGCTCTCATTCTCGTAAAAGATGGCCTTGATGTCTACTTTTTCGGGATCGGGTTCGTAGGCTCCTTTGAAAAAGGATGTCACTTCTTCCAGCGTGTCCATTCCGAACACCTCCAGCCCTTCGACCACGGCGGCCTCGCGGGCGTTCTCGCGGGGGAGGATGATGCCCCGGAACCCTTTTTCCAGCGCTTCGATAGCGATGGGCAGGGCGCCCCGGATGCCCTTGAGCGAACCGTCCAGCGACAGTTCCCCCATGATCATATAATGCCCGGCCGGTTCGTCCGGGATCTGCCCGGAGGCAGCCAGGATGCCGATAGCGATGGGCAGGTCGAACGAGGCCCCTTCTTTGCGCATGTCGGCGGGAGCCATATTGACGGTAATCTTCTTTCCGGGCCAGCGAAAGCCGTTGGTCTCGAAAGCGGCGTTGATGCGGTGGGAGGATTCCTTGACGGCGTTGTCGGGAAGGCCGACCAGATTGTAGCCCACGCCCTGGGATATGTTCACCTCCACCGTCACGGTTACGGCCGATATGCCTTCTACGGCACTGCCGTATGTCTTTACAAGCATGACGGAAAGTGTTTTTTGATTATCGCAAATATAACTTTATTATTGTTAAGAGCAGGCGTTTTTTCCGCATATAAAAAACATGGGGGCGAAATTATCCTTTATCGCCCAAAAGTTAGTAATTTTGTACGCAAGGCGGACAGGCTGAGACGGGCTCCGGCGGGAAAGACCGCCAGCCGTCAAAAAACAGGAATGCATAAGCAATTGATAAGATAAAAAGATATGCTGCAAGTCAATTTCATCAGACAGAACAAGGAAAAAGTGCTCGAAGGGCTCGCAAAGAGAAACCTGGCCGACGCACCGGAAATGATAGAGAAAGTCATCGCGCTGGACGACCGGCGGAAGGCTACCCAGACTTCCCTCGATGCCAACCTGGCCGAACAGAACGCCATCGCCAAAGAGATAGGCGGCCTGTTCAAACAGGGCCGCGGCGCAGAGGCCGAAGTGCTGAAGCAGAAGACCGCTTCCCTGAAATCCGATTCCAAAGTGCTGGAGGATAAGCTTTCCGAAGTGGAAAAGGAATTGCAGGAACTCCTTTACCTCATTCCGAACGTGCCGTACCAGCAGGTCGTGCAGGGCTTCGGTGCGGAGGACAACCAAGTGGTGTTCGAGGAAGGAAAGATCCCCGAACTGTACGAAGGTGCCGTCCCGCACTGGGACCTGACAGAGAAATACGATATCATTGATTTCAAACTGGGTGTAAAGATCACGGGCGCCGGATTTCCGGTGTACAAAGGCAAAGGGGCGAAGCTGCAGCGTGCGCTGATCAACTTTTTCCTGGACCACAATACGGCGGCCGGTTATCTGGAAATAGAACCTCCCCATATGGTGAATGAGGCTTCGGGTTACGGTACGGGCCAGCTTCCGGACAAGGAAGGGCAGATGTACCACAACATGCCGGACAACCTCTATATGATCCCCACGGCCGAGGTGCCGGTGACCAATATCTTCCGCGACGAAACGCTGGACGGGGCTTCCCTGCCGGTAAAATGTACGGCTTACACGCCCTGTTTCCGCCGCGAGGCCGGTTCGTACGGAAAGGATGTGCGCGGGCTCAACCGGCTGCACCAGTTCGACAAAGTGGAGATCGTCCGGGTGGAGCGCCAGGAGGATTCCTATAATGCGCTGAACGAAATGCTGGAGCATGTAAAGGCCCTGATGCGCAAACTCGAACTGCCGTTCCATATCCTGCGCCTTTGCGGGGGCGATATGGGTTTTACATCGGCGATGACCTACGACTTCGAAGTATTCTCGGCCGCCCAGAAACGCTGGCTGGAGGTAAGTTCCGTATCCAATTTCGAGACATTCCAGGCTACACGCCTCAAACTGCGCTATAAGGATGCCGAGGGCAACCGGCAGCTCGCCCATACGCTCAACGGGTCTTCGCTGGCCCTTCCGCGTATCGTAGCGGCTTTGCTGGAAAATAACCAGACGCCGGAGGGCATCCGTATCCCCAAAGCCTTGGTGCCGTATACGGGCTTCGAGATAATAGACTGATACTGTTTTGGGTACCCTTGAAAAGAGATATAATAGACATTAATAAATGGTTATTGTGGTTTTTTGGGTTTTAAGAAAAATTTATGTGCAGAAAATTTGACAAATTCTATTTATTGTCCTATATTTGTACTCTCAAAGCAAAAGTAAAAAGATAAAGTAGTTAGTAGTAGTTTCATAGTTGTAGTTTTTTAGTATAGGTTAGTTTTTAGGACTTGACAGACTTCTTGTCAAGTTCTTTTTTTATGTGCCTACCTTAAATAAATAAAGAAGATAGAACCAGGTTAGTTTCTTAGATAAAATACTAAGTAGTCGACCACCAGGTACAGGTACCAGACGATCAGGGCGAATTTGAATCCTACGGTCAGAAAAAATCCCAGCAGAGATCCCATCGCTCCGCCGAAAGCCTTTGACAGGTTGCCGTCTTCCGCTATTATTTCCGTGGCGAACGCGCCGATGACCGGGAAAATGATGATGGCCAGGAATCCCGGAAACAAGAATGTGAGAGGGGTGAACGACCATGCGGCGGCTACGATCAGGCCGATAGTAGCGCCCCGCACGCCTTTTTTGGTGCCGCCGAAGAGTTTTACGCCCCACAGGGGCAGTAAGATATCAAGCAATTGGACGGCCACTGCCGCGACCGTCACCCAGATCATAGTCGACCCGGACAGGCCGTTATCGGTGATGAGGTAAAAAATGAGCATGGCGATCCATCCGATGGCCGTGCTGGGCAGTACGGGGATGAAAGTACCCAAAAGCCCGATGATGAGCATGGCCAGAATGACGACTATCCAGATGGTTTCCATGTATGTGAAATTTCAGTTCGGAACGTCAAATGTAGGAAAAAATCGAATACGGAGAAAATATGAGCATAGCCCATAGGGAAAGAAACCTGCGGCAACGGTTACCGGTATTCGTCTTCCCGGTAGGGGCCTTCGTCGCCTTCGATGATGCTCAGGTAACTCAGGTAACGGGACGGGGCGATCTGGCCTTCGTCTACGGCCCGGACGACGGCGCAGTCCGGCTCGTCGGTGTGGAGACAGTCGTTAAAGCGGCATTCCCCTTTCCGGGCAAATATTTCCGGGAAATAGTCTCCCACTTCGTGCGGGTCCATATCCACCATACCGAACCCCCGTATGCCCGGAGTGTCCACTACGTACCCGCCGAAAGACAGCGGGAACATCTGGGCGAAAGTCGTAGTATGCTGCCCCTGCCGGTGTACGGCCGATATTTCAGCGGTCTTCAGGTCGAGGCCTGGCTCTACGGCGTTGATGATGCTGCTTTTTCCCGCTCCTGAATGCCCGGAAAACATCGATTCGAGCCCTTGCATCCTGTCACGTAGCAGATCGATATTCTCGCCTGTTTGGGCACTTATCCGCAGGGTGGGGTATCCGATGCTTTGGTATATCGCCTCCATTTCCTCCATGCGGGCCATTTGGTCGGGGCTGTACAGGTCGATCTTGTTGAACAGGACGGTGGCATCGATCCGGTAAGCCCGGGCGGTGGCCAGGAAACGGTCGATGAAAGTCGTGGAAGTAGGCGGGAAATCCATTGTAGCTACGATAAAAGCCATGTCGATGTTGGCGGCCAGAATGTGTGTGCGCTTGGACAGTTTGACCGAGCGGCGCACGATGAAATTTTTACGGGGCAGCACGTCGTTCACCATGCCGTCCTTTCCCTCGGCGTTGACGGAAAATACCACCCGGTCGCCTACCGCTACCGGGTTGGTGCTTTTTATCCCCCGGATACGCAGGCTGCCCCGGATACGGCATTCGTATTGCCGCCTGTCGGATTCCGACATGACCGTGCACCATAGCCCTGTGGCCCGTATGACAACTCCCTGCATATTCGTACGCTCTTTTGGGCAAATGTCGGTATTTTTCGGCATTGTTCCTCCGTCCGTTCGGCCAATTATCGGTATATTTGTCGTTATGGAGCAGAAAATGAAGGCCGATATCCGAGGCATGACCCTGGAACAGCTGCGGGATTTTTTTTCCGGGCGGGGCTTGGGTGCCTATCGGGGAGGGCAGGTGTACAAATGGCTGTGGCAGAAAGGAGCGGAAGGCTTCTCGCAGATGACCGACCTGTCGAAAGACGTGCGGGAGGCGCTTGAGAAAGAATTCTACATCGGGAAAATAGCCTCCGTCGTTTCGCAATATTCTGCCGACGGGACGGTAAAGAATGCTGTGCGGCTGTCCGGCGGGGCGGTGGTGGAAAGCGTGCTGATACCAGCCGAAGACCGTACGACGGTGTGTGTATCCTGCCAGAGCGGGTGTGCGATGGGGTGCGAGTTCTGCGCGACAGCCCGTATGGGACAGGTGCAAAACCTGACGGCCGGGGAAATATACGACCAGGTCGTGCTGGCCGATGCGCAGAGTCGCGAACGCTTCGGGCGCCCGATCTCCAATATTGTATTTATGGGTATGGGCGAGCCGACGGCTAATTACAGCGAGGTACTCCGGGCGATCGGGATGATCACTTCTCCGAATGGCCTGGGGATGGCTCCCCGGCGGATTACGGTATCTACGGTGGGCAATGCCAAGATGATACGGCGCATGGCGGATGACGGGGCTAAATACCATCTGGCGGTATCCCTCCATTGGGCCGACCAGAAAAAACGGGAAGGGATCATGCCGGCGGCCAAGGTTTTCCCGCTGGAAGAGTTGGCGGGGGCGGCCTCTTACTGGTATTCGAAGACGGGAGACCGCATTACGTACGAATACATCGTTTGGAAAGGACTGAACGATACGCAGGCGGATGCCGATGCGCTGGTGCGCTTTTGCCGGAAGGCCCCGAGCAAAGTCAACCTGATAGAGTACAATGGGATCGGGGACGGCCGTTTCCTGCCCGCCGGGGAAAAGGCGGTGCAGATGTATGAAGAAACGTTGGAAAGGGCCGGTATCACGGTGGTGGTCCGCCACTCCAAAGGACGGGACATCGATGCCGCATGCGGGCAATTGGCCGGGCGGGAGAAAGCGAAAGAATGATTATATTTACCGACTGAAACGAAGGTTACGCAAAATATGGGAGCAGTAGACATCATCCGGCAGCCGATAGAGGCGGAAATGGACGCTTTTGAGAAGAAATTCCTTGAGGTAATGTCTTCCGGGGTGCCCCTGCTGGACCGGGTGCTGTATTACATCGTACGGCGCAAAGGCAAGCAGATGCGCCCGATGTTCGTTTTTTTGACGGCCAAGATGCTCGCCGACGGCCCCCTGACGGATTCGACTTACCGGGCGGCCTCGCTCATCGAACTGGGCCATACGGCCTCCCTGGTGCACGACGACGTGGTGGACGAGAGCGACAAACGGCGGAATTTCTTTTCGATCAACGCCATCTGGAAAAATAAGATCGCGGTCTTGGTAGGCGACTATATGCTCACCCAGGCACTTACCCTGGCGGTGGATTACGGCGATTTCGATATGCTGCGCGAAGTGGGCCATACAGCCAAGCAGATGTCCGAGGGCGAGTTGCTCCAGATAGAGAAAGCGCGGCGGCTGAACATTACCGAAGAATCGTATTACGAGGTCATCCGCGGGAAGACCGCTTCGCTGATCGGCGCCTGCACGGCCGTGGGAGCTATATCGGTCGGGGTGGACAAAGAGACGGTAGACCGTATGCGGCGGCTGGGGCTGCTGTGCGGGATGGCCTTTCAGATCAAGGACGACCTGTTCGACTATACGGAAGACAAGATCGGCAAGCCTACCGGGATCGATATCCGCGAACGGAAGATGACCCTGCCGCTTATCTACGTGCTGAACAAAGTCGATAAAGACCAGCGCAAATGGATGATAAACATCGTCAAAAGACACAACAAGGATAAAAAACGGGTGCGCGAGCTCATCGCTTTCGTCAAGGACCAGGGTGGTCTCGACTATGCCACGCAAAAGATGAACCAGTTCAAGGACGAGGCGATGGAAATACTCTCCGCGTATCCCGACAGCCAACCCAAACGCTCCCTCGAGGAGATGGTGCGCTATTGCACCGAACGAAAAATATGATTGTGAAAATGAAAAAGGAAAACGACAAAGAAAAACAGGAAAACGACCGCCCGCTGATATTGGTAACCAACGACGACGGGATTTCGGCCCCCGGGATACGCCATTTGGTAAAACTGATGAGCACCATCGGCGACGTGTGGGTCGTAGCGCCGGAAAAAGGGCGCAGCGGCATGGGACACGCCATAACGATCAGCGATATACTTACCTACCGGGAGCGTACGCCCCGGGACGGTTCCGTGCGGGAATTCTCCTGTTCGGGCACGCCGGCGGACTGCGTGAAACTGGCCAAGAACGAACTGCTCGAACGGATGCCCGACCTGTGCGTGTCGGGGATCAACCACGGCTCCAATGCTTCGATCAACGTGATCTATTCCGGGACGATGGCCGCGGCTATCGAGGGCGGGATAGAAGGGATACCCTCTATCGGGTTCTCTCTGGCCGATCAGGATCCTTCGGCCGACCTCTCGCCGATGGACAGCTATATCCTTCGCATGGCGCAGGATGCTTTGGAACACGGACTGCCTGCCTCGACAGTACTCAACGTCAATTTTCCCAAGGGAAAGATAAGGGGTGCCAAGGTGTGCCGCCAGGCGCAGACCCGGTGGTCGCAGGAGTTCGAACGCCGCGATTTCCCGCGGGGCGGCAATTATTTCTGGCTCACCGGACATCCGATCTGTACGGACGAGGGCAAGGATACCGACGAATGGGCGTTGGCCCACGGGTATGCGTCGGTAGTGCCTACTACGTTCGACACGACGGCTTACGGAGCTATCGATACGATCAAAAAATGGGATCTCTGATCTTCCGATGAAATACTACATCATAGCGGGCGAAGCCTCGGGCGACCTGCACGGATCCAATCTGGTGCGGGCGCTTATCGAAGCCGATCCCCGGGCCGAGATACGCGCCTGGGGCGGCGACCTGATGCAGGCAGCCGGTGCCGAGGTGGTCAAGCATTACCGCGACCTGGCCTTTATGGGTTTTATCGAGGTGGCGGCCAACCTGCGTACGATCCTGAACAATATGCGTTTCTGCAAGCAGGACATCGCTTCTTTTGCCCCCGATGCCGTGATTTTCATCGATTATCCCGGTTTCAACCTCAATATCGCTTCCTGGTGCCGCAAGAATGGTTACCGGACTTTTTACTACATCTCCCCGCAAGTCTGGGCCTGGAAGGAGGGCCGCGTGAAGGCGATCAAGCGCGATATCGACCACATGCTCGTCATCCTGCCTTTCGAAAAGGATTTTTACCGGAAACATAATTATGAAGTGGACTATGTCGGGCATCCGCTGCTCGATGCGCTGTCGCGCCGCGAAGCTCCCGATGCGCAGACTTTCCGCCGTGAGGAGGGCCTGGACGAACGCCCCATAGTGGCGCTGCTCCCCGGCAGCCGGGCGCAGGAAATAAAGGCTATGCTTCCGGTGATGGTGCAGATGGCCGACGTGTACAGGGATTATCAGTTTGCCGTGGCGGCTACGCCCGTGCAGGAACGGAAACTCTACGAAAATATCATCGGCGGGCGGGATGTACGCATCGTGACGGGCCGCACGTACGACCTTTTGTCATCGGCCCATGCGGCGCTGGTCACCTCCGGCACGGCCACGCTCGAAACGGCCTTGATCGGCACGCCGGAGGTCGTTTGCTACAAAGGTTCCCCCGTGTCGTACCTGATAGGGCGCATGGTGGTCAAAGTGCCTTTTATCTCGCTGGTGAACCTGATCGCCGGAAAGCAAGTCGTCAAAGAGCTCATCCAGGGAGAAATGAACCCCAAAAACGCCGCCGCCGAACTCGGGAAAATACTTTCCGGCCCGGCGCGGGAAAAAATGCTGGCCGAATATGCCGGTATCCGGCATCTTTTAGGGGATGGAGGAGCCTCCGGGCGGGCCGCCGATTTGATCGTCAAATACCTCGACGAGGATAAATAGCTTTTCTTTATGATGTCCCGCTACGCGACCGCGATCCTTCTTCTGGCATTTGCGGCGGGCGTGTGGATGTGCCCGGCGATCCCTCTGTGGGTGAGTGTGGCGGCCGCTCTTTTGGCCGTGTCTTTTGGTTTCTTCCTGCAGTTTAGAGGAAAAAAAGGCCTGGCCGGCAGCCCGGCGGTGGTCGCCGTATTTGTGGCTGCGGTATTTTTTGCCGGGGCCTGGCGGGGCGGCGTACATTTCGGGCGGGTAGAAGGAACCCTGTCGGCGATGCCCTGGTACCATCCGGTGGACTATGCGGCTACCGTGTCCGATGTGCCGTGGCATGGAGGAGAAAGCGTCCGGTATGTCAAACTGAACCATGTGCATTTCGGCGGTGAAGGTCATTTTCCGGAAGATTATGCCTTTTCCATGGCCATACCCGCCGGAGATACACTCCGGGTGGGGGATGTCGTGGAAGGCCGTGCGGCTGTCGTCCCGCTCCGCGCCCCATTGAACCCTTCGGAGCCCGACTACCGTACCATCAATCACCGCAAGGGAGTGATAGGGGAGTTCCGAAGTCTGGGATACCGTATTGTGGGACAGGAAATTTTTTCCGGGGACTGTGTCCGGTACAGGGTGCGGGAATATGTGAAGGAATTCCTGATGCGGTGCGGGGTGGACCGGGAGGCGGCGGAAATGACGTTGGCCGTAGTGCTGGGCGATAAGGGGGCAGTCGATCCGCAGACCCGGAAAGCTTATCAGCTCTCCGGGACGATGCACCTGCTGGTCGTATCGGGGCTGCATGTAGCGATCGTAGCAGCTATCGTATTCGGACTTACTTTTTTCCTGTCGCGCCGTCGGGTGCTACGCACCTGTGTGGTCCTCGGGCTGCTGTGGGGGTATGGCTGTCTGACGGGTTACTCCCCGCCGGTGGTTCGGGCCCTGTGGATGATATCGATCCTGCTGCTTTCGGGATTGGGGAAAGGACGGTATTTCTCGTTCGGGGCGCTTTGTTTCGCCGGGCTGGCCGATTTGACGATCCGGCCCGAAGACCTGTATTCGGCCGGATTCCAGATGAGCTATGCGGCCACGGCGGCCGTGATCCTGACCTATGGCGGGATCGTGCGTTTGTGCCGGGGATTGTACGCGCCGATAGGGTTCGTATGCCGTCTTGTGTTGGTAAGTCTGGCCGCGCAGATAGCTTTGCTGCCTTTTATCCTGTATTATTTCGACTATCTCAATCTGCTGTTCCCGGTGGCCAATCTGTTGTTGGTTCCGGTGGTAAGCTACGGGGTGATCCCACTGGGGATCGCGATGATCGTCCTGTCGTCCCTGGGCCTGACCATACCTCCGCTTTCGTACCTGTACAATGGCCTTGTGCAGTTCTGCACCGGGGTCGCGTCCGGCATTTCGCAGCGGGATTTCTGGGCGGTGTCCGGGATCGACCTGTCCGAAGCCCGGTTTTTGCTGCTCCTTTTCCTGTGTGCAGGGTTCATCGTATTGTGGAAGAACGTGAAGGCGGCCGTTGTGTTGGTGCTGATAGGGGGCATCGTGTTTTGCACGGCTCAATTATCCCGGCAGTCGCCGTACCCATACCTCGGAAAAAAGGCCGGGGAATACGTCCTCGAAACTTTGCCGGAAGAGGCGATCCCGCTGAAAGAAAATGAAACGCTGGAAATATCCGGGCAGATGTTCTGCTTTCTCCCCGGGCGGGTGAATGATTTAGCACAAAAGAAAAGCACGGTATTCGTCCGGGAATACCGGGAATTAGGGGCAATCCCCGAAATGATTATTCTCGCCCCGGATGCCCCGTGGCGTTCGGCTGTCCGTTGGGAGGAGTATGCTACCCGGCGTGGGGTGCCGCTGTACGATATGCGTGCAAAAGGTTGGTATAAATTTGTAAGCGAGTGACTTTTTGCTTAACTTTGAGAATACCGAATCAAAAATTTATACAGTATGAAAAGTTCGACAATAAACGTGCTGATCGCTTCCGTCGCCGTGATCGTATTGGGGAGCATCGCCGTAAGCGGCTATAAAGACCGCAATGTGGCGCAGAATTCCATTTCCGTTACCGGGATGGCTTCGAAGGATTTTACGTCCGACCTGATAGTCTGGCGGGGCAGTTTTACCACCAAGGACTTCAATCTGGCGGCCGGTTACAAGAAACTGGCGGGGGATGCCGAAAAAGTGAAAAAATACCTGATGGACAACGGGCTGACGGATTCCGATTTCGTGTTCTCCTCGGTAAGCTTTTACAAGGATTTCACCACTTCTTACCAGGAAAACGGGCGTTCGACCTCCGTGTTCAACGGATACGTACTTACCCAGTCGGTAGAGATCACATCCAAACAGGTGAACAAGATAGAAGATCTCTCCCGCAACGTCACTTCGCTGATAAACCAAGGGGTGGAATTTTCTTCGGATGCGCCCCAGTATTATTACACCAAGCTTTCCGAACTCAAACTCGAAATGATCGCCGAGGCCAGTCAGGACGGCCTGCGCCGGGCCCAGCAGATCGTGGACAATGCCGGAGGCAAGATCAAAGACCTTCAGAGCGCTTCGCTGGGAGTGTTCCAGATAACGGCCCAGAATTCCAACGAAGAGTACTCATATGGAGGAACGTTCAATACCTGGTCGAAAGAAAAGACGGCTTCGGTGACGGTACGCCTGAAATACGGGGTGAAATAAGATAAGAACCCCTTAACGCAAGCGGGGCGCCTTTAGGCGCCCCGCTTGCGTTAAGGGGGGGAGGACTCATTCCTTGGTTACAGCCGTTCCGTCATTTTGGTTTTCCGCCGGGACCAGTCCGACGGTCAAAAAGTCGCTGGCCGAAATATTGCCGTCGGCAGTCGTACCCGTGACGAAGTAGCTTTCCTTTGCGTCCGCCGTTTTTATCAGGTAGGATTTCAGTACCAGGGCACGTTTGCGGGCTTCGGCTTTGGCCTGCGCGGGGGTAAGTCCGTCCGGGGCTACGTTCGAGGCCACGCGGATGCGGTATTGCCCGGACTCGATTTCCCGACGGTTTTCCTCTATTTTCCCGGCGATGGACTCGAGGGATTGTTTATTTTCCTTGTAGTTGGCTTTCAGGATGCCGGAATGCCCGTCGAAAGCGATATTGTATGTTTCGAATGCGGCCGGGCGCACTCCTGCGGAGGAACTTACGGCAATTCCCTGTGCCTGGATATCGTTGTTCAGGAAAAAGGCTGCCAGGGCAGGCAGGAGGAAGAATGATTTTTTCATGGTGTGGTTTTTTTAATCGTTGTCGAATATATCGTGGTGCTCTTCATGGCATTCCCCGCTTTTTTCCAGTTCAAGGGTCGAGTGCTGTATGCCGCAGTGGAACATCGCATCTTTGATCGCATCCTTGATCTCTCTTTCGTGTTTCATATCGTCCACCACTATATGGGCTGTCAGGGCGTTTTCCGTTGTGCTAAGCGCCCAGATGTGCAAATGGTGGACGCTGATCACCCCTTTCTGGGCCAGCATTGCTTCCTTCACTTTCCGGGTGTCGATATTGCGGGGGACGCCGTCCAGGGTGAGCACCAGACTGTCGCGAAGGAGCCCCCACGAAGAAAAGATGATCACCACGCTTACGGCGATGCCTATCAGCGGGTCGATGATATACCAGCCGGTGAACTGGATAACGATACCCGCCACCAACACCCCGACCGATACCAGCGTGTCGGCTGCCATATGCAGGTAGGCGCCTTTTATGTTGAGGTCTTTGTCTTTTCCTTTGAAGAACAGGTAAGCGGTGAAAGCATTCACCAGTATGCCCACCCCGGCTACCCAGGCCACCATATCGCCGTCTACGGGGCTGGGGCGCATGATCTTATGAATACTGCTCCACAGGATCACCACCACGGCGCCGAACAGCAATACGGCATTGACCAGCGAGACCAAAATGGTCATTTTCTTGTATCCGTAGGTGTATTTTTTAGAGGGTTTCACCTGCATCATGCGGAAGGCGAAAAGAGCCAGCAGCAGGGAGAATACGTCGCTCAGGTTGTGTCCGGCGTCCGAGAGCAGGGCCAGGGATCCCAGGTAAAGTCCGGCAGCTGCTTCTACCGCGACGAAAACCAGGTTCAGGACAATGCCCAGGATGAAGTTCCGTCCGGTCTTCTGGTCGTATGTGATTTCGTGATGGTGATGATCGTGGGCCATACGGAAAACGAGTTAGATATTGGCAAATATACTTCATTATCTTCATTGTCCGGCTCCGTTTTTTGACGGGGAAGAGTATCCGGGAGTTTGGATTTGTGAAAAATGCAGGCGGATGCTTTCGCTTTTTTTCCGGAAGAATATCGGCAGAATAAAAAAAGTTAAAATATTTTTACATTTTAAGTGGCTCTGAATAAGGTCTCGTTGGAAATCGGTGTATTTTACCTGGGCGGCTTACGTTTTTGTTTCCGTTTTGGTGTGTTTTCTATAGTTTTTTGTATCTTTAGCGTTGCAAAAATGCTACTTATGTGATACATAGCGGGTCGGGAGTGTTCCGATTTTTGTTAAGCGGTGATCCTAAGGGTATGAAATGCAGTAAAATGAAACTCTTTTCGTCTGTTTATCTACGCAAAACGGTTTTATTGAACAAAAAATTTTATATTGAACAAAAGTACGAACTAAACAAATCTAAGAAAATCATGATTACCGATAAATTAAATACAGGCTTGATAAACCTGATGAAGGAGAAAATTCCTGACGGGGTCAATCTGGCTACGCTGCTGATGGATACCCTTTATATCGGAAAAGAAGCCGTATACCGCCGCCTGCGGGGCGAAGTGCCCTTTACCCTGGCAGAGGCCGCCGTCATTTCCCAAAAGCTGGGCGTGTCCCTCGACAAGCTCACCGGCGAGAATTTCAGCGGGAATGCGATGTTCAAACTGAACATCATCAATTACGAGGATCCTATCGAGACCTATTACACGATCATAGACAACTATGTGAGTATTTTCAAGGAGTATGCCAAGGAGCCGGACACCGAATTTGCTACGGCGTCCAATATCGTGCCACAGACTTTGTACCTGAAGTACGAGATGCTGTCGAAATTCCGCCTGTTCAAGTGGATGTACCAGCATGACAAGATCAATTCTTCGATCAAATGCTTCGAGGATATTCCCCTTTCCAACAAGCTGCTCGACCGCCAGAAAGAATTCGTGATCGAATCCCAGAAGTTCAATACGTCGTACCACATCTGGGACAGCATGATATTCCTTCACCTGGTGAACGATATCAAGTATTTCACAATGATAAAATTGATATCGGAGGAGAATATCAAAAAGATCAAGGAGGAATTGCTTGTGTTCCTGGACGAACTCGAAGAGATCGCCGCCCGCGGGAAATACGCCAGCGGAAAGGACGTGCATATCTTTATCTCGAACATCAATTTCGAGGCTACGTACAGCTATGCCGCTACCCGGTACAGCCATATCAGTTTGATAAGGGTATATGCGATCAATTCCATCACTTCGTTCGATACGGCCATGTTCGAGAGCCTGAAAGAGTGGATACAGTCGCTGCGCAAATTCGCCACCCTGATATCCCAGAGTGGGGAAATACAGCGCCGCCAGTTCTTTCAGGAACAGCGGGACATCGTCAATACTTTGTAACGAATTTTATATGCAAATAAAAAACCCGGCCATAGGCCGGGTTTTTTTATGCGGTGCTATTTTTTATCGTCCGGTCATTTTTCGGCTGTTTCCTTTTTGCGCAGGGATACGGGTGCCGGGGACGACTCGTCCCAGCCGCCGCCTAATGCTTTGTATAGCCGGACAAGGGCCGTCTGTTCGTCGCGCACGGCGTTGCTAAGGCCGGTTTGCGCGTCGAAATACGCCCTTTGGGCGTCCAGCACATCCAGGTAGCGGATCACTCCGTTGATGTATTGCAGGTGGGCGAGTTCCACATATTTTTTGGCGGCTTGTTCGAGGTCCTGCTTGAGCCGGCAGGCTTCCTTCACTTTATTGTATTCCACGATGGCGTTACTTACTTCCTGGAAAGCGGTCAGCACGCTTTTTTCGTATTGGTATACCTGCTGCCGGTAGGCGGCCTCCTTTGCTTTGTAAGTTGCCTTTTTCTTGCCGGCCGCAAAAATGGGAGCCAGGAGCTCCCCGCCTAAAAATCCGTAGGGCGAACGGAACAGGTCGCTGAGCGTGGAGCTTTCCAATCCGTATTTTCCGGAGAACGACAGGCGGGGGAAACGGTCGGTATAGGCCATCCCCATCGCGGCATGGGCGGCGATGAGTTCCTGTTCGGCCTGCCGGAGGTCCGGGCGGCGCAAAAGCAGGGTGGACGGCAGCCCTACCGGAAGTTCTTCGGGCAGTTTTTCCTGCTGGGCCAGTACACCGCGCGGGACACGACCGGGGTATTCGCCGGTGAGCAGGGCCAGATCGTTCTCCACCAGTGTGATTTCATGTTCCAACGCCGGGACCAGAGTGGCGGTTCGGGCCAGTTCCACCTGTGCCTGCTGGTAGGTAATCTCGGAGGTAAGCCCACCCTCGAAACGGAGTTTGGCCTGCCGGGCGCCTTCCTCACGGGTGACTAACGTTTGGCGGACGATGGACAGTTCGTTGTCCAGGGCCGTAAGTTCGAAATACGATTGGGCTACTTGGGCGATCAGGGTCATTTGCAGGGCCCGCTGCGCCTCGACGGACTGCATATATTCGGCGATGCCTTTGCGTCGGGCCCAGCGGAGATTACCCCAGAGGTCCAGTTCCCAACTGAGCAGGAGTTTGGCTTCAAAGGTGTTCGATTGGGTCTGCCCGTTGCCTCCGTCGTCCTCGAACTCCCGTTCGGCCGTTACGTCGGCCGAAATCTGGGGCAGCAGGTTGGCTGTGTTGATACGTTTCAGGTAGGCGGTTTCCCGGATGCGTTCGGCGGCGGAGAGCATATCCTTGTTGTATTCTAACGCCTTGCGGATGAGTTTTTGCAGGCAGGTATCCGTGTAGATATCCCACCACTTGACATCGGCCAGGGTCAGGGAGTCCGTTTGCCCCTGAACGATCGTTTCGGGCAGGTGCAGGTCGGGCTGCCGGTAGGGTTTCCCGACCACGCATCCGTGGAAAGAAGCTGCCAGCAGCAGCAGGCCGAGCGCCGCGCCGATATTTTTCAGGATAGGTTTCATACGTTCTCCCGTTTAAATTTTGCTTTCACTTTGTATATCATCACAAAAAAGAAAGGTACCATCACGATGCCTACGGTCACTGCCAGCAACATACCGAAGAACACACCCGTACCGATCGCCTGCCGGCTGGCCGATCCGGGCCCGCTGGCCAGCACCATCGGGACCATGCCCAGGATAAAGGCCATAGAGGTCATCATCACCGGCCGGAAGCGCAATTGGGCGGCATGCAGGGCCGATTTTACGACGTCCCCGCCCCGGGCAACCTGCTCCTTGGCGAATTCGACGATCAGAATCGCGTTCTTGGCCGCCAGTCCGACCAGAGTGACAAGGCCGATCTGGAAATAGATGTTGTTTTCCAGCCCGCTGACCACAAGCCCCAGGTAAGCGCCGAATACGGCTACCGGAAGCGACAGGATGACCGATATAGGCACCGACCAACTCTCGTATTGGGCAGAGAGGAACAGGAATACGAAGAGGAACACGAGGGCCATCACGAGGCCTGTCTGCCCTCCGGCCTGTTTTTCCTGGTAGGACAGCCCGCTCCATTCCACCCCGATGTTCGAGGGGAGATGTTTGAGGGCGATCTCTTCCATCACGTTCATCACTTCGCCCGAGCTGTGCCCTTTGGCCGCCTCGCCGGTGATAAGGGCCGAGGTGAACATATTGAACCGTTTGATCGTGCCCGGGCCGGTCGTATAACTGGTAGTACCCAGGGCGGTGAGCGGGATCATCATCCCTTCGTTACTCTTGACAAAGAACAGATTGAGGTTGTCCCGGTATACGCGGTAGGGGGCTTCCGCCTGAATGTAGACCTTGTAGATGCGGTTAAACATATTGAAATCGTTCACGTATACCGATCCGGTAAAGGCTTTCATGGTCGAGAATACGTCGGTCAGGGGAACGCCGAGCATTTTCGTTTTGTCCCGGTCGACGTCGAAATACAGCTGGGGTATTTCCGGTTGCATCGAGGACGAAAGTCCGGCTATTTCCTTGCGCTGCGAGGCGTAATGCATCAGGGTGTCCGTCGCGCGGACCAGGTCGTCGTAAGTGGCGTCCCCGCGGGCTTCCAGCTGCATCTCGAACCCGCCCGAAGATCCCAGCCCGGGGATGACCGGTGGAGAGGATATGTATGTTTTGGCCTCGGGGTATTTATTGAATTCCTCCTTTATCTGTTCGATCAGTTCGTGGACCGGTTTGCCCTTGCGTTCGTCCCAGGGCTTCAGGACGACCGTTATCTCGCTGCTGCGGCTCTGGTTGCCGCCCACCCGGGGGCTGCTGCCGTTCACTTCGAGGGCGTAAGCCACTTCGGGCAGCTGCATCAGGTATTCTACCGCCCGCTCGGTCACTTTCCGGGTACGTTCCAGGGTGGCACCTTCCGGCAGTTCGAGTTCCACCCGGAAATTACCCTGGTCTTCCTGCGGCATAAAACTGGTCGGGATGAATCGGTTCATTGCTACGATCGCCACCAACAGCAGGGCGAACCCGGCCAATACCCGTTTGGGCTGGGGAATGATCCGCTTGATGATGGACACGTATTTGGCGTTCCCGCCCGAAAGCCAGCGGTCGATGGTACGGAATACCACGTTTTTCTTTTTGGTCGGGTCGTTGGGTTTGAGGATCAGCGAACACATAGCCGGGCTCAGCGTGAGGGCCACGACCGTGGAAATAAGCACCGAGACGGCGATTGTAATGGTAAATTGGCGGTAGAGCATGCCGGTGATGCCGGAGAGGAAACTTACCGGGACAAATACGGCGCAGAGTACCAGTGAAGTGGCGACCAGCGCGCTGGTAAGTCCTTTCATGGCTTTTTGGGTGGCATGGTAGGCATCCAGTTTTTCCTCTTCCATGATACGCTCGACATTTTCCACCACTACGATGGCGTCGTCCACCACGATACCGATGGACAGGATCAGCCCGAGCAGGGTCAGCAAGTTGATGGAGAACCCGAAGATGAGCATGAAACCGAACGTCCCGATCAGCGATATAGGCACTGCGACGAGCGGGATGATAGTGGCCCGCCAGCTTTGCAGGGAGAGGTACACCACCAGGATCACGAGGAACAATGCCTCGAAAAGGGTCTTGTAGACCTTATGGATGGAGGCGGAGATGTATTCGGTATTGTCCAGCGGGATCTGGTAGTGGATACCTTCCGGGAAAGTCTTGCTCAGCTCCTCGAGTTCTGCCTTTACCCGATGTACCACGTCCAGTGCATTGGCCCCGGGGAGCATATAGATGCGCAGCACGGCCGCGTTCTCCCCGTTCATACCGCTTTCGGTGTTATACGAAGAGGCTTCCAGAGAAATACGCGCCACGTCCCGCAGGCGGATGATACCGCCGTCCGGAGTGGCCCTTACCACGATATTCTCGAATTGGGCTACGTCCGTCAGGCGTCCTTCCGTGGTGATGGGGATGGTGATATCCACCCCGGTGGCGGGCTGCTGGCCCAATACGCCCGCGGCGGACTCCCGGTTTTGCTCTTTAATGGCGTTTTGGATGTCCTGCACTGTGATGCCCAAGCTCGAAAGCCGGTCCGGGTACAGCCATATCTGCATGGCGTAATACCGGCTGCCCACGTTGGACACGCGCCCTACGCCCGGGATACGGCGGATCATATCCAGCACGTTCATCGTGGCGAAGTTGCTCAGGTATATTTCGTCGAATTTAGGGTCGCTGGAGGTAAGGCAAATGGTCAGCAGTTGGCTGGCAGCCTGTTTATCGACCGAGATGCCGTTCTGGATCACTTCGGCCGGCAGGCGGGATTCGGCCAGCTTCACCCGGTTCTGGATTTCCACAGCGGCCAGGTCGGCGTTGGTCGAGATGTCGAAAGTGACCGTAGCGGAAAATCCACCCGAATTGGTGCTGCTGGACTCCATGTAGATCATTCCGGGAGTGCCGTTGAGCTCCTGTTCGATAGGGGTCCCCACCGCCTGGGATACCGTCAGGGCGCTGGCTCCCGGGTAGGAGGCGCTTATCTTGACCGTGGGCGGGGTGATAGCCGGGTATTGGTCTACCGGCAGCAGCATCAGCCCGATGATCCCCACGATGACGATGACAATGGAGATGACCGCCGAAAAGACAGGTCGTTTTATGAAGAAGTTCGCTCGCATGCTGTGGCTTTTTTTGCCCCGTTATTCTACGGGAGGCACGATATTGACTTTCATTCCGGGGCTGAGCTTATGATAGCCTTCCACTACGATCTTTTCCCCGCTGGCCAGCCCCCGCTCGACCACAAACTCGTTGGTCAGCTCCGGGCCCAGTTCGATGAACCGCTTTTCCACGATACCATTAGGGGTCACTACGTAGATATAGGCGCCCCCTTTCTCGATCACTACCGCTTTGTTGGGAACGATAATGGCTCCTTCACGCACGTCCAACAGCAGTTTTACCCGGGTTGCTTGTCCGGGGAGCAGGATATGCTTCGGATTGGGCATTTCGGCCCGCACGGAGAAAGTCCCGGTTTGCGGGTCGACCTGCGGATCGGCGAAGTCCACCAATCCTTTCAGGGGGTATTCCGTGTTGTCCGCCAGGGTGACGGTGATGTACGGTTCCCACGAACGGGTGGAATCCTTGTGCCCTATGTTGACGTTGCGTTCCTTGCTGCGCAGGTAGTCCAGTTCGGTCATGCTGAAATCGACCCGGACTGTATCGCTTTTGACGACCGTGGCCAGCAGCGACTGGGCGCCGGGGCCTACCAGTGTTCCCACGTCCACCAGCCGCTCGCTGATATAGCCCGAGATAGGGGAGTGTACCGTCGTGTAGCCCAGTTCCATTTCCGCCTGGGTGAGGTCTGCCTGGCTCATCGAAACGGAGGCCATGGCCGTCTCGTACGTGGCGGTAGCGTTGTCCAGGTCCAATTGGCTGGCGGCGTTCTGTTCGTACAGGGGTTTTATGCGTTCCAGGTCGCGTTTGGCTTTCTGGGCCATGGCCTGGTCCTTGTTCAGCTGGGCGCGGGCCCGGTCGGCTTTGGCTTTGTATTGTTTCGGGTCGATGACAAAGAGTACCTGCCCTTTTTTCACGTACGACCCTTCCTCGAACTGCATTTTTTCCAGGTAGCCTTCCACCCGGGCGCGCACCTCGACGAATTGTTGGGCGCGGATACGGCCCACGTATTCGGCGTAGATATCCGCATTGCCGGTGGTCACTTCGACGGCGGCTACGGTGGGGTATTGTTCGGGGGCTTTTTTGGGCCGCGTGAGGAGGAATACGACCACGATGATCACGATCAGGGCCGCACAGGACAGGATGATCCTCCGGCGGGTGAGTTCGAATGGAAATCTTTTTTTATCCGGGTTTGCCATATCGGATTGGGTGTTTGGTTCGGTACCTGGCGGGGAAAGAATCCGGTGACAGGCGGGTATGGCGCAAAAATATAAAAAACGGAAATGCGCTGCGTTTATTACTAAGGGCATAAAATAGGATTGTACAAAAGCAAAAACATAAAAACGCTAAAAAACA
>CALJDR010000051.1 GCA_938023515.1 uncultured Flavobacteriales bacterium
ATCTACACAAGGAGTATCGTCGGCAGCGTCAGATGTGTATAAGAGACAGTACTCCCTGACTTCGGAAGATATTTCCAAAACATCGCAGTATAAAGCCAATGCCCAGCGGGAAAACGCCCGGAAATCTTTTACAGACATGGAAAGTTATCTCCGAAGCCTGGAAATAACCCTTAAAATAGAAGACGCTTCCCCGGTCAATATCCCCCGATTGGCACAAATGTGTCAAAAGACCAACCAATTCAACCTTACCACCAAACGGTACACCGAAAGCGACATCGAAAGCCTGATAGTGAACGGAGTGCGGATATGGGCTTTGTCGGTAAGCGACCGTTTCGGGGACCACGGTATTACCGGGCTTATTATCGTTCGGACAGATGGCAAAAGGGCAGTCATCGACAGCTTATTGCTCAGTTGCCGGATATTAGGGAAGGGGATTGAACACATTTTCCTGGAAGAAATCCTCTCCCGGTTGAAGTCCGCCGGCATCGAAATCGTCGAAGGCTGTTATATTCCCACTGCAAAAAACATCCAAACGGCAGATTTCTACGAAAAATCAGGATTTGTCAACGGGATACTACC
Source organism: uncultured Flavobacteriales bacterium (assembly GCA_938023515.1). Taxonomy (GTDB): domain Bacteria; phylum Bacteroidota; class Bacteroidia; order Flavobacteriales; family UBA1820; genus Merdimorpha. The sequence goes on from CALJDR010000051.1 coordinate 580, forward strand.
CCTTTCCCCCTGGATAAGAAAAGAACAGACAATATACAGGATATTATGAAAGAACAGGTTAAAGCCATAATGGCCCGCATTTTCGAACTCCCGGCGGTCGATGACCTTATTTCTGCAGCCAATTGCGACAAATGGGATTCCCTCCACCACCTCAATCTGATGATAGAATTGGAAATGGAATTCGGGGTAGAATTCGAACCGGAAGAAATTGCCGGGATGAATTCGCTGGATACGATCCTGGAAATCCTGGACAGGAAATTGCCATGATATACGAAATCCATCGGTGTTCGGCAGAAGAGAAACCTTTGCTGAAAAAATTCATACAGGAACACTGGAAAGCAGGGCATCCTTTAGCCACGTCCGATACTTTGCTTGATTTCCAGCATCGGACACCGGATGGTTCCTATAATTTCCTGCTCGCGAAAAACACCCTGAGCGGGGAGATCGACGGCGTTTTCGGTTATATACCGATCCCCTCCTCCCCCGGCGTATATTTCGGAGCCCTATGGAAAGTGAGGGATGATGTACAGAACAGCGAAATCAGATTGCTCGGGGTATCCCTGTGGCGCAAAATTCTGCGCCTGCCCCAATTCCAGGCTTACGGAGTCAGTGGAATAAGCGAGATCGCCCGGCAGTTTTACTCCATGGCGCGCCTGACCATCGGGCAAATGCATCATTATTACATCCCCAATGAACGTGTAGCGGATTTTCACATTGCAAAATTCAAAGATAAACCGGCGGCCGGAAATACAGGGGAAACACCCGAGGCTGTTATCAAGACCATATCCCCGGAGGAAATCCGGGAAATAAAGTATTCGTACTACCCGGAAAAAGACCCGCAATACCTGCTTGCAAGGTATGCGGCACACCCGTTCTATAAATATGACTTCCTGGGCGTTTTCACCGCAGGGGCCTTGCAATCCGTCCTGGTGACCAGGACTATCGATACCCAGGGAGCCCGCTGCATCCGCATCGTGGATATTTACGGAAACGTGGAACAGATGCCTTCTATTTACAATGCCGTCCAACATCTGCTGCAAACAGAAAAAGCAGAATATATAGACTGCCTGAATTATGGTATAGATCCGGAGGCATTCCGTCTGGCCGGCTTTTGCGAATTAGATTTTGACGACCCGGACACCGTCATTCCCAATTATTTTGAACCTTTCGTGCGTGAAAACGTAAAAATAGGTTGCGCACACACTCCGAAAGATCATTTTGTAATTTTCAAAGGCGACGGCGACCAGGACCGTCCGAATATATTATGAAAAAGCAATCCTTGACGGTAGTCATGTACCATTACGTGCGAGACCTGAAACACACCCGGTATCCACGGATAAAAGGGCTCGACACAGAAATCTTTATCCGACAAATTAATTACTTGGAACAGAACTACCGGCTCATTACGATGGAACAGGTCATCTCCGCCTATCAGGATAATGTTCCGCTCCCGGAAAACGCAGCCCTGCTCACTTTCGACGACGGATACGCAGACCATTTTACGACGGTATTCCCGATCCTTAAAAACCGGGGGATACAGGGTTCTTTTTTCGCGCCTGTCCGGGCTGTGACAGAACATACGGTACTGGATGTAAATAAGATCCATTTCATTCTGGCTTCCACCGAAGATGTTTCAAAATTACTGAAAGAAACAAGCCGGTTACTGGATAAATACCGCGGGGCCTATTCGCTGGACAGCTACGAAAATTATTATACCCGACTGGCCGCAGCCAGCCGTTTCGATCCTGCCGAAGTTATTTTCCTCAAACGCCTGCTGCAAGTGGAACTCCCGCTGGAAGTACGCCAGAAAATCACCAACGAATTATTTACCGAAATAGTAGGGATAGACCAAGGTGCCTTTTCGCGCGAACTGTACATGAGCCTCGAACAAATGAAGCTGATGGTGGCCGACGGGATGCATATCGGAAGCCATGGTTTCGACCACTTCTGGCTGGGATCCCTATCGAAGGAAGCACAGGAAAAAGAAATTAAAAAATCGGCCGAATTTATCGATTCAATAGGCGGGAACCCTCATTCCCGGACCATTTGTTACCCCTACGGCAACTACAACCGGGATACCCTCTGCCTGTTGGATAAATATGAATTCAAAGCCGGGTTCACGACCCGGGTGGCCATAGCCGATATCGCATCGAACCCTGTCTACGAACTCCCGAGAATAGATACAAATGACATTACAAAAAGCATGACAAAATGAAAGACGGAAAAATATGGATCATAGGTACTGGTAATATCGGTGGAGAATACGCAAAAATCCTGTCCGAGCTGAGCGTCGATTTCCAGGCAATCGGCCGGAGCGAGCAGTCTGCCGCCGCTTTCGAAAAAGAATTGCAGGAAAAAGGATATCCGGTAAAGCACCCTGTAATACGGGGTGGGTTGTCTCAATTCCTGCGCTCCAACCCGCAGCCTCCGGCAGGGGCTATTGTCGCCCTGCCGATAGAAAGCCTGCAGGGCGCTGCCTCAGAACTGATGGATTACGGGGTGCAGAATATCCTACTGGAAAAACCGGGATTCGGATACCCGGGAGAGATCGAAGACCTTATCCGGCGTGCAAAAAAGACCGGATCAAATGTTCGGATCGCATTCAACCGACGTTTTTACAGCTCTGTCCTCGAGGCTGAAAATCTCATTCGCCAGGATGGAGGTGTAGCTTCTTTCAATTTTGAATTTACTGAATGGTCGCATGTGATCGCCGCGGCAAAGCATCTGAAAAAAGTAAATTTAGAAACATTGTTGGTCAACAATTCTTCCCATGTGATAGATACCGCCTTTTTTCTGGGCGGCCAACCCCGGGAAATAACCTGTTACCATACCGGCGGCCTTCCGTGGCATCCAGCCTCGTCGGTATTCGCGGGGGCAGGCATTTCAGAATCAGGTGCGCTGTTCTCGTATTCGGCCAACTGGGAAGCCCCGGGGCGTTGGGCGATAGAGATATTGACAAAGGCACACAGACTTTATTTAAAACCGATGGAATCGCTGCAAGTACAGAATATCGGCAGCGTGGCAGTAAATCCGGTGGAAATAGACGACAGCTTGGACAAAAAATTCAAACCCGGATTTTATCTTCAGACCAAAGCTTTCGTAGAAGGGGATTATTCCCGGTTCTGCACCGTGGAGGAGCAGAAAAACCACCTGGAAAATTACTACCTGAAAATGAGCGGATATACATTCTGAAGCATTTATTCGGTTCTTTTTCGGAATTTATTTTCCAAGATGCCATAAAGCCGGGCAGTTATCAGCCTCATCCCCGGAATAAATGCATACATAAGTCCATAGAGGGCCAACCCGTTTACGACAGCCGTTGTCACCGCGTAGAGAATCCAGTTTAGGAATCCTTTGGCGGGGTCGACAAAACGGATATAGGGCATTAATATCGATACCAGTGCAAAAGAAAACCCGATCAGCAATAGTAATAAAAAGGTTGTCCTCCAATATTTCCACACAGGTATCTTGAATCCTTGGGGAAAAAGGAAATAAGGCTTCCACACCACTACGATAGCCAGGGAAGTATAAGCATATACAAAAACAGGTGACAGCCCGAATAATGCCGTTCCCGCAATGCGGTGTACAAACAATTGTTTATTAGTATACTTCATTTATAGCCTACAAAATAAAAAGTGTGCAAAAGCATCCTTACATTCAGTCCGTTCAGAATAAACCTCTAATAATCAAATTGAACCGCCTTAAATTTTATTATAGGAAAAATGTATTACCTTTGTAGTTTAAATGAACTATTAAACACAAGGCCGAGTGCCAATACGCGGCCTTTCATATATCCGGCCAAGCATAAAGCCCCGTAATGGAAAAAATCCTCTGCATCAGCGATTCGCTGGGCCTGCCCAGGCCTGGGGTTTATTATTCCCACACTTGGATTTCAATGCTGAAAGAGCGAATGCCGGATAAAGACTTTATCCCCCTGTTCAGGCGAAGCGGCACGACCGATATGCTATCCGATTGGGATTATGGCGAATTTCTCTCTTTTTACAATCCCGAAGAAGTGATCCTCCAATTGGGTATTTGTGATTGCTCCCCGCGTTATATGCGCACGACTTCCCTCGTTTACCGGGTAATGAACAAAATGCCGGGTATCATACAAAAAATATTTTGGAAAATCTACAAACTATTCGTCAAAAGGACTGTTAACCGTACGGATGTGCCGGCAAGCCGTTTTCGTGAAAATATAGAAAACTATCTCGGCCATTGCTTAAAAAACGGCGTAAAACGTGTTATCATATTAAAAATAGCCCAGCCCGGCCCTAAAATGGTGAACGCAAACCCATTAGTGGTCCAAACGATAGCGCAGTTCAATGAAATATATGATGATATTTCCCGGAAATGGCAATTTGTCACCCTCATTAACCCATTAAATATTCCGGAGGACACCTATTACGTGGACGGATACCATGCAAACCAGGCCGGGAACGGCCGTGTAGCCGGCGAATTGGAAGATCTATTAAAAAAGGCATGAAAATCCTGATGGTTTCACAAAGGGATATAGACGTTCGAGAGAACGGGACATCCCGTACTACCTTTCTGATCAGCAATTATCTGGCCTCTACCGAGGGCATCCAGGTATTTACCACATACAAGAATATCACGACGGCAGATAAACGTATCACGGAGATACCATTGGGGAAGCTGACCGCAGAAAATATCGGAGGGATTATAAGACAATTCGACATAGACGCCCTCATATGCAATGAAGGGTATCTGTTCAGTTCTATACTCAAGCAGGCGACCGAAGGCACCAAATGCAAAATCGTTTCTGCCTTGCATAATGTCCCGGGGTATGATGTTGCCCCCCTATGGAGTCAGGTGATCGGGGAAATAAAATCCCAATCTATCCGGCGCAAAATAACCGGACTTATCAAATTCCTAAGCTTTCCTGTGTACAAAAATTACCGCAGGAGGCAACGGATGAAAGAATTCCAGGATGCTTATCTGCTTTCAAATCTTTTTCTTCTCCTGTCGCCCTCCTACATTGAGCCGTTCCGGAAAATATACCGTTTAAAGGATTCTTCCCATTCCCAGGCCATAGGGAATGCTTTGTCATTCGAACAAGAAATAACCTCACAGGAGTTTCAACAGAAAGAGAAGACCATTCTTGTCGTATCGCGGCTGGAAGAACAATCCAAACGCATATCACTAATCCTGAGAACCTGGAGAAAGATTCAGGATGAATATCCCGAATGGAACCTCCGGATTGTGGGCGACGGCCCCGACGCAGGATTGTACAAAAAAATGGCTGCCGATATGCGCCTGGAGCGCATAACGTTCGAAGGGCGTAAAAATCCGGAGCTTTATTACACCCGAGCCTCTATTTTCCTGATGACATCCGCTTATGAGGGGTGGCCGATGACCATCGGAGAAGCCCTCCAAAAAGGATGCGTCCCTGTGGTAATGAATAGTTTTTCCGCTGTCTATGACATGATAACCGATGGAAAAGAAGGTTTTATCACTCCCAACGGCCATCTCAAATCATTTATTGAAAAGGTCCGGTTTTTGATGGACAATCCTATGGAATGCGCCAGGATGGCTACGAACGGTATAAAAAGCTGCAAACGCTTTACGATAGATAATATCGGTCAAAAGTGGGTCGATTTATTGAAATCCGTAATAAATGACCGTTTTTGACGATATTATTTAGTATTAAATTAGAGGATTTTTAAATATCAGGAATAGAGAAAATTAGATTTGCATAGCATCGCTACCCTGATATTCTGATATAGTATTTTCATTGTATGGATTATACGGTCGTTTTTCCCGTATTCAAAGCCATGCAAGAAATCAAAATATCAGTTATCGTTCCATGCTATAATGTCGAAAAGCTACTGCCCAGATGCCTTGATTCCCTTGTGGGCCAGACTATGGAAAACATCGAGATCATCTGTGTCAACGATGCCTCGCCGGATAACGGCATAAAAATATTACGGGAGTACGAATCGCGATACAATAACATACGTGTGGTTGACTTAAAAGAAAACGTTTGCTTAGGAGGCGCCCGGAACCGAGGAATGGAGATTGCCCGCGGGGAATTCATTTCCTTCGTGGACAGCGACGATTGGGTCGATTTGGAGATGTATGAAAAAATGTATAAAAAAGCTTTGGAAACAGGCGCCGACGTCGTTTCATGTGACCGGGATATCATCAATGAACGCGGAGAGGTCCTCGATTGCAAAGTGAACGACAAAAGCCATTTATGCGGCCCTGTACAGGATTCGTTTCGGGGAGAATTGGCACTGTCGATAAAAACGGCTTGGGCAAAGATTATAAAAAAGGACCTCATTATACAACATAAACTGTATTTCCCCGAAAAGATGTTTTATGAGGACATCCCGTTTAACATGATACTCGGGACATATACCAAACACTATGAACACATTCCGGAATGTCTTTACCACTATTATTTCAATAGTCAATCCATCACACGCAAAAGGAATTCCCGGAATATTTTCGACCGGCAAAAAGCAATGAAGCTGACATTGGATTATTTCCGGACATCGGGTCTGCAAGCCCAAAACGCCCATGCCCTGAATTATTTGTCGTTCCGGACGCTGTATGGTACCGTCCGGTTATATCTGGACACTTTTGACCATTATGATCCCGTTTTTTTACGGGATACGCGCAACAATTTGATTAACTGGGAAATAGTCTCCAAAGGTATCAATCCGTTTTACCGGAGCGAAAATTTCAAAACCCGGTTTATTTTCCGTTTGTTCATGCTCAGCCCAAACCTATTCTTAGGGCTGTGGAAATTCAAACGACAAATAAGCCGCCGGTAACTACCAGAGCCAACCTGAAGTAAAATGGAATCAAGGGTAAAAAAAAGCTTCTTAAATGCGCGTACAAATCTCATTTTTTACGCCTTAGTGCTTGGTGTTACCTTTATTTCGCGCAGGGCATTCCTTGAAATACTGGGCAAAGATTTTGTCGGGCTGACCACCACCCTGTCCAATATGCTTGGCCTGATGAACCTGGCGGAAATGGGTGTGGGCGCGGCCATAGGCTATATGCTATACAAACCTCTATTCGAAAGGGATACGGCTAAAATAAACCAAATCATTTCTGTATTTGGCTATATCTACAACCGGATAGGATTGGCTGTCCTGGGGATTGCCGTGATCGTATCCTGCTTTCTGCCTCTTATCTTTTCCAGAACATCGATCCCTATGGGGGTCATATTTTTTGCATATTATTCTTTTTTAGGCTCATCGCTGCTAAGTTATTTTGCCAATTACCGTCAACTACTGCTCGGCGCCGACCAAAAGCAATACGTAGTTACCACATATATTCAAAGCGCCAATATTCTAAGGCTATTAATACAGACGGGACTGGCCTACTATACCAGCAACCTCTATGTGTGGGTGGCCATGGAAATGACCTTTTCCGTGATCTACAGTATTATCCTCAACCGCCGAATAGCCAAAACATACCCTTGGCTCAAATCCAGCGTCCGGGAAGGAAAGAGTTTGTTCAGACAATTTCCCGAAGTCGTAAAATACACCAAACAGCTGTTTGTCCATCGACTTGCAGGGACAGCGTTGTATAATTTGTCCCCAGTACTGATCTACGCCTATACTTCCCTAAAAATGGTGGCCTATTACACCAACTATTCATTGATAATAGAAAAGGTTTTCCTTTTGATCACCCAGATCATAGGCAGTGTGCAGGCAGGGGTGGGGCATCTGGTAGCTCAGAATGACAAAGACCGCACTCATAAGGTGTATTGGGAGCTCACTGCCCTCTATTATTTTATTGCCATCGTAGTCGTCATTTCCATATACCACCTCATCGACCCGTTCATCAGCCTCTGGATAGGAAAAAATTATATCCTGCCGAACATTACACTGGTCATTATTCTGATCAACCTGTTCATTCGGATCACCCGCATCGCAAACGAATCATTTATTTATGCACACGGCTTGTTTTATGACGTCTGGGCCCCTCTGACGGAAGCCGCGATCAACATATCCCTCTCCATCGCAGGAGGTATATTCCTGGGGTTGAACGGGGTGCTGTTGGGGAGCACCGTTTCCCTGATATGTATCGTAATGGTCTGGAAACCATATTTCCTGTTCCGGGATGGATTTAAACAGTCCATTATGAACTATATCCCCAAAATAGCTCTGAACTATCTGATATTCTTGTTTACCATTGGGGCCACTTATTATCTCAAAGGTTTTATTCCGATAGACCCTTCCGAAAGCTATTGGCAATGGATAAAATATGCCCTGCTGATCTTTGGAATGACCGGAATAATATCTTTCGCCTTCATGTATGTTTCGGTAAAAGGCATGCGGGACATAACATTTCGCTTTGCCCGTCTGATTACGTCCAGGCTCCGCAGATCGTAAAACGGCTAAGGCCGCACTCTGGATACCGGCAAAATGTTATCTTTGCCCTGTCGTATATAGCCATACACCGCATGAAGGATATCGTAATAATAGATCATGAACCTCTAACTCCCCGCCGCAAACAAATCTTTTACATAGATGAATTACGCGCCGGAGGGTTCAATGTACAATTTTGGGATTGTTCCCGGATCATTCACAGGAATTTTAGTTTGGCCGACACCCTGGAAGAACCTTATGTTTCTGTGATCGGAAATCATAAAGAACTGGAAGATAAATTAAATCAGACGGATACATCCAATATTATCTTTGTCGGCGAAGTTTTCGAATTGTGGAAAAACCGTAAATTCTTTAAGACGATCAATAACCATCACATCCAATTAATCCGGATGTGGATGTACAGTACGGCGATAATAAATGCCCCTTTTTCTCAAAAATTAAAAGAACTGACCCCTAAACGCGTCCTGAAAAGCATCAAAAACCGGCTTTCCACCGCTGCCATGCGCTTTTATTTCCGCCGGTGCCACATAACGGCATATCCACACCTGATAACCACCGACCGCAATCCCCGCGCAGAGCTGGTCCTTAATCACCCGGACTGGGACCTCTACTTAAAAACAAGCGGCAAACCCCGATCTTCCGATCTTCCCACAGTACCGTACACCGTCTTCTTAGATGAATTTTTTCCTCTCCACCCAGATGCAAAATTAATATTAGGAGAAGATCTAAGTCAATACGCAAATGATTATTACAAAACCCTGCGGGATTTTTTTGCCCGGTATGAACAAGCGACCGGGCAACATGTGATCATCGCCGCGCACCCAAAATCCGATTATCCCGATAAAGTGTTCGGCGGCCGGAAAATAATGAAATACCGGAGCATCGAACTCGTCCAACATGCAGAAGCCGTGTTCCTGCACGGGAGTGCCTCAGTATCATTTGCTGTCATGTACAATAAACCGACCTTGTTCATCACAACCGACCAATACAATCGCAGTGAACGGTCGGCCCGTCATATTAAAGAGCTGTCGAAATTACTGGGGAAAGCCCCGGTGAACATAAGTTTTGAAAAACAACCCATTCCGGGAATAACCCCATTCAAGGATCCTATCCGCGACAACTATATCTATCAATTCCTGACTACCCCCCAAACAATGGACAAAGAAAATAAAGACCTGCTGTTAAAATATTTTTTAAATTTTAAAATCTGAAGAAACACCTGTTTTTATAAAAAATACGGGGGCATAATGCCCCCGTACTCATATCTCCTTCCGTTTTATCTATTTTACCCCAGGAAAAGCGTTCTTAAGCGCATCCTCTATTTCGGACGGATGCCCGCGGTATACGATCTTCCCATCCGGATCGATCAGCAAAGTCGTCGGTATGGATGTAATGGCATACGTCTCGGAAACATTGTCCTGTCCCTTTACCTTTTCGCCGGAATTGACATTGATCCAGGGCAGGCCATCCTCCTCGATCGCTTTGCGCCAATCGGCATCGGCATCCCAAGCGGCCACGCCGATTACTTCCAGCCCGGCCGGATGGTATTTCTTATAAAGCTCCATCATATGAGGGTTGTACATACGGCACGGCTTGCACCACGAGGCCCAGAAATCGACTACCACCCATTTGCCTTTCATGTCGGACAGACGGATCGTATCTCCCGCGATAGAGGTGAGGGTAAAATCGGCTGCCGTACCTCCCTGAGCCGAACTGCGGACGTTCTCCACCCGTTTCTTGATATTGCGGCCGTATAAACAGCTTTTCACCTTGTCGGCAAGCCCTTGGTAAAGGCTGTCCACGAGGTCTATTTCCTCCGCATCATACGAAAATCCGAGGTCGGACAGTACCCAGGCGGCAAAATTATTGTCGGGATATTTTTTCACCACGGCCTGCTGGGCGGCCAGGATATTGTTTGATACTTCTTCCCAACGTTTGTTCAGGCGGTTGACGGACGATGTATCCATGCGGTCCATCGTAGAGGCCTCCTGGCGGAGACTTTCGCGAAGGATGTTCAGGGAATCGATCTGTTTTACCTCAGGATATTCGTATACGCCGCCGACGATCTTCGCCTTCGGAAAATCGGCAACTGTACCGGTGACCGTATATTTCCCGAGCCCTTCGGCAAAAAGTTTCAGCGAAGGGGTCCGTACGTCGGCTACATCGACCGTATCACCCTGGGGAACGAGGAACAAACGGAGCATTTCGCCTTTGTCGGAGGTTTTGATGGTAAATTCGCCCGGTTTTTTGACCGTGACCGAATCGTCCGCCACCCACAGGGTTTTGGAAGCGTGCCAGGAAGCCAGGACGACCTTGTCTCCCGCATTAAGCCCTTCTATTTGTCCGGATATCACATTTTTGCGCACTTGTGTGCAGGAAAAAAACAAACACAGCAGCAGGAATGCGACGGCAAACCATTTGAAGAATTTTTTCATATCTGAAGTTTTTGTCGTTTATATCTATGCAAAGATAATTCCGGTCGAGGGTTTATTCCGGAAAAATCTCGGCTAATTTTTCATGCAATTCACTGGGATGTCCCCGGTATACGATCTTTCCTTCCGGATCTACTAAAATAGATGTAGGCACTCCTGTGATGACAAAAGTTTTAATCACGTCTTCCTGCCCTTCGATCTTTTCGCTGGCATTGAGCTGTATCCACGGCAGTTTATCATCTTCGATAGCTTTTTTCCAGGCATCCTCCCGGTCCCAGCAGGCGATCCCTATGACCTCCAAGCCCCGATCGTGGTATTTCTCATACAACCGGACCAGTTCCGGATTGCTCATCCGGCAAGGCATGCACCAGGAAGCCCAAAAATCGAGAACGACCCATTTCCCCCGGAAATGCGAAGGGGATACCAACTCCTCTTCGGTGGACGTCAAGGTAAAACGGGGTACGGCAGCCCCTTCGGATGATGCGATCAGAAGATATATCTCTTCATTGGCTTTATTGCCGGAATAGGTATTGCGCGCTCCGCCGTTCAGACTATTGTAGAGCCTCTGCACCCGGTCCAAAGTAGTAAGCTGAGGGATTGATTTCATCAGATCGCTCACCAGATAGGCGGAATACCCGCTGTTAGGGTGGTAAACGATAAAACGCTCTTTGGCGGAAACGAGGTTCTTATATATCCCTGTCAATACTTTGATTTCCGCTTCAGCTTCCTCCTGCCGGCCAGCCTGGGTCAATTCCATGATTTTTTTCGAAAGACTGTCCCGGCGATGCTCAATCGCGGCTATTTCTTTCATACCCTCATCGGTGTTATACAACCCTCCCCATATCCGGGCAGTAGCCATATCTCCATTGCGGGCATCCACGGTATATTCTTCCCCGCTTTCGGGAAAGATCATCAGCTGTCCGGTCCTTCCGGCAGCCGAAGTAAAAAGAAGGCGAAGCATCCGGTCGGTACGGTCGGTAACGAATCGCACTGTATCCGCCGCGCCGGTAAACAGGGCCGCCGTATCCTGGATGAGCTTGTTGTCGGCGCCCACCTCGGCCAAAGTAATCCTATCACCGGATTGAGCGCCTACAACCCGTACTTTCAGTACGCTTTTTTCCTGTGCATAACCCGCCGTACAAATCAGCACCGCAAGCAAACAGAATAGCTTATGTTTTGTCGTCATTCTTCGAGTTTTTAGATATCGCCTTACCGGAAAAACCAAACTCCGCGGAAAGATTTCATCCTCGGTCCCGGCGACGATTTTCTCCAAATGTTTTATTCTTTCCGATGAAAGATTTTGCAAATTAATCCTGTACAAATATATACATTTGTATAAACAAACGAACGATCATGTCGTTAAAACATTGGGAAGACCTCGCTCTGACAGTGGCCGGAGCAGATGAAGCGGGACGGGGCTGCCTGGCCGGCCCGGTAACGGCTGCTGCTGTCATTTTGCCCGCGGATTACCATAATGGAAACCTGAACGATTCCAAGCAACTTTCTGCCCGCCAGCGGGAAATCCTCCGCAAGGATATCGAGCAAAATGCGGTCTCGTGGGCATTCACCCACATCGCCCCTGAACGGATCGACGAGATCAATATCCTCTGGGCTGCTGTGGAGGCCATGCAGCAAAGCGTAGACAAACTATCCTGCATCCCGGAACTGCTGCTGGTAGACGGGAACCGCTTCCGGGCCCATCGAAATATCCCCTACAAATGCGTAGTCAAAGGGGACGCCACGTATTACTGCATTGCCGCCGCCTCTGTGATAGCCAAGACCGAGAGGGACCACCTGATGGAAGAATTGGCCGGGAAATACCCGGAGTACGGTTGGGCAAAGAACAAAGGATATCCTACCGGCGAGCACCGCAAAGCCATTTCCCTGTACGGGCCGACCCCCCTGCACCGGCAGAGTTTCCGGCTGCTGGAGCCGCAAACGGGCCTGGATTTCGGAAAGAACTGAAAAACAAAAGATCACTGAACGATAAAACCCAAAAAACCTTCCTGTTATGAAAAAATTCCTGTTCATTGGCGCGCCGATTCCGGCCAAAGCTTACGGCTGGGTAGCCCTGCTGCTCCGCATATTCATCGGGGCGATGATGCTCACCCATGCGATCCCCAAGATCGAGGGATATCCGGCCCTGTCGATGACTTTCCCGGATCCATTGGGTATCGGGAGCCAACTGTCGCTGATCCTGGCCATTCTGGCCGAGGGAGTCTGCTCGCTGTTTATCATTGCCGGCGCCCTGACCCGCCTGGCCGTCCTGCCGCTGATCTTCAATATGTGCGTAGCCATATTCGTGGTGCACGGGGGCGATACCTTCGGGGTAAAAGAGCTGGCTGTCCTCTATCTGGGATTTTATGTACTGGTGCTCATCCTGGGGCCCGGACGTTTTTCGGTGGACCGATATCTATTCAAGGAGTCCTACGAAAACGACTGACGCGCACCTTGCGGGCCCAAGCGGATTTGCGTACTTTTGTAGAAACGAAACAATTGTAAAAACTGGTGATAGGCATGCTGAAAAAACGCCCTTTCCGATTTTGCGCCGCTGTAGCCGCTTTATCTTGGATAACTGTCCTGTTTTCCTGTACACCGGACCATAAGACAGCCCGGGAAGCTTCCTTGAACGCCGTTCCCGTCGGCTCGATGATGGTGGCCCGGATAAACGATCCGGCCTCTTTCGCCGGCGATATCGAAACGTCGCAATACCTGTCGGCCTTCGATTCGCTGGGATTGCGGAAAGCGCTGAATAACGGTATCCGGATGATGCGGAAACTGGGCGGGGATGGTGTCCTGAAACGCCCGATGACCATCGCCGGATCGAAAGTGGGGGCGAAAAGCATTTCGCTGCTGTTCGTTTCGAAGACCGGGAAAGATTCCCCGAAGAATGCGTTCGGTGCGGATACTCTGGCGAATACCGACCGGTATGAAAAAACCGATATCATAACTGTCAAAACCCCTTCGGGCACTTATTCTTACTATACGGCCGGAGGGTATCTTGTCCTCTCGGACAACCGCCTGTACCTGGAACAGTCCATCCTGCAGCAGGCCGGAGGCGTTTCCCTGGAATCCGACCCGTCCTTCGTCAAGTCCTATCCTATCCTCTTGTCCGGCAAAAAAGCGACGGTCGCACTCCGTTTCCCGGAGATAGCCGATTACGCCGCCAAAAACCTGGGCATCGACCCCGGTATCGCCGGGGAACTGGCCCCTTGGGCTGCCCTCGAAATACGGACCGACAGCACCACTCTGCGGGGAGAAGGCTTGTTCTGTACAGGAGATTCGACGGCGGCGCTGGCCTCGGTACTGGCCGGACAGAAAGTAAAGAATATCTCGCTCGACGCGTATATCCCTTCGGATGCCATTCAATATACGTATTTGGGCATTTCGGACTGGAACACGTACTTTTCCGACTATACCCGCTATCTGAAAGCATCTTCGCAGTTCCACCTGTACAACAATGCCGCCCAGAAATACAACAAACTTTTCGGGGGCGATTTCCGTAGTTTCTTCCTGCCGTGGGCCGGAACGGGATTGGCGGTAGTCCATGCCGCAGGGAGCCCTGAAGAAACGATCGTGATCGGGATCAAAGACCCCGATGCGGCTGCAAAAGCGTTGGAAAAAATAACGGATTCGTCGGTCGTGCGGCCCGATCCGTACAAGGGTCATGCGATCGTCCCCATCGGGCAGAAAACCATCTTCCGGGACCTCGTTACCCGGGCGGCAGGAAAGGAAGGGGTCTCTTTCGGAGCCGTAGTGAACGGAGCGGCTGTATTCGCCCCTTCACAAGAAGGTATCCGCAAGACGATAGAAGACATCCTCTCGGGCACGACCCTGACCTCCATACTGCCTTACGCAGAACAAAAGAATCTATTGGCCACCAACACCAACATGCTGGTACTGGTGCGGGGAGACCTATGGAGCGCCGAAATTACGGAAAAGGTCAAGGAAAAACGACGGCTGGGAAAGCCGCTGACCGCTGTGGAAAAATACGTGCGGGACAATGCCTCCAAATTCAAAAACCTCCGGTACAATTTCCTGCAGGTGAGTGCTACCAGCGGGACGGCATTTCTCAACATCCGCCTGTCCTGGGACGAAAGCGCCCCCCGGCAGGCCGTCAAGGAATGGTCATACGCTCTGGAAAGCGCACCAGCTACCTCCCCGATGGCATTCCCGAACCACCGCAACGGCCGGTACGACGTATTGATACAGGATGCCGCAGGGACTATTTACCTAATCTCCGACAAGGGGTCCCTTTTCTGGAAAAAGAAATTGGGCGCACCCATCACCTCGCCCATCGTCGTATGCGACCTGTACGACAACAAACGCTACCAAATGGCTTTTTGGACGGGGAATAAATTCCACGTGATCGACCGCTTGGGCAATTACGTGACCACGGCCGAAAAAGTGGCACGGGCCAAAAAGATAACCCCGGACAAACCGAAAGCCGTCGTGGCATCGACCAACGAGATAAGCTATCTCAAAGCCGGATCCATGCGCAAGATAAAAACAGAGCATTCCCCCCTTTCCGCCGTGGTGTATGTAGCAGCGGACGACGCGCTGGTGTACCGGATATCGGATGGGAAGGTCTACGGGATAAACCCTTCGGGGGAAAAACTTCAGGGATTTCCCGTACAGGCGGAAAAAGATTTCACGGCGGAAGATTTCGGCCGCGACGGGCGGCTGGGTATTGTGACGACCTCGCCCGAAGGAGTCGTCACGCTGTACCGTATGCCCAAAACGGTAAAAAAATGACCGCATGACCCGTCAGGAACTTGAGGACATACTCATCCTTTACCGGGCGGAAGGCGTTTCGCACCGTCAGACCGGGAAACTCATCGCCCAGGCGGGCGGACTGGCCGAAGTTTTCGCCGCCCCGCCAGCCGTACTGGCCCGCTGGGGGCTGAAAAGAAGCGCGATAACCACGATCACCTCCCGGATGGCTACGAGCGAGATAAAGGCCGAAGCGGATTTCGTGGAAAAGAACGGTATACGGGCCATCGGATTTTGGGAGGAAGATTACCCACCTCTATTACGGGAGTGTCCC
>CALJDR010000052.1 GCA_938023515.1 uncultured Flavobacteriales bacterium
CGAGATGACGTCGAGTCTCGTGGGCTCGGAGATGTGTATAAGAGACAGTCCCCAGCCGGCTCGTAGGGTACTTCTTCCACCAGGCTCAATATTTCTTTTTCGGTTAGGCCCAAATTCATTTCCCGCAGTTTGCTCTCCACGCGCTCCGGAGTGATGGCATCGGCCATTCCCTTCATCCGGCCATTGATAACGAACGTATAATTATTCTGCTGGAAAAGGGAGGGATCCACCGGTTTCGACAAAACAAAATCGGTCATTACCGAAGCCTTGATTTTCATAAAGGCCGCCGCGCTGCGCATATCACCGGTACCCTCGCATAGAGCCAGGAATTTATCCACCTGGTGCATGATCACGCGGGCACAGGTGGACGGATCGAAAGGTTCAAGGTTATTGAAAAGCTCCGCCGCCATTTGCAGATCCCGGCGGGCGGTAGCCATCGATACGCCGAATTTATCGGCCAGGTATTCGGCCCGCGCCGTGGTGGTGGGGTACCCGTAATCCTTTACCGCTTCATCGGCGGCCACCAGGCGGGCGTAAAGTTCCTTTTCTTTGTCGGATAGGATGATATCATCGCTTACGTAGGCCCGCATCAATCGGGATAGGGTTTCGCGCTTTTCGGCCTCCGTTACGCTTATATTTGTTGCCATATCAGATATTTCGTTTTTTTATTTCCTCGCGCACCGCTTCCAAACGGCGTTCCCACTCCTGGGCTTTGGCCTCAAGGCGGGCGCGGTGTGTTTCGTCCGGGGCGGACGGGATCCGCGTTTTCCGGTATTTTATAATGTTTGCTGGCAGGTTTTTGTTGGCCTTTAACAGTTCGGCATCGCTCATACCGTCCGCCGTCTTTTGCGCGGCCTTTCGCTTGAAAACGGGATGGGATCCCAGGATATGACCGGTAGCCTTGAAATGGTCAAGCTCGCGGTATATCAGCGATATTTCATCCATATTATCCACCACCGTCCGGGCCAGCTTCACATTTTCCGCTTTCAGCGTGTCGGATATTTTTTCGGGATCACGCCCGAAATTGTACTGTAAAAGCAAGCGGTGAGCCCTGGCAGCCATAGAAAACAGCTTGCCCTTGCTCACCGCCAGGCTTTTTAAATCATCGGGCAGTAAGGCCCAATCTACTTTTGTGTACCCTTCGCGTTCTTCCCGGACTGCGTAGGCTTTCGGGAAACCGTCTTTTTTGACTTCGCCGGTTTCTTTGCCGGGGTTTTGGGTTTCGTCTTTTCGGTCGGCAGGATCCTGTCCGCTTTTTTTTTGCCGGCGGCCTCTTTCCTTTCCAGGAGTTCGGCGGTGCTCTTGAGCGTATTGCGCAGGAGTTTCTTATGCAACGGCGTAGGGCGGATCACCCGGAAAGTGGCTTTTACCGCCTGGTTCTTGCTGTACTTCTCGCACAGCTCCACACCGGTTTTATATAGTTCGTCCGGGTAGGTACCGGCATTCGGGCCTACATCTTGTAACCATTTGATCAGTTCGTCCATATCTTTCATTTTAATTAAAAGCTCCTGCTTACCGTCTTACGGGACAGATGGGCAGGAGCTCACACGTATTTAGGTTTGGGTGTGTTTTATCCGCGTGCCTGCTCGATAAACTGCATCTTACCGGCACCGGCGGCAAAGGCTTTCAGCGTGATCCACGCGCCGGAAGTCGCTTCAAAATCAGCCGAGTCTTTTAGGATAAAGACTTCATCCGCCGCGATCTTGGCAGGGTATTCGCCGCCGGCTCCCTCGATGAAAATCACCTGGCCATGCGTCATACCGGTGATATTGGCGATGGTAGCCGAGGCCGAAGCCCCCGGAGTAAGGATGTATTTGCCCTCGCCGGCGTAGGCGATGGCCGTGGCATCCGCCGGGACTTTTACATCTGCCTGCAGGAACAGGGTACCCTCGTAAATCTTGATCGGATCGTTCTGCAGTCCGCCGATGGTGATCTTCGTACCTTTGTCCTCGTTCGCCTGGGCACCCCAGGAAAATTCAGCCGCCGATATGCTCACCGGGTTATAGCTTTCGCCGATCAGATATCTCACTTCGGTACCGTCCGCCTTGATGCTCCGGAAGATCAAGAGTCCCCGGAAATCGCCGTGAAGCCGCAGGAAGTTCAATATCGCGGCCTCAAGACCGGGATGGAAACCTTCCACGCTCACCTGGTAGCCGTAACAGTCCAAGTTAGATCCTTCTTGGCGGCTAAAGGCGGGTTTCAGCGTGCGTTCGGTAACGTAAATGCTGTGCATCAGTTTTCCCGGCAACATTTGGATATTGTCGGTGATCGTTCCGGTATTTTCATCCACGGGGGGAAGCGGGGTAACATAGTCCCCGCTCTGTACCAGGATCAGTTCGTTTTTGATATTGCCGCCCCCGCCGATGTTGCGGATCGGGGGACGGCTTATGTTGGTAAGATCTGCCATTTCGTTTTCGGTTTTAATGGTTAGCCTCGATTACGCACCGGGGATCGATGCCTTGATGTAATCGAAATTGTTGCACCACACGTATTGATTTTCCGGGTTTTCGGCTTCGCCCACGATAACGAAACCGATACCGGCGGCCCAATCCATCATGTAATTGATCATGCGCTTTTCCTTTTCCACCTCGAAATTGAAGGCATCGTTAGGATCGTTATCGATCAATCGGATGTTTTTGTCTATCGTGAATACCACCATATCCGAGGCTCCGCCGTAAGGTATGCGGACGATCTCGCAGTCCGTGTTACGGACAAAGTGGCGTTTTTCTTCGGAAAAGTCGCGGATGGTGCCGTAGTTGGCATCATAGCTCTGCGTGTACTTATCCCAAGTGCTGTCGAACATATAGCACTTCAAATCGATATTGTACCGGAACGCCTCCGGGATTTGTTCCCACAGTTCGCGCACGATCAGGCAGGCGTTGGTATCGTCCATATCGGCGGACATAGTGAAAGGCGTGATCTGCTTTTTAGTTACAAAGCCCTTGATTACTTCCTTGAGTCCGTCCACCATCTGCAGGGATCCGCCGGCGGTGCCTTCGGTCGGAGCGACATATTTGCCGTTTACCAGGGCATTATCCGTATCGCGGCCAGCGCGTTCCATGATGCTGCCGTAAAACTTGCGGACTACTT
Organism: uncultured Flavobacteriales bacterium; assembly: GCA_938023515.1. GTDB lineage: Bacteria > Bacteroidota > Bacteroidia > Flavobacteriales > UBA1820 > Merdimorpha. The sequence goes on from CALJDR010000052.1 coordinate 3,091, forward strand.
CATGCTCGACCGACTTGGCCCCAGGGATGGCATCGGCCATATAGGTCTGCCGCAGACTGTTCGGATCGATGGTTTTATCCACCTTCATGTAACGCACCTGGTATTCTTCCGGCACCAGGTTAAGATCCCCCTTGGGTGTCCACTTCGCTTGATAAGCCTGGGCCACCTCGCCCACCTCCATTTCGGTAAACACCACTTTGTCCTTGATGGCCGTTACGGTCGGGAAGATATCGCGCAGCTTACGACTGTCGCGGTACTTCTGCAGGAGGTCGGGGTATCTGGTCAGATGGAAATTGAGCATCAGCTCCTCCACCCGTTTAATGTTGATTTTTGTGCTATCTGCCATTTTGTTATAAGTTTTTAGGTTTTAATGGTTTGGTGTGGGTTAATCGAAGATGTTACCCTTGAGATATCCCCATTCGTCTTTTACTTTTCGGGCCGTATTGCTGAAATCCGAGCGGGCCGGCGCACCGCCGCCACGGTTGGACTTGTTTTTATAGGCGGCGAGCTCCTCGGTAAGTGCTTCCTTTTCCTGCTCCAGCGTTTCCACCTTTTCCTTGAGTTCTTCTAACTCTTCCTGGGTTTCATCGGCGGTCTGCTGGGCCTCTTCCGCCGTGGTCTGCGCTTCTTCGGCGGTCTGCTGGGCTTCTTCCACTTGCTGTTCCACCTCTTTTTCTTCTTCGGGCTTGGTTTCCTCGCCGGATCCCGCTTCGTTTTTGGGGGTTTTCAGTCTGCCGATGGCATCCATAATCTCCTTTTCGCTGGCACCCGGTTTTAGGCCGAGCTTGGCGCATAATTTTTTCGTATCCATATCGTTTTTTGGGGTTTTGGGTTTTGAGTTCTTGATGGGGATAAGGCCGAACAATCGCTGGCCTTTTCCCTGCTTGTTGTAGGCGCGGGCGTATATATCCCGGATATCGCGGGCGGCCATATTGGAAATATTTTCGGGGGCGATACCTTCCGGAAATTGTGCATCGGCATCGTACACATCATCTATCAGCCCGGCGGCCAAGGCTTCGTCCGGATTGAAATAATGATCCTTGCCGTCAAACCAAAGGGCCCGCACTTCGTCCGCCGGTTTGCCGCATTTGGCGGCGATGGCCGCGATGAGTGGCGTGGCCCAGGCATCCAATTCATCGGCGGCCTGGCGCAACGTAACGGCATTACCGTATGCAAATCCTTCGGGAGCATGGATGTGCAGCACGGAAGATCTGCACATACTTCGCCGGGTACCGGCCTGGAAGATGATACCCGCCATCGACATTGCGCATCCGTCCACAACGGTATGAACGGGTATCCCGCAATGTTTTAAAGCGTTGAAAATCGGAAGGCCGTCATAGATATCACCGCCTACCGAGTTGATGTGTACGACTATTTCGGAGCTTTCGGCACTCAATTCCTCGATTTTGGCCACTAAAGCATTGGCCGTGTTTTCCACACCGTCATACCAATCGTATCCGATATCCCCATAAATGCGTAGGTTTCCCTCCATTTTCTTTTTTTCAGCAAAGAAACCCAGCCGGTTAAGGTGGTCAAAGGACGGTTTTAAGGCTCCGGGCACGCTGGGGGGATAGCCATACCAGATCAATAGTCAAAGCGTTGGTTTCGATACCGGCGGATACTTCGGCCCCTTCTTCCACGGTGCAGCTTACGGCCAGACTGCCCATTACTTTCGTTCCGCCCGTTTTCAGATCCACCAGGGCGATAAAGTCCTGCCCGGCCCAGGAGTCCACAAACGCCTCCTTTTCGGCGGATACCGGCGATATCTGTCCGGTAATACGGTGTTCCCATAAGGATCCGCCGGCGGTTTTCTCCTTGGAATACTCATAACTTGGCGTAAAATCGACATAAGGCCACGGTACAAATTCGGCCCCGTCCACCAGCTTCATTTCACACATACCATCCTCAAGCGGCAAAATGTATTCCACCTGGGCGGTCTTGATCACGCGCACCTTTGCGACACCTCCGATAATTCCCATAATCATCTTTTACCGGGTTTTGGTTTTCTCCGGTTACGACACAAAAAAGCCCCGGAATATCCGGGGCACAAAGGACAATTTGTAAGTAATTGAATATCAGAGAAAACATAAAAAAGGATAAAATAAAGACAATCGCAGGACAAAACGCGGAAAAAATGACCGCGTGGGGGGCAAGATATTTATGTTAAATTATTGACATTCCTGGTGCGGCAAAATTTTTTCCGCCAGCGTTGAAAATCCTTGATAATTGCATCCTCGGTAATCGTACCGTCCAGGTCGTAATGGATCATAAAGAGCATAACAGCCTCCTGGATGGTGCATTTACCGGTCTTTTCCTTTTGGTAGATAAATTCATGTGCGGCGATATAAAACAGGCTCTTGAGCCTTTTAAGGATATACCGGGTGCCCTTGGGCGATATGTAGTTATAATCCCTGGGATTTTTGCCGTACCGAGGTTTAGGCAAACGAAATTCCAGGTTTCCCCGGTCTATCATCGGCGCATTTTCGGGCCGGCGAGCCAGCACATCGGCGATGATGTGGTATATATCATCATTCTCGCCAAAAATCAGCACATTATCATCTTCTTTTTTGAATGTAACCAACATCCACCGGCGGATGTATTCCGGGACTTCTATTCGTGTGGTCATCGACAATTAAGTTTTTAGGTTTGGGTTGTCTTTGACACTCTATATATGGCGCAAGATACTCATTTAAAGACTAAAACGAAAATTATTTTGATAATTTTATTTTCTTGTTTCTTGTTTTTCCGCCTCGTTTTTCCCCGAAAAAAGTGTGGTTTTGTGGCCCGCACATCATTATTAAAAATAATCATCAGTATATCAATGTGTTACAAGGTTACAAATTGTCGCTTTTCATTTGTGGATAGTTTGTGTCAAAATTGTAACCATTGAAAACTAACCGATTACAAAATAGTTAAAATATTCGGTTACAATTTTACCACACTTTACCACAATAATATTTTAGACGTTTGTGGTAAAAAAACGGGGTATAAAGCCATAAATAAGGGTTTTATATGGATTACCACAATTACCACACTTTTTTTGCATAGTTTTTATAAAACAGAGAATAACATTTTATCCCCGGCCCCGAAAAAAGCCGCTTGAAAAAGCGGCTTTTGAATTGTGGTAACTGTGTATTAAAACGGCAGATCCTCATCCTGGATATCTTCCGCATTGATGTGTCCGGCCACCGGCGGCTCCTTGGCCGATATGGGGCGGATGGATCCCACGATTGGCATGGTGCTCTTTTCTTCCTCGGTCATAGCCTCGTATATTTCTCTGGGCAGACTTTGACGGATCAAATGGGTATCCTGCCCCTTGGGATCTCTCATTTCCCAGGCAGACAGATCGACATATACACCTTTTTCACCGGGAAATAAATGGGCATCCTCTATCGGGATTACCAGACACTTCTTTGTGGCCGATTTTCCGGTGATGCTCATAACGGCAGCATTTTTTATTTTTAACAGATTGAGTTTGATAAAATAATTCATGATCGATGGGGATTAGTTATTATGAGTTAGTGGAGATATTTTACTTCATCAAATATAAGCATAACCGATTGAAATTCATATCTTTTTTGACAAAAAAACACATAAAAAAACCGGCGGGGAACGGTAAACCGCCGGCAAAGATTTTTATAAACCGTTTTAATATATAGAGTGCTAACTATGGCTTCTATATGCGTCAAAAATGCGTTTTACCGTTTCGGCATTATGCGGATCTATCCATTCCTTCGCCACGTTCCAAGCTATCGATTTTTTGAAAGTCCAATTATCCACCTTTAAGGTATGATGGGACAGCCGCCCCTCGGTGGGCTTTAGATTTATATCGTGAAGCTCACAAAGTCCATTCCGGAAAAAAGTACATCCGTCATCCGTTTCCTGTGCTTGGATCATTAGGATCGGATATGAGAGGTGCCCGAAAATCATTCCCGCTCCCCAATAAATTTTTATAAGCCTATCGATGTATCCGGCCTGGATCAGTTTTTCGATATCCTCCGGTGTACCCAGGCATACAGTATGCCGGCATTGATCTTGACATTTTTGGCATTTACAGGATATTGGTTTTCGGCCTGTCCTGCGGGCGATTTTTTCCAAAGTACTTTCGTTTGTCATTTGAAGTGTTTTATTAGATAGTTGTACCTTTCGTAATCATCCAGGAGGTAGGCCACGAAAGACCGGCCTTTATACGGCTGGCCATCGAAATTTTGATAGACTTTCCCCCGCGTAACGCTGTTTGCTTCGACATCTTCCGGAGTGAAAAACTGCACGCCCTCCGGATCCGGCAGCTCCTTCCACTTCGGCCCTAAAATCATCTGCCGGATGATCCTGTTTGCATGGCGGTAATCTTCCACCTCGCGATGTACGGTATTACTTTTCCCGGTTACGATAATCAGCCAAAGGTTTCCCTTGGATCGTTCGATATCTTTATTCTCGCCCATAATTGACAATATCTATTTTTTCTTTGTGTGCCATGAGTTCCACCATATTCTTTACCCGGAGTTTCTTTAATACCCTGGCCTTATATGTGCTTACCGTCTTTTCATTTATCCCCAGCTCATCCGCCGCTTCCTTATTACGCTTTCCGCCCATCAGTAAATTGATCACCTCTAATTCGCGGACAGACAGGGTTTTTATTAATTTCCGGCGCAGGCCATTTCGCCGGATCATCATTCCGCTTATGCTCTCTTTCATGTATATCCCACCGGCGGCCACCGTCCGGACGGCGTGCAGCAATTCCTTGATCGATGCCGATTTATTCAGATATCCCATCGCTCCGGATTTTAGGGTGTACGGTGCATACAATTCATCCGGGTGCATCGAATACATCAGTACCCTTAATCGGGGATATATGGTTTTTACCTTCCGCAAAACGTTCAATCCGTTGCCCTGGGGCATTTCGATATCAAGGATCAGTACATCCGTTTGGGGGTTGTCCGATAAAAGCTGCAGCGTGTCCTGGAGGTTATCGGTGCTGCCGATCAGCGTGATATCATCGGTGCCGGCAAAAATGTAGGATAGCCCCATTTTTAGGGCGATGTGGTCATCTACCACAATCACATTGATACTCTTTACTTTTTCCATGCTTCTGATAGTTTTATAGTTATTACTTTACTTAATACTTCGTTTATCCTGGTTATGGCACTTCCAAAGTGTTCGGCATTTTTTTCCATGCCAATAAAATTCCGATTGGTGTTAATACAGGCTATACCTGTAGTACCGCTTCCCATGCAATTATCCATTACGGTATCCCCTTCGTTGGTATAAGTACGAATTAGCCACTCATTCAGTTTTATGCTTTTTTCGGTAGGATGATACATTATGCTGGGATGGGGCTTGGGAAAGCACAAAATAGAGGACGGGTATTTTTTCTCTCTATCGAAAAGGGATTTATCTTCTATCTGTTTGAAATCGCAATAATTGTTATTTACAATTTGCTTATTAAATCTTTTTTTTCCCTTGATATGCGATGGATCCCCCATAACCATTTGTGGGTTATAGGTTGGTTTTTTTTTGTAGAAAATCGCGATATGTTCGTGCCTTCTCAATGGCATCCTGTTAGCATTTAAAAAACCGCTTGATAATACCTTGTCCCAAATCAAGTCATACCGAAACATTTTGCGATTACTGCATACCAAATCAATAAAAAAGATACCTTGAGCAAATAAGGCTATTACACCGGTATCTTTTATTATCCGGGTATATTGCTCCCATAATAAATCAAAGGGGATCCTTTTATCTTCCGGATTTTTTGTAATTCCATAGGGCAAATCACATAATATCATATCCACGCTTTTATTTTCAATAGCTGGCATCAATTCAAGACAATCCCCAAAATATGTTTGTATCGACATTTTATATTTTCATATCGGACACTTTCGCATCCGGGGTTTCTGCTATCACGAAATATTCCACCGATATCTTGGAATTTGGCAGTTTTTCCAGGATACGCCCGTCCTTGGCGTGGCTGTCCGGATTGAGCACATAGCCCCGGAATTTCACCCAGGCATCTAAATTCTTTTTGAAGCGGTGGGCAGTCCATTGATCCCGGCGGGCTCCGCCGTTGTTCAAAAAATCCGCATACATTTCGGCCCGTGGGATTTTATCGCCAAGTCGGTCGCAAATGAAAGTATCCGCCCATTCCATAAAATTCATATCAATCTGCGTCAAAATCTGCCGCAGCTTCACGTTGCTCATAGGCGGGTTGATCTTTTGCATTTCCGGAACGCTGGCACATTCTTCCGTGGTGGTCTGCATATAAAATCTTAAACAGAAAGCAAGGAAATTGATATCTTCGTTCCATTCGGCCTCCGTGTACTTTTCATCGAACAGGGTACGACCACCAAAATCGTCCATTATCTTATGTTCTCCCTGGTATTCGTCCCCGTCCATCTTGGCATGGTACCAATCCGAAAACACCGTATAAAGCAAGCGGCGGCTGGTCGAAGGATCTTCCGGGATGATGTAATTGGATGTAAAGATGAATTTGGGGGACTTCTTGAAAGGGATGGTATAAGGCGGCAAATTCTTCGGGTTGATACTCATGCCGCCGGTGATCTTGGAAAAAAAGTAATCGAATTTTAGGTACCGGTTGGCATCATCGATCATAATTAAATCCGTGTATTCCGTTACGCCCTGGAATAGGTGTTCCCGTTCGGTTAGGCGGCTGTCCCGGCCTTCCTGGTAGTACCATTTTGTAAAGTGTTCCAGGAAATTAAATACAAAGGATTTTCCGCTTCCTCCGTTACTGTCCCGTCCGTTGCCCAGGCGGTTATCCATCGCGAATACGGCCCAGGTGCGGGCCAGGTCTTTATAACTGTGCAATAGGTATCCGATGGAGAATATCTTATTTATCAAGTGCTGTTTTTGCTCGGCAGCTTGTTCATCGGATAGGCGGGATCCGGCGATCTCAAAACGGTTATCCGCAAAATATTGATCCCGCATCCGGGCATCATCGCCGAAGCTGTCCCATTCGGTTTTCCAATGCACCCGCGAACAGTTTATTAAGATCTTGAAATAATTGGATGCTTTATCGAAGATTTTAATATCGTACCGCCTGGCAGCCGCATCCCATTCGATCCGGAAAGGGGCATCCTCGCGCAGCTTTACCCGGTGGGGGGATATCGTATCTTCCCAGGCACATATCCCGTCCGGGATCCGCCGGTATTGCTCGATCTTTTCCGGGGTGATCTTCCATGCCGCGTTCTGAAAAAACATCCATTGGTGGTTCATGCCTGCCTTGGTAAAATCCAAGGCAAATTCTTTCATGTTGAACGTAGTGGCATCGGATATAAGGGTAGTTTTCATTATCGCGTCCCGCAGGGCCACCGGTAGCCGGCGCTGTTCGGCAAAGGCGTTGATCACCTGGCGCATTTCGGACACTTCGGCCTCGCGTACCACACCATCCTTGACATATACCACTTGATAGCCGCCTTTCGCGTTCGGGCTTTTTATTAGGCCGTAGCCTTTGCATCGCAGAAAATTAAAGGCATAGGTGGGCGATAAATTGTAGGTAAGTCCTCCGGATCGGCTGTTATAGCTTTCGTTCCAAAACTGCATCGGATAGGCCGTTTTGACCATATCACGGATATCCCGGATTACCACCCCGCGCTTGCGGTTTTTCTCGGCCTCCTTGTCCGCATCGGGGGTGTATTTCGATATCTTTAGATCCTGCATCCCGATCCAATCGCGGAAGTCCTTGCCGGGCTTTCCCCGGTAACTGCGTTCCTTGATCGTATCGGGCAGCCAAAGGGTAAGCAAGTCCAGGTATTTATCCGCCAGGGCGTTCGCGTACCGGATCCCTTCATCGTCAATATCCGGCACGTTGATTATGGTGTTCGCGTATTTTCGCAGATTGGAATATACCGCGCCCGATATAGGTTCGCTTTCGCTATTGCGCCACACCACATTAAAGCCCGCTCCGGCCATATTCATCGCATCCCTGTCCCCGGACATGATAAATACATAGTCCACCTTTGCCGGGCCTTTCGACTTCTTTTCCTCCTGGTCATTCTCACCGGCGGGTGCGGGCTCTCTTTCGTTCAGTTTTTCATAGGTCGCTTCCAGGACATCCATACCGAAAAGAAAGGTATCCGGTTTTTTTCCGCAGTAGCGGAAGCGTCCGCCCTTGTCCTGGCTTAATGGTTGGTATATCTTGGCCCAATTTTTGAAAATCAGCGCGAACATGGGATAATCCGGGGTGGCCGTCCTGGTAACAAGGTTATCCCCTTCGCGGCGTGTAAAGGCGTTTATTTGGTAAAAATGATATCGATGGCACGTTTCGGGTACGACCATCCCGCCCAGGACTTCCAGCCCTTTCTCCGTAAAGCCGTCCATTTGGTCGATTTTGTAATAATCCGGATCTGCGGCTGCCGGGGCTTTGCGGTATGTTACGGTAGGCTGGCTCATTACCACGGTGGCAGACGGTAATTGTAGCCCCAGCTCGTCCACAATTTCCCGGAGGGCTTGGGCAAAATTCACGCCCCGCACGTGCATCCAATAATTGATGGCGGGACGGGGGACGGCATCGGCATTAAATACGGTCAATATCCAAAGGCCGTTTTTAGTCCTTACCAGCCCCGCAGACGCATTTTTTTCGCCATCAATACAGAAAGATATCTTTGCGGCAGAAAGGCTCTTGCGGGCCTTGTATAGGTCAGATCCGAGCAAGTGCTCAAATATCTGAAAACCGCCGTCCGTCAAGTCGTATATCTCGTCCGTATTGATCATTTTTTATAAGTGCCGTATTTTAGTGTAGTCGTTAGAAAATTCATAGTCTGGATTTAGGTGTATCCAAAGGCAGCATAATTTTACGGCCAGCTCCTTTTTTTCGTCCGGAAGGTTGGCCAGGTTGTAACTGTGTCCCCGATCCAATCGATGTAAGGCCCGGAATACCTTTTCCTTGGTATTTTTTGCTTCTTCCGGGCCGTATTTTTCGTATAGGTCGAACAGTTCGCCCACATCGTTAAGTCGGTAGCGCGATAGATCTTCCGTATCAATGCTTGGCATAGTATTCCCGTAGTTCCTTTTGTACTTCGTTCAAAAGTTCATCCTCGCCGTTTTCGTCCAAATTAAGGGCCCCGGTAAGGCTGGGTACCTTCCGCCGGATCTCGGCCAGGTATCCGCGTAGATCTTCCTTTTCAAGTTTTTGATCTTCTTTCGCCAGGCCGAGCACCGTTACCCGAAGTAAGGCCCTGTACTTTTGGTATTCGGGGGTGCCCTGCTTAACGATGGGATATTTTGCTTTTTTCATATTACGGATGGTTAATAATGCCTTTTTCTGCTTGTTTCCGTTGGACATCAGCAATGAATTTGCCAAAACCGTCCAAACAAATACTTTTTACTTCATCCTTGTCGAAAGTGTTTTTCTCTGCTTTATCCAGCTTGGATAATATTTCTCCAATTACCAGATTGCCAACCAGCGTAAATAGAATTAAAGAGCTTGCGTTACTTTCTTGTGTTTCCATGATAATCAATTATTTAGTTATTAAATGAGTTATTTTTTACGAGTTATCTGCGTAATAGTGTCATCCACTTTCCGGACTGAAAAATGAATATCCTTGGTTTTTTTTAGCCGGCTGGCGGCAACACGGAGGGCCTGTGTTTCCCGATAATCGGCAGCGATCAAAGTATAATCGCCCGGTTTGATTGACTCAAGAGTACCCGTCCATGTAACAGTAGTTTTTGGGGTTTTCGTATCCATTACTTACTTACTTTTTTTATATATATTAGCGTTGATAATTAACCGTGCTTATTATCAAGGCAAATATATTACATAATGCAATAAATAACCAAGAAAATATAGCGAAATGCAAATATTTAACATTATAGAAAGATTAAAGACTGTTTTTCAAGTTGATAGCGATGTTGATTTAGCTAAAATTTTAGGTATAAAACAGCCCACAATATCATCATGGAGAAAAAGAAACACCATCGACTATGAATTGATATTTACAAAATGTAATAACATTAACTTCGATTGGTTGCTTACCGGAGAGGGCAAAATGGAAAGATCAGAGGAAAAAAATGATGCTAAATGCGCTTTATGCACAGAAAAAGACCGTACCATCGCGGCCATGACCGATCAAATAGCCGCGAAGGATGAAATAATCCGACTCCTAAAAGGGGGAGGGAAAACACAACGTTCTGCCCCATATTCGGGCAATGTATCAGAAGGGCGCAGTTGCCAGCCTAAAGAGTAATTTTATAGTAAAATATTAACTATCAAATAAATGATATGAAAAAAACATTATTACTATTGCTGACGCTGGGGCTGGTTATCGGGTGTTCATCCCCTGAAAAAGAGGCCCAAAAATTGATTACCAAACATCTGCAGGAAACCCTTGACGACTGGGGTAGCTATGAGTCAGTTAAATTCAGTGGATTGGACTCCGCTTTTACTTCGGTAGAAGAAACAGAATTATATATTAACACGTACAATAAATATGATAGCTTGCTTAAATCCGCTAAAAAAAACACTGAAAAAATGCTTTTAGCCTCTAACCAATGGGAATCTGCTTCATATAGAGACCAAGCTGAATCGGATCTGTCTTTGGCAAATAGTTGCTATGATCTTGTTCTTTTTACTGATTCTATGTTTGTTCCCGAATTTAAAGGGTGGGCGACGATCCATACCTATCGGGCCAATAATGTCCTGGGGGCAAAGATCATCACCAAAGAAAAATACACCTTCGATCCGGAGATAACCAAGATCATAAAAATCGAAAAAGTAGATGGGGATTGATTTTTTAACATTATATCTCGATGCTATTGAATTGGTAGCGAGTACGTAGCGAGGTCTTGATCCGGGACAAATTCGGGACAAAACAGGCAAAAAAAAACGAAAAAACGAAAGAATAAAGGATTAAATAACAGGTAGTTACAAAAACGTGCTATAAAAAATAAAGTCCAGCTCTCGCTACAACAAAAGCAGAGATTGTTCTCTGCTTTTTTATTTATCTGCCATGAAAAAAGTATCTATTAATAATAGTAGTGATGGGATTATTCAGTTGCTTCCACAAAAACCAATCGCCGGAAGAAGAGTTTTGGGGATGGTTCAAGGATTACGGGCAAGAATTTGTATCGTTGGGCGGAGTATCCGACGAAAGGATATACTCCTTATTGGATCCATTGGCAGAGCATCTTGAAGAATATTGTGCCGGATTAACCTTTGAAATAGGCTACGATGAAACCTCCAAAACATATGAATTAGTCATATCTGCGGACGGGAACAAAAAACTGTTCCCGCAAGTAGAAAAATTGGCCGGCGATGCTCCTGTCATCAAGAATTGGAAAATAACCGCTTTCAGACAGCCCAAAAGCAACCAATGGCCTATCCAGTATCAAGGATATACTTTCGACCCGGCAAAAATATTTTTCTACCCTTTAGGGAATGGTAGCCCGGATCTGACAAAAATAAATATCGAAGTCGTATATCCGGATTATGAAGGGGCTAATCACAATCTGTTTTTAGGGGGGACGTTTTTACTCCTCGATGCTTTGATCGGCGAAAAATCTACCGAATTGGATATTGCCCATCTGGATGTATCCAAAACCCCTGATAATACCGGCGAATACAAACTATATCCTTTAAGCCAGCTTAGAGAGTATATAAAGTCAAAAAAACAATAGACAGGCAATCGTTCTGAAATACTCTGAAGCCGGATTCGGTAATCCGAGGTTTTACCCGACTAAAAAGCAGGAACAATTCGTTCCTGCTTTTTCTTTTATAACCACCTATTATTATAGGCTCTATTCTATATTCCCGGGGGCGACAAAGAAACTGCGGACTTGGGGCTCTATAATCAAAGAATCGACATACACACGGACATCGTCGGCATCCATCAGTGGAGAATCAATCTGCATCTACCGGAATGTGCCGTCCTTTTGCGGCGCAACAAGGGCCGTTCTGCCGAAGCGCAGATTGAACAAACGCCCGTTTACGATCGCATAATTGTTCCTGTCCGCTGTAAGGAAGGCAATGTAATCCACTTTGGAATCCTTGGTATCAAACTGCCCCTGCCCCATAATATCCGGATTGTTCCGGGAAGATATGTGCGAGTTATATTCATTTTCATCCACATCCGTGAGTACCAGGATCAGGAAAAATATTTCATCTTCTTTTTCGCCGATGTAAGGCGTATTATTGACATTGTGCCTTGTAAAAAAGGATTCGTAAAAAATAGTACGGCCCTCAAGCTGCACTTCTCCGCCTACGTTCCCCGAACTGCTGAAAGTACCTTTCATCGGGATTTCGTAATGGGGCTCCGGAAATACACCTACCATCGGCAGTTGAGAATCCTTATAGTAAGAGATACGGCTAATATCATCGTTCAGCATTTTCAGGTCCCAGGTTTCCGGATCCTCCCGGTTTAAGACGTGTTGACGGGCATTGTCCTCCGTCCAAATCCCGATTGCCGGGTTTTTCGTTTTATTCCCGGTCGAGCAGGAGAATGCCATCGGGCAAAGTAAAAAGTACAGGATAGTTTTTCATTTTCCATAAAGATTAGCCATGGAAATTAAACAATTTTAAAAGTATAATCAAAAACTGCAAAAAATAATCAGAAATATTTTAACTACAATCAAACAAATATTATATTTGAAATAACTACAACAAAGGTGATATTTAGTAAAAAACAAATACAACAATAATCTAAAGCACTACTAAACAGTCATAAAGGACTGGAAAAATACATTATACTTTTTACTAACTAAAACACATGTCAGCATGAAAAAAACACTATTAACAATCCTAATCGCAGTAATGGGTTTTGCCGCGTGCAGTAAATCGGATTTAAACGCCCCAACTAATGATCCGGGTATGGTATCCGCCCAACTCCCTGTCGAAGACCCTCAAATGGGAGATTATTTCCATCAGTGGGATTCTTTATACCATATGGGTAGTTTGGACCAATATGCCTATTTCCATGCGATGCCCGACCCATCGTGGACAACTATAATTTTGATGGGTAAAAAAGAGGCTGACGGAACCCATTTTGGATATAATGGTCTTCTATTTAATAAAGGCCTTTCATATGGAGAAAAATTGGAAGTCTGGGTGCCCATTAAAACAATGGGGACTATCTCCTTGGACGGGAAAGATTCCGCCAGTGTAGGCGGGTGGAGTTTTTACGAATATTCAGCCGGAGGAAATCTTATGGGTGGAGCTCTTTTGGATTACAAGGATGTATCCGATACATCCATTCTTGTTACATCACCAGGCATAGGAACTTATATTATTCAACCTGCCATAATGAAAACTCCCCGTCCAAAGACATTGTCTACCGTCGTTTCGGCCGATCCGGCCATGGGTACCGTAGTGGGTGGAGGAGAATATTCAAAAGTACCTTGTCAGATCACGGCAACCCCGAAAGCCGGCTATGATTTCGAGCGCTGGGAGATCATCGGCCAGCGCGCCGGATGGGAGTCGAAAATGCCGACCATATATGATGCAAATTCGGCGTCGACATCTATCACTTTGAACTACAACCACTACCCGTTCACCTTTAAAGCGCATTTCAAACCGGCTAATAGTGCGAAAATAACCGTACAAACCACCGGGACGGGTACTGTCAGCGGCAGCGGATACTACAAGGTGAACACTCCTTTTACCATTAAAGCCACTCCGAATCCCGGGTACGTATTCGCTTACTGGACGCTCAACGGCCAGCGGGTCAGCAATTCGGCCTCGTATACCCTGTCGGTGCCGGACACCAACCCGAGAACTTATGTGGCACACTTCGAAGACGCAATTCCCGATTATACCCTGAATATTCGGTATTATCTGGGGAGCGGATTGGACAGCCAAACATCGCTGGAATATATCGACCCGAACGGCTCGCCGCGCTCGGTTTCCCTCCACTCGATGCTGAATTCCATCACCATCAAAGGCGGAACGACCCCCAGATTGAACATGTATATCATGAATATGGAAGGCGGTACCATCTATTGTATGTACAAGAACCCAAGCGGCGCTGTCAGGGATCTGTCCGGCAGCGATGTACTCGATTCTTTCGACCTGACCGACCTCAAAGGGAGCCCTGAAATTATCATCCGTGCCGAAACGGAAGACTTTAGAGAAGAATTCCAGTAAAATTCGACCCTCCCTTATTTTACAAAGCCCGCTTGATCGCGGGCTTTGTTCTATCTATTCTTTTGTAGATTACTGGCAGTTAATGCAACTTATAATCGTAAACATATACATAGTCAAAATCGAACTCCGTATTATAGCAGAATATTTTCCGATTCTTTTCATCCACAATGTATTTGTCAAAATGCCTCCCCAGATCGTACTTGACGATGCCTTCTCCGTTCCAATCGTATATCTCCAGAAACGACTTTACCGGTTTCCATTCGTCGCCGTCGTTCTTGTATTCGTATTTAAAGGCGTAAATGTAGTCGTCCGTAGCCCGTAACAACGTAAGGCTTTCCCCTTTTTTCCGGCCGGCCATATCCATTTTGTTGAGCTCGTCCAGCGTATAGGTCTCTCCCAGAGATTTTTCCAGTTCTACCGTCCCGTTCGGATTCAGTTTGTAAAATTCCATCCGGAACGCATCCGGATAATAAATGACCAGTTTTTTACCGTTGGTAGCCACACCTGCCTGGTTACGGACATCTCCCTGGATCATGATCCCGCTCTTGTTCTGCATGTCGCGGTACGAAATACCAAACTGGCTGGTGTGCGACAAAAGGGGGAGTTCCTGGGTGGTCTCCCCTCGCTTATTCCATATATTCATATATCCCTTTGCCGACATATCCTTCCAGTCTATCGTTAGGGGGTAATATCCGATCCAGACCGAATCGCTGACGACATAATTAAATCCTTTCCGGGTATCTCGCAGTCTTTTTTGCGTATAAGAATCGTCCGAAAGACTTATCACCGATAAAGCTCCCTGGCTATCCCCGTTGTCATACACATACAGGTCGTCGTTCATTAGGTTTCCTTCGGGCAACCGCATGAATTCCGAAAAATCTTCCGGCCCCCCTCCTTTTTGGCCGAAATCGTACAGGAAGCGGAATTCCGGTAGTTTATATACATAAAATACATTCTTGGTAAGAGGGCTGAATATAAGGACCTTGTCGCCCGCTTTAGTCCAATCTTCGACCTGGACTATCTGGTTTATTTTCAGGCTGTCAACCTGCAAAGGAATTGGGGCCGAAAAACTGTCCGAATACTTTTTCCCGGCTGTACAGCCCGACAATAGGAACACTGCGATCACAGCACTGGCAACAAGGATCTTTTTCATGGTAAATGTTTTTTGCTTTTTAATAGATAACATTGTTTTTACTGAGGACAATCTTTGGGGAGAAAAATAACATAAAGAACGAAATTTAACACACATTATTTCTGCTCTTCAAAAATTTAGGAGTTCGGCATATCCGAAAACTGTATATTCGCATGGAACGCAATACTTACGCACCATGAAGAAATATCTCCTGTTCGTCTTACTCCCCCTGTTCGGACTTGCCGCCTCGGCCCAGGACAATGGGGAAAGCGTCCCTACCGGGGATAAGGAACTGTTCGGCTACATACACAGCATTATGCAGACGCCTAACGGCACGCACAAGATCTACAACGGGAGAGGGACTTCCGTATTCGATGTGTTGTACACCATCGAGGCCGACGACAATAAATGGACCATATACAAAGGAGGAACCCAGAGCTATTTCGACATCCTCTACACCGTGGAACGCTCGGACGATGGTTGTAAAATCTACAAAGGAAGTCCGAGTTCCGTTTTCAATATACTTTACACGATCAAAAGGACGGACAAGGGATTTAATGTATACAAAGGAAGTTCGCTCTTCGATCTGATATACTCTTATGAACGGGACTGAACGGATGTTCCATTTTTAAACCCCGCCGAACCTCCGGCGGGGTTCCTCTTACCACAATTAACAACGACCGTCCCTGTTTTTGGGAATACTAATAGAGAAACCATACTCAAGCATTCCCAATATTAGGCTTCTGCCGCATCTCTCCATATTTCTGTGACTCCATACCGGCGGAACACCTCCTCTATCCGTTCCACTTCGGTAACCCTGGGCTCTACTCGCCCGTGCAACCGATCGTACCACGCAGGCGAAGATGTAATGTTCAACACCTTCATCAATTCGAACTTTACTTCCTTGACATTTTTTTTGGCAGGTTATCGAAACCTCTCTGGAAAGAAAATCTTTTCATTTTTATGCAAGTTTTAGAATAGTTTTCAATTTTTTTATTTCGTTTATTAGTTTTTACCTCTATATTTATAGGGTCAAACTAATAGAGCAAATATATGGCTTTTACTTTAAAAGAGCAAGTATCTTAAAGCAAATTTTGCAAGTAAAATTCAACAAACAGATAATATACTATAGATGAAAGATATAGTATCTAGAATAGAACAACTTCTCGAGGATAATAAAATATCGGGATATAAATTATCCAAAGCGACCGGGATCAGCGAATCCGTCATATCTCGGGTTCGTAACCGGAAACTTAATCCATCCTACGAGGTTCTGAGCCGTATTGCCATTTATTTCAACATATCAAAACATTGGTTGGAAACCGGTGAAGGGGAAAAATCACTAACTTCCGGTTCAATATCCGAAAATTGCGATTTTTATGATCCTTCCGGTCGAAAAGGAAATATCGATACCGCCTACAAAACTATTCTCGAAGAAAAAGACAAACGGATCGAAGACTTGGTGGCCCGCTTGAAGGACAAAGAAGACATCATCGAATTGTTGAAAAAGCAAATTCCCAAGCAATGACAGAAATAGAAAACCGGCAGAAACACTCTGCCGGTTTTTTTAGTTTATTGAACGATCAATCCATATATACTTTCAATCCGGAATAAGAAGATTCTACGGTCACAGGGCGGTCGATCGAGTTCACATCCACACTCCCGGACACCTCCACGCTTCCGGTCACATTTACAGGTTCCGGAAGGCTGACGACCTCCACATACAAAGGATTTAGCCTGCTGGTTCCCGGGCCGTCATCGGCGGCGGTATTTGAAACATAAGTTCCGGTTATATCCCCGGAACGGGTCAAATGCGGCGTATCCGCTTTTACGGGAGCTACCAATCCGAATTGCCCGAGCACGATAATGGTCAGGCAAGCAGCGATCACGGTAAGTACGATTTTAGTGTAACGGTCTGTTTTCATATCTACATCATCTTTAAAGGTTATTTTGTTCATTTTCTTTTGCATTTTCCCACCAGCGGGGATAGATCCGGACAGTGTCTTTCAGCAATACAGGCTCGCCGATAAGCGGGGTAACGAGCCGAAAGTCCCCTTCCCGATGAGCCGCCGCCACCCGATTCAAAGGATCGTCCCACGTATGGTAAGCCAGTGCATATTTTGAGTTATGTATCGGGAAGACGGCCCGGGCTTTCAGGTCCCGGCCGGCCTGCACCGTTTCTTCGGGCATCATATGGATATACTTCCAGCCGTCCCCGTATTGGCCCGTCTCGAGCAGGGCCAAATCTATTTCACCGAACCGCTCGCCGATGGCCGCAAAATGAGTATCGTACCCTCCGTCGCCTCCTAAAAACAGCGTATACGAAGGCGTCTGCCACAAGAACGAAGCCCACAGCGATTGATTGGGAGAAAGCCCCCGGCCGGAAAAATGACGCGCCGGCAGGCAGAATACCCGGAAGCCGGGATCGAGTTCCGTTTCCTCTTCCCAATCCATTTCGACGATCCTGGCCGGATCGAATCCCCAGCGCTCGAAATGCTCCCCTACCCCCAGCGGGCAGACTATTTTCCCGATTTTAGGCATCAGGGCCCGTACAGTAGGATAATCCAGGTGATCCCAGTGGTCGTGCGAAATGAACAGATAATCGATCGCAGGCATATCCTCCGGGCTGTAAATATCCGTCCCTTCGAACGCCTTGTTGAAAAACGGCACCGGGGAAGCCGCCCGGCTGAACACCGGATCGACCAATATCCGCCGCCCGTCCGCCTGTACCAAATAGGAAGAATGGCCGAACCAGACGACGGCATCATCCGCCGGATCCAAGGCTTTCAGATCGGTTTTTACCGCCGGGATACCGGATGTGGGTTTCTGGTTCTCTTCCTTACGGAACAGGAAACCGAAAAACATGGCGAAAAAGCCCTTATCCGAAGTCAGTTGGGGAGTATAGTGAATATTCTGGAAACGGCCGTCCCGGTAATTAGGCGAGCGTTGTATCCTCTCTTTCCTTTCTCCTTGAGGAATCCTGCCGAACTGGGCAGTGTGTAAAAACACGACGACACCCAATGTCAGCACGGCTACAATACCTATCGTTATCCACATGGTCTTTTTTCTTTTTTTCCGTTTTATCATTTTTTACCTTTCGTTTCTTCCTCCAAATATAGCGAAAGCCGGAAGCCACCCAAACCTGCTAAAAAATGGCCGGGACATCTCCTGCTATTATATAAAGGTACAGAAAACATTTTTTCCACCGGACACAATCCGGTGAAAATGAAAAAGATTTGTTTTTTTCCATTCTTTTGCTTAACTTTCATACGCATTTCGGACTTTCTTTCCCGAAAAGGCAGGTTTCTTGCGACCACCGCGGGTGAAAACCCCGGAAAACAGGCCGCCTGCCCGGGTAAAGGCAATCCCACGAATAACCCAAAACAAACTTAAATAATTAAACGTATGAAAACTGTAGTAGATTCTTTGAATTCAGCCATCAAAAACTGGTGGCTTTCCATCATCCTGGGAGTCCTGTACATCGCGCTGGCCATCTGGCTGTTCGTCAATCCGCTGGCAAGTTATATGGCCTTGGCCATCGTGTTCAGCATTTTCATGTTCGTCAGCGGTGTCTTCGAGATCATTTTCGCCGTTTCCAACCGGGCGCGCCTCACCAGTTGGGGCTGGTATCTGGCAGGCGGTATCATCGACCTGCTTATCGGCATCATGCTGCTGGCCTCTCCGGGTTTAAGTATGGCCGTACTCCCGTTCATCCTCGCTTTCTGGCTTATGTTCCGGGGCTTTTCGGGCATCGGGCATGCTATGGACCTGAAACGGTTCGGTTCCAGTTCCTGGGGTTGGTATCTGGCTATCGCGATTCTGGCCGTGTTGTGCTCCATCGGTATCATCTGGGTACCCGCCGCCGGGGCATTCACGTTCGTGTTCATGGTAGCCTACGCCCTTATCCTGTTCGGGATATTCCGGATCGTGGTCGGCGTGGAGTTGAAAAAGCTCAAAAAAGGAGAGTAATCTCATTCCCAAAACCACAAGAGGCAGTCCCGAAAGGACTGCCTCTTGCTTTTACAGGCAAATTTTCAGTGCCTTATTTCACATATTTCCGAATCTCCCTGACTATCGCCTCGTTGCCCACAACCTGCGAGACACCCCTGTGCCCACTTAGTTCAGATACGATTCCGCCGGCTTCCTGCAGGATCAGGTTGGCCGCGCACACGTCCCATAAATTCAGGGAAAATTCCCAGTAACCGTCCAGGAAACCGCAGGCCACACAGCATATATCGTAGGCCGCCGTTCCCATCCGGCGGATATCCCGCACATGGGGAACGATCCGGGCAAGGTTATCGCTGTTGTTATCCGGATTGACATCTTTGTCATACGGAAATCCGGTGGCAATCACTGACGGGCCCAGACCCTTCTTATCGGAAACATGAATTCTTTTGGGTTCTCCCTCTCTGCATTCCAGATAAGCGCCGCCGCCTTTGACCGCCGTGAAGAGTTCGTCCACATAGGGCGCATATACAACCCCGACGATAGTCTCCCTTTTATATTGCAGAGCCACCGAAATACAAAATAAAGGAAGTCCCTGGCTGTAATTGGTCGTGCCGTCCAGCGGATCGATGACCCACATATAATCGCTGTTTTCATTGCCTCGGTATCCACCTTCCTCGCCCAATATCTTGTGGTCGGGATAACGTTCAAGGATCGAGCGCACGATAAAATCCTCACTCTCCTTGTCGGCCCGGGTAACTACATCGTAGACGTTGGATTTGGTACGGATTCCCAAGTCGCTTCCCCGGAAATAGCCCAATTGTATTTCGGCGGCTTGTTTTACTATACCAACCGTGAAATCGAGAAAATCTTGATACATATCTTATTCTTTTTTAATCGGTTATTTAGAATTTCCCTTACACCATTTTACCTCCTAAAGATAGAAAGAAATCGCTCCTCCGGAAAGATTTCCGCCCTGTAATACGCTCTTGACGGATCACGTTTTCCTATAGTATATTCTTAAATTTAACACGTATTATCTTTCCAATATTTAACAAAGGTTGTATATTGCCGGAGCAAACGGCTGTATTTTCAACGCTATATCGCTCAACTATACCAATAACTACTAAAACCTACCCATAGACGGGATCGCCCGGGACAGGATACTTCTATACCGACACTTTCCTTACAGCCATTTGCAGAATAATTTATCATTAAAACATCACTAAAAACGTTCTTTATCATGAAAAAATTGCTTTTCCTGCCGCTGGCAGCCCTATTATGTTTCGGATGTTCCAAAGATGCCCTGCAAAGCGACGTGCCGGATATTGCCAAACAGGAGGCACAAGCCCAAGAATACATAGAAGTCGCATTCAACAACTATGTTTCGGGTGGCCTGACCAACAATTCCTCTGTCGAGTACGTGGATGAATACGGGCAGCGCCAGACATTGTATCCCACCCAATTGACCACTTACATCAACGTGTCGAAAACAGGCTATATAGCCGTGAATATTTTCGTCAACGCTCCGGGTGGGGCCTACCAGACTATAAACACCTTTATATCGGCCAGCAATGGTTTTTACCAGGACTTTACAGGCGTCAATCCTATAACCGGGGGTGCCACGATCGACATGGCCGGTATATCCGAAGACCGGCTGACGGTGACTCTTCAGGCTGAGCTGGAGTAAAATCACAATCTGTCATCGACAGATCCCTTTTTAAAGATCTGTCAGTAATATTCGGTTTCCGTGCCAAGCACGGAAACCGTTTTTAGTACAACTCCCAGGAGTTGTACTCTATTTATCCGGGTAGAAAATATACAGAACATCACAAAACCATAGCCTCCTTCTTTGCTTTAGCTGGATATCGATTCTAAAATAGGTTTATGGCTTGAAATTAATCCCGGCCTTACGTGCCTGGGAGTGCTGCAGGCAGCGAATTATACTGTACATTTTTCCGTCTTTAATAAACCGGGCTCCGGTTTGCTTGAACCAGAACGAAACATTCTGCTCCACACAAAGGTCGTGCAGCGCCATCACCCAGTTGAAATCACAGGGGCGAGCCTCGTGCCCCGATTCCCCGCCGGCAACGAGTTGTTCCGCCCATAAGCCGATTTGGTAGGCAGACAGATCGACGCGTTCCAGGAGCGGTTCGCAGATAATGATCTTGTGTTTTATCGGTGCGGCCTTGTAGAGAGGCAGCCGGTAATCCGCCCTGTCCTGGTTTTCGACCGTACAGCAAATGGTCACATTTTCATAGCCATCGTCCCAATCATCGGGCAGCGATTCATAAAACCGGTCGATCCGCTTGGTGATCATGAAAAACCGTAAATCGCTGCGCCGGCGTATCATTTCCCAGGCTTCCACCCGCCACGGATCGGCATCCTCTACAAAGAAATCGGAGGTAAAACAGGTGTAGACCATCGTACCCGGCGGTATCTTGTATTCCCCGTTCCGTTTTTTCCGGAGCGGCAGATCGAAGCTCTTGGTTTTGGTGATCACCTGACTGTCAACGCCCCGCCTGGAATCCCCCCGATACACGTAGCAATGCTTGCACCCGGGACTCAGTTTATGACAACCGTGCCACAGGTTCCACATCATGGATTTTCGTTCGATCGCGTTAACGGCCATTTATCGCATTTTACCGGAGGATGACAAAGATACGAAAAGAGCGAATTCAAACCTGTCTGAAAAATAGTCAATAGCCGTCCTGTAATGGATAAACACAATGAAAAATCGGCAGAAAATGTTCCGGGAAAATGAATGAAAAGGAAAAAGCAGCCTTTTCCCGGAAAATATTGTGTTAATGCCGCGGGGTTGTGTATATTTGTTCAGATAGAAAATCTTCGGAATATCACAGGGTTATGAGTAGGCGTATGTCATTTAAAAAAGCGTTTGGGAACATTCGGATGCTCTCGGTGATAATCATCGTTTTTGGTATGGCAGTCTCTTGTCGGGAAAACCGCCTGGCCGCTCCGGACCCCATTACCGGGAAACGCCAGGGGGATAAGTACTACGTTACCAACGGGCAGGTGCGCCTGGGAGTGGACTTGGCGCGGGGCGGAAGCATCTTTTATTTCTCCGGTGCCGCCGGGCAGAACCTGCTGAACCATGCCGACGAAGGCCGTTTTATCCAACAATCCTATTATGGCGAACCCGACGGCAGCAACTGGCATGGAAAGCCCTGGGTATGGAATCCTATCCAAGGTGGAGGAAGTAACGGCGAAAAGGCCCGCATCCTTTCTTTCGGAATAGAGAACGATACGCTGCGCATTGTTTCGGAGCCTGTGCATTGGGCTTCGGGCCAGCCGGTGACCGAAGCGGAAATGGAAGCCCGGATCACGATGAAAGGCGATGTCGTTCATATCCGTTATACGCTGCGCAATACCGGGGAAGGGGCATCAGACCATCCGGCAGCCCATCAAGAACTCCCGGCCGTATTTGTGGACTTTGACCTGCCTTATATGGTGTATTACGGCGGTGAAAAGCCTTGGACGGGGGATACGCTGACCCACGTAGTACCCGGTTGGCCGAACGAAGAACATACCCGCACGGAAGAATGGGGCGCTTATACCGACAGCACAGGCTGGGGGATAGGTGTTTATACGCCCGGAACGCCTCTGTGTACCGCTTACCGGTTTGCGGGGGACGGAGTGGGCGGCCCGGACGGGGGCGCCTGTTCCTATTTTTCCCCGGTGCGTATGTTCGCCGTACTCAAGGATATGACTTTCCGGTACGATGTGTATCTGTCCGAAGGGAAGGTGGAGGATATGCGCGCGGCGTTCGATTCGATCCGCACGGAAAGTTCCCGATGAATGCGCAGTATAAGCTTCTGACTAAAAAACCAATCAATACTCAACTACCATGAAACACACCTTATCCATTATTCTGGCGGTGGTGTTGCTGGCGGGCGTTTCCGTCCCCGGCATCTGCAAAGACCGCAAAAAATCCGAACCCGGACAGAAGATCGCGCTCGGCGTCTGGGACGACGTGAACAAAAAAGCGACGGTCGAAGAGATCGTCGAGTGGATGAAGCCTTTCGACGAGGCCGGCATCAAGAACTATTACATGTGCGGCACCCCCGAGGAAACGGCCCGCTATATCGAAGCGGCTAAAAAGTACAAAGGAGCTAAAGTGCATGCCTGGATGTTCTCAATGAACGCTCCGGGCGACAGTGTGGCCTATCAGCATCCCGAATGGTTCGACGTCAACAGACTGGGGTATAACAGCCTGGAGTACGATCCCTATGTGAAGCATTACAAATGGCTCAGCCCCGCTTCCCCGGGTGCACGCCAGCATGTAAAGGACAAGGCGGCTTCGTTCGCGGCACTGGATGGGTTGGCTTCCGTGCATCTGGATTTTATCCGCTACAACGATGCAATACTGGGCCGCAAACTGCAGCGGGATAAATTCAAGTTCGAACAGGACGGTTACCGGGCCGAATACGATTTCGGATACCATCCGATAGCGATCGAACAGTTCAAGGAAATCTTCGGGTACTCCCCATTGGATCTCAAACAGCCCTGGCTCAGCCCGGAATGGCTTCAGTTCCGCCTGAACGAGATATCCTCGCTGGTCAACGAGATCGTTGCCGAGACCCACGCCAAAGGGAAAGAAGTATCGGCTGCCGTATTCCCCTATCCTACCCGCGCCCGGATGACGGTTTACCAGGACTGGCCAGCCTGGGATATAGATATTGTCTGCCCGATGAATTACAATTCCTTCTATCTCGAAGGAGTGGACTGGATCGGATTCAGTGTAGAGAACGGAATTCGCGAGACACAGGGCAAAAACATGTACGTATCCGGTCT
The DNA here is from genome assembly GCA_938023515.1 of uncultured Flavobacteriales bacterium. Taxonomy (GTDB): domain Bacteria; phylum Bacteroidota; class Bacteroidia; order Flavobacteriales; family UBA1820; genus Merdimorpha. Next base: position 27,072 of record CALJDR010000052.1, read on the forward strand.
GTTCGTGCCCGACCTGACCAAGGACGAGCTGTACCGTGCGGCCAAACTCTCGATCGAAAAAGGAGCCAAAGGGGTGAATTATTTCAATGCCCGCTCGCTCCTCCGCGGAGATAAGCTGGAAGCTGTAAAACGGATCAACCAGGAATATAATCTGGCGAAATAAAATCCCTCTATTTTACCGATCCCGCAGGAAATCCTGCGGGATTTTTTATGACCCACCTATAAAAAAGTATTATTTTATTTGTTAATTAAAGATTAAATTCTTTAATTAGCCAGACTAACAAATACTTATAACATCATGAAGAAATTGCTTTTCTTGCCATTGGCGGCTATGCTGTGCTTTGGCTGCTCTAAATCCGGATCGGAAGGGGATTTAACCCTGCAAAAAACGAACACAGCCCAAACGGACGTAATAGCCATCTCCAATATGATTGACCGTACTACGTTGTACAGTGATTCATACGTCGATTATACGGATGCAAACGGACGGATTCAAACAGTTTGCCTCAATGATGGTTTGTCGCCGGATATTGAAATTCTGTCGGGATCATCTATAACATTTCGCTTGGTTCTTTGGCAGCTTAATGAAGGAAAATTGTATTGCGCGATCAGAAATGAAACTTATGTAGATGATGAATGCAATTTGGGGAGCGGCGGCGTATATGAAAACCTGACGACTTTTTCCCAGATCAGGAAAGAGGTCGTGATAAAAAAACCGTGGGGACAAATCAGTATCTGGGCCAGTATGGAGGATTTTTCGGAAGGTGCATTGGATTCGGGAGCGTATTGCAGATGTCCGAATGATTAACCGGAATAATTGATTATGTTTCTGCTGCCGGGGAATACCCGGCAGCATTTTTTAATGCCTTCTAAAAAATCATTACTATTTTATTTATTATTCATAGGTTTATTCTGTAATTAGCGAGGTCGGAAAACTGCTTTTATTGCCATTGATAGCATTACTATGCTTCGGCTGTTCGAAAGATGCCTCCTGGCAGACAAATCCAACACGGTCGATATGACCGAATTAAAAGACCCCGGGAATGAACACATAATCCCATATGGTTCAATTATAGGGTAGATGCTTGGGACTTTACAAACGATTCCTACATCGAATATACGGACGAATACGGAAACCTACAATCCGTTCCCTGGACGACTACGATCGAAGCGAATCTGAAACCAGGGACAACCGCCTCTTTGCATATCGATATAAAACATCTCAATGGCCGCCGCAACAAGGTCTATTGCGCTGTAAGGACATTCTGGGATGAAAATGCGGATAATGTGCGTCCGGAAGGAGGGTATTGCGATTCAAATTAAGTAAATGAAAAAACCTCCCCGCTGGATTTCAGCCGGGGAGGTTTTTTATAATTAGAGAACGTAAATATTACCACAAAGGAGTTGGGTAAATCCCGTTTTCCACCATCTTTGCAATGGCATTTATCACCCCGGGACGATCTTCGGGGTAGGTAACTCCATACCATTGCTCTTCGGTTTTGAGAACTTTTACCCGGGAATGCCCTTTCTGTACCAGGTCGTTGAGCACAGTCGGGAGATAAAATTCTTTTTTCAGTTCCTGGCTGCTCTCCGCCAGGAATTCACGCAGTCCTTTATCAAAACAGCCCACGGCCGCCGAAGTGAAGCCCATCATGTTCATGGATACCACTTCATGGCCCGTAAGGGGATATTCGATGTCGTTTTCCAGATAAACGACCCCATTGGGCGTGCTGTATATTTTTGTGCGTTCCGTGATGCTGCACAGGGTATGGTGCTGGCAGTCGATCTCGCACACCCCCCGGGATACGGTGCCGTTTTCCGACAAGGTGTTCGTTAGCTTGTAACCTACCATCATTTGTTCGCCAAGGCTGCTGTCGTCCAGGGTCGACAAGTAATCGGCCATCAGCCGGAAAGAGGAAGGCCCGTAAAAATCGTCGGCATTTATCACGGCGAAGGGCTCGGTCAGCTCTTTAGAGGCGCACCATACCGCGTGTCCGGTGCCCAGCGGTTTTTTACGTTCTGGATTTAGAGTAAAGCCTTCGGGGATGTTCTCCAAACCCTGATAGACCAGGCGGACATCGATGCGACTTTTGTACTTGTCGGAGATGCGCTCCCGGAAATCATCGGCAAAGTCTTTCCGGATGACAAAGACCACCTTGCCGAATCCGGCACGTACGGCATCGAATACCGAATAATCGATGATGGTCTCTCCGGAAGGCCCGAAGCCTTCCATCTGCTTGAGACCGCCGTAGCGGCTTCCCAAACCGGCAGCCAAAACTAATAACGTGGGTTTCATTTCGTCGATATCAATTTATATTTTATAGTCGTATGCAAATACCTGCTCGAAATCCTGCGACGAATCATAGCAGAATATCCTGCCGTGAGGTTCGTCTACCAAAAAACGGCTGAAAGCGCGGCCCAGGTCGAATTTTTTGACCGGGTTACCCTCCCAATCGTACACCTCCACATAGCTTTTCAGGAGTTTCCGTCCGTCCTTTTCTTTGCGGTAGTCCCCGCTCAGAACGTATATATAGTTTTCTGTTCCCTGTATGCCGTAATAAGCTTCGCCCCTTTGTGTATTCTCCAGATCCATGGCGTTGATCTGCTCCGAAGTGCTGGGGTCGCCAAAAGACTGCTTGAGCGTAATCTTTCCCTCGGGGGAGATATCGTATACGTCCGTGCGGCGCACATCACCGTATAGCATCACCAGGCGGCCGTTATTGTAAACGAACTGGGGATCGTTGTAATACCGTCCGGAAACCCTAAAGCCTCCGTTTTCAAAATGGGAGACTTTCAAGCTCTTAAAATAGGTAAGAGGGACAAGGGAGTCGATCGTAGGATTGTCGCCGGTTGTTGCGATAGTCCGGTATTGTCCCTTGAAAAATTCTCCGGAAAAATCGGCAGTCGTTTGAAAAGCAATACTATCGTTGACGTAAAAGAGAATATTATACAATTTACCCCTCTGTTTTCCGGTTTTTTGTGCGTTTTGATCGCCGATATGATAGCCATATTGGGTTCCCTTAGCCATATCTTCCAGGTAAAGCGGTGAGGAGGCAACATCCTGTGTCCTTAGGTAGGGATAGGAAAAATCGTCAGGCCCTTCGCCTTTGGCACCGAAAGAGTAAAGGTACTTAAAATCGGGCAGGCGGTACACGAAAAAAGCACTGTCGGTCTTTTGGGAAAGAATGAGCGCTTTATCTCCTGCAATACGCCATATCTGCGGGGCAAGTATTTCGTTAACGGCAATGCTGTCCGGCGCGTCGAGGCCTGCCGGAAGGGCAAATGTATCCTTTGCGGTTTTATCGGCCCCGCAGGCGGTAAAAATGGCCGTTATGCAAAGGAGCGGGAAAAGTAGCGCGATTTTTTTCATCGGATATGTAGTTGTGAGATCAATTCTTCCGTTTTTTGGCGTGTTTGCTCCGCACCAGATCGTAAGAATCCTTGATCCATGCCCGAAGGAGTTCGCCCCGGACTTTCGGCGCGTCGATCCCGTTCCAGTGTTTTTTGTTGAAATGATAGGCGGGAGTTACCTCTTCGTACTGCTCGCGCAGTTCCACAGCTTTGTCGGGGTCGCATTTGACAGCCATCCAGGAGGATTCTATGTCTACCAAAGCGAACATACGGCCGTCAGTCTTAAAGACGATGTATTCCTCCCCGAAAGGCGTGCACTCCTCCACTTCGGGCCCCAGGGAGAGGCTGTATTCCCGGATTTCCAGCGTATCCATAGCCGGTTATTGCAGAGTGACTTTCCCGAAATATTTCGGCTGGTGGAAACTCGGCTTTTCGGTGTGGATCGGCGCCCAGGTGAGGTAATGCTTTTGTACGGTGTTATCCCCGCATTTGTAGAAATTGGCGGTAAATTCGCGGCCGCTTTTCAGGAATCCTTCCGGCAGGCATTCGGCCGGGATAAATACGGTAAGTTCCCATTTCCCGCCATTCTTGTCATCGATCAGCGTACGTTCGGGCAGGGAAGTCTTTATGATGATCTTTTCAAGGTCCTTGTCGTCGAATACGGTCTTTTGTCCTTCGGCGTTCTTAAAGTGCCACAGGCGGGAGCCGGTGCAGCTCATTTCAAGGTTGAAATAGCTGCTGTCGGACGTAGGGGAATAGAAGAATTCCACGCAACTGTCCTGATAGGCCGGGGCGTAAAGCGTGGTATGGGAGGAGAGGATATGTTGCTCTTCCACCTGGAAATGGATCAGCAGCCCGTCCGTGTTCCATCCGGCCTGGAAAGTAACAGTGGGCTTGTAGTCGAACTGTTCCCAGTTGACGATGTTTATAGATTGTACGGGAGCGTTTGCCTTGAGTTCGGCGGTAGCTGCAGGCATATTCAACAGGGAAGATGCCAACTGAATGAAGATCATTTCCATCATAAAATCGTGTTTTTTAGCTCCACAAAAATAGGATATTTTCCGGACACCCGTTCTTTTAAACAGCGCTTTTTGGGGAAAACCCCGGGTACGGGCACATTTTTGAATTTTTGTTTTGCCAAATGGGAAAATGAGCCTATATTTGCACTCGCATAAAAGCACAGAACAAGCCCTTAGGCAAATTTCATAGGTGTTCTTTAAAAAAAAAGGTGAGATGGGTGAGTGGCTGAAACCAGCAGTTTGCTAAACTGCCGTGCGGGTAACCGTACCGGGGGTTCGAATCCCCCTCTCACCGCCATAAGGGCCTCGGGGTGTAGCGTAGTCCGGTCATCGCGCCTGCTTTGGGAGCAGGAGGTCACAGGTTCGAATCCTGTTACCCCGACTAAGAGATGGAAGCCGCAGGAGTTCAGCGGCTTTTTTCATCCGGGTCGAGTAGCTCAGCTGGATAGAGCAGCTGATTTCTAATCAGCCGGTCGTGGGTTCGAACCCCGCCTCGATCACAAAAATTTAAATTGCGGCCATGCATTAACTATAAGCCTTTGAATACTGTTTCAAAGGCTTTTTTATTCCAATAGCGTTAAAAATCACGGCCGTTTCGGGAGCTTTCGCTATATTTGGATAATATAGGATGCGCCTCGGCTATTCTCAAACAAGTTTGAATAGCGCTCGGCTTTCGCTATATTTGAAAATATAACCCAACCTTTCAAACGCCATGGAATACCAGATAAAACACGACACGGACGCAAAACGATTTGAAACTACTGTGGACGGTACGGATGCTTTCCTCGAATACAAACTCAACGACGGGATACTGGACATCCGCCACACGATCGTCCCCAAACCGATAGAAGGACGCGGGATCGCTGCGAGTCTGGTAAAGACTGCCCTCGAATACGCCCGTGAAAACAACCTGGCGGTAAGGCCATCCTGTTGGTATGCCGACATATATGTCCAACGGCATCCCCAGTACGCAGACTTACTGGCCTGACGCAAACCTTACGATGACCCTCGAAAAACAGATCGAAATTTATTTAAAAGACCTCGGCGCCGGATTCGTCCGCTTTGTCGATCTGTCCCATTTGGCCCCAAAGCAGAACAAAGGACTGCCTTACGCGGTAGTATTCGGTCTGGTCCTTTCTCCCGGTTATATCCGGGAGGTAGCCGATACGCCCGACTATGTAGCCCGGCGGGTGGAGAACGATTACGATTTCGACGATGACGAATACTACCTGAACGAATTGAAAACAGGGGAATTGTCGGACAAACTGTTCGGGTTTCTGGAAGAAAAAGGATTCCGGGCTCACTCCCTTTCGGACGAAAACCAGGCGAAGCAAGGGGATTATGATGCCTCGCTCCAGGCAACTCCCCTGCCCCACAAGACAATCGCCCTATTGGCCGGGCTCGGATGGATTGGCCGGCATAACCTTTTAGTTACCGACAAATACGGAAGCGGGGTGAATATTGGAGCCGTACTGACGAATGCCCTCCTTTCCGCGCATTCCTACGAGCCGCCCTTTCCCAAGTGCGGAAAATGCCGGCAATGTGTGGACGTTTGCCAGCCTGGTGCTATCAAAGGTATCCTGTGGGGAAAAGATGTAGTCCGGGACGACATCATCGATGTGGAAAAGTGTACGACCTGTCTGAAATGCCTGGTATTTTGTCCCTGGACACAAGCTTATATGAAAAAAGCGAGTGGTTTTTAAAATTTTATCGACCTGTCATTCTACGCTTGTAATAGTCGCGTCCGGGAGTTCCTGGATAAAAGAAAATAATTGAGGCACTTCCTTTCGCCGGCGCATCTTGATGAACATCGACACATTGTATATCGTCAGTTCCCCATGCTTTTCCTCCTGCGTAGTATAGCTGAGAATGGGGTATTTATGCCGGCATATCTCGTCCATCACTTTGGCCAGGTTTCTCCGGTCGGTCGTGGTAAAAGTCAGCGACAAACTACGCAGCCCTACGTTCTTGAATAATACGGTAAGCAGTTCCATCCCCGCCAGGGTCAGCACTGTAGCAGCCGCTCCCAGGATATACATACCGCCACCTACCGCCATACCGATACCGGCCGTGGCCCACATGCCCGCCGCCGTGGTGAGCCCGCGAACAAATTGTTTCTGGAATATAATGGTACCAGCCCCCAGGAATCCGATCCCGCTGACGATCTGGGCAGCCACACGGCTGGGATCCAGCCCTACCCCTTCCTTGCCCAGTACCCCCGCAAAACCGTATTGGGATACAATCATGAACAACGCACTACCCAGCGACACCAGGAAATGCGTACGGAACCCAGCCTCTTTTGCCCGGTATTCCCTGTCCAGTCCTATGACGGCGCCCAGCACTCCGGCCAGCAGTAAACGCCCGATAAATTCCCATTCCATGTTTTTCTCGGTTTAAACGGTTTATTTACAAATATAGCGAAAGTTTTGCCCTTCCGGTCGGCAGGTATCGGTATAGTCCGGCCAAAGTTTCAATCCCGAATCACACTGCCCGCCAAATTATTCGTATTCTTATTTCAGCAAATTTTCTTTTGCGCCGGGAGCATGCTGAAAAACAGCACCGACTATCTGGCAGCTATCCAATTCCTTACAGTCTCCGCAGGTATCATACCCCTTTTCATGTACGCATTTGCGGATTTGGCAATAATCGCTGCAAAACGCAAATTTCGCGCCGTCTGTCCGGCAGCCCATGCAATCGATTGTCGCCGCGGTAATCTGTGGCGCATTGTTCATTACGCTCCACTTTTGGGCTGTTTTTTCCCGCAGATCATCGTCATTGGCGACTGTGGCGATACGGGCATCGCAGCTTTCGCAGTCCAATCCGCAACACGCGATTAATTGTTTCATCAGTTAGTTATTTTACCATTCACAAATATAGCGGAAACCAACCGCCCCGCCAAGGTTTTTCGTTTTTTGCTCACGTTCACGGGGATTTCCGATCGGCTTTTCGGGACATCGGAACGGGAAAGAATTCTTTTGTCCCTCTCTTGCAGGGGAGCGAAAAATGCCGTACCTTAGTACATTGACCAAAACTATAACTCTTGCAGAAATGGATATCAGAATTCCCAAAACGTCCAAAAAACGCGTGGTGATCGTCGGCGGTGGTTTTGCCGGCCTGACGATCGTGAAAAAGCTGGACAGCAAGCGGTTCCAGATCGTCCTTATCGACCGGAACAACTACCACCAGTTCCCGCCCCTGCTTTACCAGGTGGCTTCGGCCGGACTGGAACCCAGCTCCATCTGCTTCCCTTTCCGCAAGCTTTTCCACCGGGAAAAGGACTTTTACTTCCGCATGGCCGAAGTCCGGGAAATATACCCTGAAAAGAACAGTATCGTCACTTCCGTGGGTGAATTGTCGTACGACTACCTGATCCTGGCCGGAGGGACGACCACCAACTATTACGGGAACAAGGCCATCGAAGATGCCGCCCTGCCCATGAAAGACGTCCGCGAGGCGATTGCTCTGCGCAGCTCCCTTCTGCTGAACCTCGAACGGGCTCTGGACGACGAAGACTGCAAGGAACGCCGGGCGCTGCTCAACGTGGTGATCGTCGGGGGAGGTGCCACCGGGGTGGAGATCGCCGGGGCACTGGCGGAAATGCGGCGTTTCATCATCCCGAAAGACTATCCGGATCTGCGGGCCAAAATGAACGTATACCTGGTGGAAGGCACCAACCGCTTGCTCGGGGTCATGTCAGACAGCGCCTCCCAAAGCGCCCGCGAATATTTGGAAAAAATGGGCGTAAAAATTATGCTCAACAAACGGGTGACCGATTACCGCGACGGCAGCGTCGTATTCGACGGCGGAGAGACCATCCCGACCAACAGCCTGATCTGGGTGAGCGGCGTGACGGCGACCCGTTTCGAGGGTATCCCCAAAGAAAAGACCGGCCGGGGCGGACGCATCCTGGTAGACGCCTATAACCGCCTAAAGGATTCTAACAACATATTCGTGGTGGGCGACCTCTGCTTGTTACAAGACGAAAAATACCCCAACGGGCATCCCCAGGTGGCACAGGTAGCCATCCAGCAGGGGAAAAGGGTGGCCAAAAACCTGAACAACCTTTCCAAAGGAAAAAATATCGAACCCTTCCGTTACAAGGACTACGGTACGATGGCTACCATCGGGCGCAACAAAGCCGTCGCCGACCTGAACGGGGTGCACCTTCACGGCTTTCTCGCTTGGGCCATGTGGCTGACGATACACCTGCGGTCTATCCTGGGCGTAAAGAATAAGTTCATGGTGCTGTTCAACTGGATATGGAACTATTTCACCTATGACCAGTCCACCCGGTTCATCTTTTTCAACCCATGCCACAAGGAAGACAAAAGCCCGTGGGACAAACCCAAAGACTGTTTCGAGGAGTAGATCGTAAAAATATTCAATTCGCTTTCCTAAAAATTGAAACTGATAGTTTGTTTCTTCGTATTTTTGTCCCAAAACTAAGCATTCGCATGCATACGAACAATCCTCCGGTAGCCTGACAAGGCTAAATAACCGGATCTTCAGAATTTTTCCCCGGCATTCTTAGGCCGGGAAGATTGTTATACTTCTTCCATCCAAAGTCGTTTAGCCTTCGTTTTACGTTTTCTCGTTCACAAACTAAACAATTTTGGAAAAAATGAAAAACATTCGATATTTTTCGATGGTTCTTTTCGGAGGAGTCCTGTACGGTATGATGTCTTCGTTTGTAAAACTATCGTATGCGAAAGGCTATAATGCCGCCGAACTATCTTTCTATCAGGCTTTATTGGCAGCCCTATTTCTTGGAACATGTGCCTTATGTTCCCGCAAAAAACAGAAGGCAGCACTATCCGGGCAAAAATTGCTCCCGTTAATCCTGGCCGGAAGCGCGATCGGCCTCACCAATTTTCTATATTACCTTTCCGTCCAGTATATAGCGGCTTCATTGGCTATCGTCATCCTCATGCAGTTTACCTGGTTTTGCCTGCTCATAGAGTGGCTGTGCTTTGGGAAAAAACCGTCCGGGCAGGAAATAGGAACCGTATTTATGGTCTGGAGCGGAACCGTTATGGCCGGGAATTTGCTTTCCGGCGCCGCAACCTCCTTTTCCTGGAAAGGGTTCCTTTTTGCAGCCCTATCCTCTCTGACGTACGCCCTATATATCGTAGCCAACAGCCGGACCGGAAAGAACATGGCCTGGCCGGTAAAAAGTACGCTGATCATGGTCGGGTCTGCCCTTACTATCTTTTGCATCAATTTCCGGACGATCATCTGGGACAATCATTTCAGCCCCGATTTTTTCGGCCGGATAGCATTCCTCGCGATCTTGGGGACAACGCTCCCCACCGCACTGTTCGCCGTAGGAATACCCAAAATAGGGGTCGGGATCAGTGCCATCTTGATGACAATCGAGCTCCCGACAGCTGTCCTGTGCGCGCATCTCATCCTGAGCGAAGATATTACTTTCGTACAAATGAGCGGCCTACTGGTCATGGTGTCGTCTATTTCCTGGATGAACTTTCGCAAATCGCGGTTAAAAGCCTTAAAACAGCTCGATTAAGCCCTGTTTTGCATAAACTAATGGGTATGAGCCGGGGGTAAAAGATTTTCCTCCCGGCTTTTTTCTTTCCCAAATAGTTAATTTCAAAATAAAGCCTTCGTTTGTAAGTATTTATCCCTACCTTTAAAGAATTAGACCCAAGCAACCCTAAACCTTAAAACCGAATAATCATGAAAAAGAAAAAAAGCCCCCTCCCGGCTATCCTGCTGGCCCTACTGGTCGTTGTCGTCATTCTGGCGGCCGTTTTGGTCATCCGCACAGCGACTTACCCGTTCGCCAAAACCCCGGCGCAAAGCCATGTACAACCCGTCCGGCACCACCCGACCGTACAGTCCCTGGAACGCCTTGCAGGAGGCATCCGCATACCGACGGTAAGCAGCGAAGTCGACCGGGAAACGGACAATCCTTTCGTCCGCTTCAAAGAATACCTGCGGGAGTCCTATCCCATCGTTTACGCCCGCATGGACACCCTTACAATAAATAAATACGGTCTGCTGTTTCACTGGAAAGGGAGCGACCCTTCACTGGAACCGATCCTGTTCTGCTCGCATTACGACGTAGTTCCCGTAGTGGGATACGAGCCCGTTTCCACCCCGGCGGATTCCGTGATCTTCCAACCCAACGACACTCCCGCCCCGCCCCTGGACCATTTTTCCACCCGGTGGGATTATCCTCCCTTTTCCGGGGACGTGGTCGAGGGCCGGGTATACGGCCGCGGAACGCTCGATATGAAAGGCATGCTGTTCGGCATTATGGAAGCGGCCGATACGCTGCTTAAGGAAGGGTTCACACCCCAGCGGGATATCTGGTTTGCCTTCGGGTTCGACGAGGAGATCGGCGGCACGGAAGGGGCCCTGAAAATTGCCGAATATTTCCGGGAAAAAGGCCTTTCGTTCGCGGCCGTTTACGATGAAGGCGGTATTGTGGCAGCTCCCGGTCTGGGGGGCATCTCCATCCCTATGGCTTTAGTAGGTACGGCCGAAAAAGGCTTCTGCACGATCCGTATCGACGTGCGGGGCACGGGAGGACACTCGTCCATGCCTCCGGCCAAAGGATCGCTCGTTCAAGCGGCAGAGATCATCGAAAAGCTCAACACCCACCAGATACCCGCCCTAATGACCACTCCGGTATCCGCATTCCTGAAAAACGTAGGCGGCACAATGGGTTATGCTTCCCGGCTGGCTATCGCCAACCAATGGCTGTTGGGCGGTGTGCTGACACGAAAACTCTCCGAAACGCCGGCCACCAACGCGCTGATCCGCACGACGACTGCCGTTACGATGGCTAAGGGTAGCGACGCGGCGAATGTCCTGTCCTCGGTCTCGGAAATTGTGGTCAATTTCCGCATCCTTCCCGGGGAAACCGTGGCCGATGTAGAGAACCATGTCAAAAATATTTGTGAAGGATACGATACCGATATTACCGTTCTGTCCGCCCGGGAACCGTCCAAAACGTCCGGCACGGATACCCGCGGGTTCCAGATGATCCGGGAAAGTATATCTCGCCTATACCCCGATGCACGGGTGACACCCTATTTGACCATCGGCGGGACCGACGCCTACAAATACCAGACGGTGAGCAACGATATATACCGTTTCATGCCTGTCTACCTGAACGAATACGAACAGCGGACCATACACAACGAGAACGAATTCATTTCGCTGGAAAATTTCGGGAATATGATCGAGCATTTCCGGTATATCATGGCCGGGTTCTGAGCGGAAGTTTGCCCCGGCGGTTTATATTGGCTACCTTTGCGCTTTTTGCAAACAAGCCATGGAAATCAACGTATTGAAAAAAGACTGCCGGGACATTTACAATACCCCCATCGTGCAGCAGACGGCATTTTGGTCCCAGGTGAAGAACCATCAGGGCCTGGCCACCAAAGCATTCGACTTTAAAGTGAAGAACCGGGACATATACGCCGGGGTGGGCGGCTATTCGAGTACCGACGCCGACCTGCTGGTGGTCGAACGTCCCGTCGGACGGGACAATTGCATCGCATACGTGCCTTACGGCCCGGAGATAGAACCTTCGGAAGAGAACCAGGGACGTTTCCTGGAAGAACTCTCGGAAGTCATGCGCCCATACCTGCCCAAAAACTGCATCGCCGTCCGCTACGACCTGAACTGGCGTTCGCACTGGGAAGGGGAAACGCCGGAGAAAAAATTCCAGGAGTTCAACCTGAATTACAATACTGTCCAATGGAACCTGCGCAAGAGCAACTGCGACATCCTGCCATCGGCCACCATATTCCTCGACCTGTCTCCGGCTCCGGACGAGATCCTCGAACGGATGAAGCCCAAAACGCGGTACAACATCCGTCTGGCCCAGCGCAAAGGAGTGCAGGTGAGAAGGGCCGGGATGGAACAAATCGATATCTGGTATGAACTCTATAAGGATACCTCCCACCGGAACGGACTTTTCGTCAACGGTATCGAATACTTCACCTCGGTCATTGCCGCCCGGGCGGACGACACTTCTTCCCCGGCGCATGTGGAACTGCTGATCGCCGAATTGGACGGGGTGCCGCTGGCCGCCATGTTCCTGGTGATCGCCGAACACCGGGGAACCTACCTCTACGGGGCCTCCTCTTCCGAAAAGCGGAACTGCATGCCCACCTACGCCCTGCAATGGGAAGCCATCCAACTGTCCAAAACGTTCGGATGCACGGAATACGATATGTTCGGTGTGTCGCCGGGCCCGCAACCGTCCCACCCTATGTTCGGGCTGTACCAGTTCAAGACCGGGTTCGGCGGGGAACTGTTCCACCACCTGGGTTGCTGGGATTACCTGCTGGACGAGGATAATTATACCCTGCTCCAGCTGCGGGAAATGCACATGCAGGGGTATTACATTTAGCATGGTCCGCAGAGTTTTCAATCGCGTCCCGCCGGGCAACGCAATAGTCCTATAGGTATTTTCAATTGAAAAAGCAGCATGTTAGGCGAATAAATTCCTTATCTTTAGGGAGTAATACAGCGAAAAAGACCCGACCATGAAAAAACTGATCTTCCTTATCCTCTCGGCATTCCCGCTTCTATCGGCGGGACAGGCTATCACAGGCGGCGACGCCATCCTGGGTAAAAAATGGTGGACAGGCCCCAGGCAAGAGGCCCAGATCGAATTTTTCCGCAACGCGGGGGATTCCACATTCTATGCAAAACTGGTATGGATGCTCTACCCGGACCTTCCGAACGGATCCCCGGCGCTCGACACCAAGAACCCCGACCGGGCCTTGCGCAGCCGTCCGATGCTCGGCATGAGCCTGATCGACACACTGACCTACACCGGGTACAATCAATGGTTTACCCGCCGCATGTACGTCCCGGAGGAAGGGATGTACGTACGGGCACATATTACCCTGGAAAGCGATGGAAACCTGGGCCTGCGGGTAAGCAAACTCGGAGTCGTGGTCGATAAAACATTTGTAAAGGTGCCCCCTGCGACGGCCGACACGACAGGATTGCGCTGAGACAGTCCTTATTTTTCTTTCATCGGCTGGCAGACTGGACAATAATACACCGTACCTCCCAAATAGGCCTCTTTCACGATTTCACCCCCGCAGCGCGGGCAAGGAGATTTGTATGTGTTTTTTGAAAGGAGGCTCTTGTAGCCGCCCCAGTTGCCCAGCATATCCTTTTCCGTATCACGGCCGCCGGCATTTGCCATAGCCGCCAGCGTACCTTTCAGCGCAAGAAACAAAGTTCCCCACTGCGAGTCGTTGAGCGTCGAGATTTTCCGTTTGGGGTGTATGCCTGCTTCGAACAGGATATCCTGCAATACGCCGTTGCCCAGACCCGGGATCCGCTGCTCGGTGGCCAGCAGCGCCTTGACCGAAACGTCTTTTTTCATACCCTTTACGATTCCCCGGAAATACGCTTCGTCAAAACGGTCGTCCAGTGGCGGTATTTTGGTCCGGGCTCCCTGGTAATACGGGTTGTCGAACGTACCGGTATAGGCGTATATGCCTCCGTACATGGCTACCGTAAACACCAGCGCACTCCCGTCCTTCATCACGATAGCCAATTGATGTTTGATCGGGGCATCTTTCTCCGATTCGAAATAACGGATATTCGTTCCGTCCCCGACCAGGATATGGGCATCATTCCCTATGTCGATTTCGACAAAAGAACCGTATCCATGCACGCCTGTGACCGTTTTACCGGCCAGCATCGCAGAATACGATTCGGGGGCACCGTTATACCAGGTAAATTTATGCGGACTGGTGGGGGGTATCACTTCTTCGACGGTCTTGCCCACCAACAAACGGGCTCCCTGGCGGGACAAAGTGAGGGATTCGGGGATTTCGATCATGTGTTTTCAGGTATTAAGTAAGTGTCCGGGACAGGCCTTTGGGGGTAAAGATAGTAAAAATCCGCTTTTACCAGCCGGTATAAAAACAACAGGGCCGGCATTTGCCGGCCCTGTTTCATTTGGGTATCTCCTTCATCGATCTCACTTTCCACCCAATTTTCTTTCTACTTCTTCTTTCGGCAGTTTCTTCGTGCAAAAGAACCAGTCGTAACAGTGCATATCCGGATCGTCGCTCTCCATCCGCTCCTGCGCCTCTCCGCACGAACCGGCCGTAGGGACTATCACTTCGTCACCCGGACGCCAGTCCGCCGGCAGGGACACCCCGAAATTGTCGATTGTCTGCAATCCGATGAGCGTGCGTTTGATCTCGTCGAAATTGCGGCCCAACGCCATCGGGTAATAGATCACTGCTCTCACGACACTTTTAGGGTCAATAAAGAAAACGGCGCGTACGGCGGCCGTCGTACTGGCTCCCGGCTGGATCATCCCATACAGGTTGGCCACGGTCATCGATAGGTCGTCGATCAGCGGGAAACGCACAGCGATATTTTTCATTCCCCGGTATTCGATCTTGTCGTGGATCGTGCGCAGCCAAGCAATATGGCTGTGCAGCCCGTCCACCGAAAGTCCTACCAACTGGCAGTTCAGTTCCTCGAATTCATCCTGCATCTTTCCAAAGGTCATGAATTCGGAGGTGCATACCGGCGTAAAATCGGAAGGATGGCTGAAAAGGATCACCCATTTCCCTTGGTAATCCACCGGGAACTTGATCCGTCCCTGCGTGGTCATCGCTTCAAAGGAAGGGGCCTGCTCCCCGATGCGGGGCATGGCAGCCGTTTGATTTTCCATTTTGTTATTTGTTTAGGTCGTTAATTTTTATCTGTACGGCAAAGATACGGAAAACCGAAAGTGAATCGACTACAAACCAGTCAGATAAAATCTATATTCCTATCGACTTTATCTATTTCAGAAAGAAAAAATGAGGTATTTATCAGTGGAAAAAGCTGACCAGAAGCATCACATTGAGTATCGCCACCACCCCGCCGATGGTATAAAGCAGATATTTGGTAAACGGACGGTTGCGGTATTTTCCCATCACTTTCTCGGACGAAGTGAGCCGCACCTGCAGAAAGATCGTGAACGGCAGCTGGATACTGAGGATCATCTGCGAATAGATAAGCCCCTTGAACGGATCGCTGATCACCCATATCAGCAGGCAGGCCACCACCAGGGAGATAAGCACACCCAAGCGGGAGTGGTTGTCCTTGATATCGTACGGCTCCTTGAAAATCCCGGCAAAGATAGAACCCGCCGCCATACCCGAAGTAATGGTCGAAGCGATACCGGCAAACAGGAGGGCTACGGCAAAAATGATCGTCGCATGGCTTCCCAACAGCGGAGTAAGCAGCGAATCCGCCTGTTGGAGTTCCTCTACGGGCGTTCCGTGGACAAAGAACGTCGTAGCGGCCAAAAGGATCATCGCGCTGTTGATGGCCCAGCCTATGCCCATCGAAAAGATCGTATCCACGTATTCATAACGCAGCTGCTTGCGGATGATTTTCTCGTCGTTCAGGTTCCACTGGCGGCTCTGTATCACCTCCGAGTGGAGAAAGAGGTTGTGCGGCATCACCACCGCCCCCAATACGCTCATGATGATGACCATCGATCCTTCGGGAAACGAAGGCGTCACCCAGGCCTTGGCCGCCTCCGGCCAATCGACGGACGTAAGCGCCAATTCATAAATGAACGACAGCCCGATGATCGATACGAATGCGATAATCCATTTCTCAATCAGTCGGTAGCTGTTGGTAAAGAGCATGATCAGCACAAAGGCCAGCACCAGTATCGACCCGATCCGCACCGGTACGCCGAACAGCATTTGCAGGGCGATAGCCCCGCCCAATATTTCCGCTAAAGATGTCGAAATAGACGCCAGTACGGCCGATCCCAAAAGTGCCCGCGAAGCCCGGGGGCGCAGATGTGCGGTAGCCGCCTCGGAGAGGCACAGGCCGGTGGCGATCCCCAAATGGGCTACGTTGTGTTGCAGGATAATGAGCATCACCGTGGAGAGCGTCACCATCCACAGCAGGGTATACCCGTACTCGGCTCCGGCGGCCAGGTTGGAAGCCCAGTTGCCAGGATCGATAAAACCGACCGTCACCAGCAGTCCGGGGCCGATATACTTGAATATCTCGAGCCCGCCCATGCGCGGATGATGACGATGCCGGTCGAACCGGGAACGGATGCGTTTTATCAGAGATGCCATATTCTTTGAAAATGCTACGCAAAGATACCACATTTACCGGATACAGAGGGTTATCCGGGCGGAATATCCGGACATGCTTTTTGGACAAAAATTAACATAAAAAACAGCGCCGGGAAAGGGGAAATGCAGATATTTAGGCTTTCAAAAAGGGTTCCCGGTATATCCCGGCGGCGCAAGACCAAACCCACTCACAATGAAACACATATAAAACAAACCGACAGATGAAGCAAACTCTCACCTTCGATGTTTCCACTATTGCCTCCACCGAAAGCCAGATCAATGTCGACGCTTTCGACCGGAGCATGGAAGCCTTCGAAAAGAAACAGTACAACGAATCGTTCCTCACCCTGCTGGATTACATCAACCCCGAACTCCGGACAAAATTCGGGAACGCCGCCGGGGACGAATTCCACATCCCGCACGGGTCTATCGTCGTGAACATAAGCCTCAAGGACAATCGGCTGTATATTTCGGCGCCTTTTCTGGCCCTGCCGGAAAAGAACCGGGTGCCCCTGCTGCGCCAGGTGGCCAGCCTGAACATCAACAATCTCGACCTCACGCGCATTGTCCTGCGGGAAGATAAACTGTATTTCGAGTACGGCTGCCCGATGGACATGGTCAACCCTTACAAGATATACTATATCCTAAACGAGATCTGCCAGACGGGCGACCGCTACGACGATGAGTTTTCCACTAAATTCGGCGCACAGCGCATCTACGAGCCCAAGATCACCCCGTACGACGCCGAAATGGTAGACCGGGTGTACGACGTAATCCAACTCAGCTGCCGGGAGTGCCTCGATGCGGTAAAATACTTTGAAAGCGAACGCAAATACAGCTATGCCTGGAACATTCTGGCCAGCACGATGCTCAAAGTCCTGTATTTCGCCCATCCGCAGGGCCAGTTGCTCAACGACCTGGACAAGGCCGTCAAGGAACACGACCGGGAGGACATCCCCCTGCCGGAGATCGTGGCGCGCGGGAAAGAGACCGTCGCTTGGATGCAGGGGCTGAGCAAAGAACAACTGGCCCAAGACCTATACTTCGTAGAGACGTTCGTACCAGGCAAACGCCGCTCCAACCTGAAGAACATCCAGGAAAATTTCAAGAATACCTACACCAACGCCACCAGCGCGCTGGAAGGGGGCGACTACATGGCCTGCTGCGTGATGATCGTCTACAAGTTCTACGAGATGTACTATTACAACGATGTACAGGACGATGTCAACGCCGTAGTGGTGCGTGCGATGAAAGCCGCCTCGGCTAAACCTTGGGAAGAGGCTGCCCCCATCCTTCAGGATGCCCTGGACGATATCATGGAAGGCGAACTGGACCTTTTGCCCGAGGACGGGGAAGAGGAAGAAGTGGATATGTCGGCCTATATGCAAAATATGCAGGCGTTCCAGCAGCAAGCCCTGGCCATGCAGCAACAGGCGATGGCCAATGCCCAGCAGGCAATGCAAGGCGTCGATATGGCGGAATACATGAAGAACATCCAGAAGATGATGTCCTCCATGATGGGCGGCGCAGCCGGCAACGACAATACGGACAAAGAATAAAAACCGAAACGAACCATGGAACAAAATATATACAACACAGTTTATAAAGTCAACCATGCCGGGGGTTCCGGCACTTGTTTTTACCTGAAACCCCTCGGGCTTTTCGTAACCAACTACCATGTGGTGGAAGGCTTCCGGAAGGTCGCCCTGCAGGACAACGACCGCAATGCCTTCCTGGCGGACGTCGTGCTGGCCAACCCGGAACTTGACATTGCCCTGTTAAAAGGCCACGGCGATTTTTCCGCCCTGCCGGAGATCGCCCTGCCCGAGCGCGGCGAAGTATCGATCGGACAGCGGGTCAACGTGGGCGGCTATCCGTTCGGGATGCCCTTTACCGTGACCGAAGGAACGGTTTCCTCTCCGAAACAGCTGATGGAGAACCACTATTACATCCAGACCGACGCAGCCGTCAACCCAGGCAACAGCGGCGGCCCGATGTTCAACGACAAAGGCGAACTGGTAGCCATTACCGTCAGCAAATTCAACGATGCAGACAACATGGGCTTCGGTATCCCGGTGGATACCCTGCGGACGCTTCTGGACACCCTGGAAGGATTGGATACCGACGCTTTCCACGTACAGTGCGGCAGCTGCGACGAACTGATCGACCACGCGGAAGAATACTGCCCTTCGTGCGGGGACAAACTGCCGGAAAACGTATTCAAGGAGTATTCCCTGACCGACCTGGCCGTATTCTGCGAAGAGGCTATCCGCGGTATGGGCATCGACCCGGTGCTGGCCCGCGTAGGCTACGAATCGTGGAAATTCCACAAAGGCAGCTCCGAAATACGGATGTTCGTCTACCAGCGTTCGTACCTCTTCTGCACTTCGCCCATCAACGTGCTGCCTAAAAAGAACCTCGAACCGGTGCTTACCTACCTGCTGGGCGCCGACCACGGGCCGTACAAAATGGGGATCGAGGGCAACCAAATCTACATCGCCTACCGCGTTCACATATCGGATGTTTTTTCCGAGCACGGCGCAGAGGTGAAAAAGAATCTGACCGACTTAGCTTTCAAGGCCGACGAACTGGACAACTACCTGGCAGACACCTTCGGCTGCGAGCTTTCGGAATACGCAAAAAAAGACGCCGTCTGAAACGACGGGGAATCTATACAACCAAAAAGGCCGGGCTTTTCAGCCCGGCCTTTTTGATATCATACATCCGGCTCATGCTTTCTTCCCACACCGGCGGACGAAAGCCACCGGATGCTGGATAACTTCGGCGGTCTGTTCCACAGAGTACCCTTGCGCCAGGTAACGCCGGGCGATGACGGCCATCGATTCGCCGATCTCTATCATATGCCCGTCCGGGTCGTAAATGCGCACCACCCGCTGCTGCCAGTCGTGCTTCTTCGGCGGATGAACGTATTCCACACCGGGGTAATCGCGGAGCCGATCCAGAAAAGCGTCGAAATCGTCCGCTTCGAAATAGAGCTCCATATTCCGGGATTTCTCCACCGGAAAATCCTCGGGAATGCCCGTCAGCCACGCGAAATCCTCCTGCACGGCGAACCCTCCGCTGAACGTCACGTTCTTGCCCAGATCGAGTACCACCCGCTGCCCGAGCAGTTCCCCGTAGAACTTTTTGGATACCTCCACGTCCCGGACAGCTAACAAGGCCACCCGGTATTTCAAGTCTTTTGGTCGTTCCACTATTTTTGTTTCTATTTCAATGGATTTACCCTCTAAATATCCAAATCGTATACATAGAGTTTTTCAAAATCCGCCTCCCAGTCGAACGCATACAATTTACCGCCGGCAGCCATCATCGAATTGACCGTTTTATCCAGACGGTATTTCTTCACCGGGTTGCCGTCCCAGTCGTATACCAGGACATTCGAAGCCTTCACCTGACGTTCCCCCTGCCCGTCCAGTTCATAATACGCCTCCATCACATAGAGATACTTCCCGTCGGTACGCGATTCGTAGTATTCACACCCTTTTTTCCGCCCGTAAAAATCAGTGTCTTTCAATTCGGAAGCCGGTGTCCTGTCGCCCCACGTTTTCTTCAGGTCCAATTTCCCGGCCGAAATATCGTAAAACTCGATCCGACCGGTTTCAGGATATACGGCGGCATATTTTCCCCCGTTCTGCACCCCCCATGATTCATTCTCATAATACCCCCCGTCACGCTCGGGGTAAAACACCGCCTGGCTGGCTGTAGAATCGAGCACCCGGCCGGTCGCCATATCCCGCAGGTACAATAATACGGCATCCCATTTCGTATTGATACCGTCCTTTACCAACAGAGAATCGGCCGGCGGAACAGGGCTGTTATGGGTTCTACCCTGCCCGATCCGCTTCATTCCCCGGGCGACCAGCCTGGTATCGGAGGCTGTAAAGTCGAAGAGCATCCCGTTACAGGTGATCGAAAAAAGACCGTCCTGTTGGTAGCGGTTTACCATTTCCGGGTAAGCGGATGGTATCTCATCCGGGCCGTTCCCTACGCGAAGTCCCTTATACAGGAACTCGACCGCCGGAAGGCGATATACGTGCATCAGACTGTCGCCTTTATTGGAAAGCAGCAACATTTTATCCCCGGATACGGCATACCGGCGCGGCTGCACGATTTCCCCGATCGCCACACTGTCCGCCCGGAGTTCCACCGCTTGTCCGAAACCGTTCGCATCGGTTTTACTCTGGCTATCTCCGCCGCATGCGGCAGCAAAACAAACGGCAAGCACGGCAAAAGCCGGGATAAGCTTGTCTCTTTTCATAGTCAGTAAAATAGGTTTGTCAGCAAAAATACCTCAGAGCCCGAAAAGGGTGTAATACTGGCCGGTGACATAATCCTCCAGCCAGGTGTAGAGTTCGTTCATCTGCTTCACGTCCACCTTTCCGTCCTTGTGCCACTGTTCGAGTACCGGCTTCGACCGGGCGAACACGGCTTTTTCCACCGGTTCGAGCAGCTGCATATAGCCCGTACCAGCCGGGTTGAAGATAAGTTCCCAATTGAAATATTCGGAAGTACCCATTCCCTGCGTGTACGAGAATATGCGGTTGCGCAAGGTCATAGCCTTGTCGCACAAAGGTGCTACCCCGCTTTTTTCATCCCACAGCACCATCGGAGGGAGTTTTTCGGCATTCTTCACCCACAAGGGCACCGCTACCCCTACCGGCGGGTAATTGAATAAAGTCCACATCGTGGTCAACTCGGGGGCCTCCCCTTTCTTCACGCCTTGTATCACGACGGAACTGCCCGTGCTTTTGCGCGGGATGAAATCCTTATCCAAAAACCAGCCGGTGGTCTTAGGCTTGTTGTAATTGCCGTCCCGCAGGTCTATCCCCAGCATCTGGTTCTTGAAGCAGCGCGCCAGATCGGAAAATATCCATTGGGGCGTAATAGTCCCCGTCGCACAGTTGCGCATCAGTTCCACATCCTCGTTCATAAAGCGGACATAGCCGGCCCCGGCATTCAGTTCCCCGGAAAACGAGAAATTGGTCCGGGCAATGTAGCCCAACGGAGCATCCTTGGGATCGTTGGCATCGAACATCACGTACTTATAATAGCCCACCTCAAACATAGCCGCCCCGCCTTGGGCATCAATCACGCCAAAATTGGCTTCGATCAGGCTCGGCTTGGAAAGCGTATCGAGAAAGACGCGGAAATCCTCGATCGTGGCGCATACTTCCAGCGCCCGTGTCATCACACGGCCGTTGGCATCGCCGCGCTCTTCCCCGGATTTTACTTCCACCAGGTTGTATGATTGGGTGTTCATGATGGAAAATCCGGCGGAGTTCGTTCCGATCCAGATTTCGGTCGGGTCTTTCACACTGTTGACGATCGCGATAAAGGGGTATTTCCCCCCGGTGAAATACTTCACCGCATTCTGCACATTGCCTGTATCGCGGTTTTTCCACAGCAGAGGGCGTCCGTCAGGAGTTATTTTGCCGGATATCACCGCCGAAGTACAGGCAGAAAGGGTTCCGGGAACAGTCGTTCCCGCCAGGAAAAAGGCGAAAACAAAGAGAGCATATTTTTTCATGGGTCGAGTGTTTTTATTAAATAGGTCGATAAATATAACCATTTTTTACTACCCTTGGTAGTCTTTTTACAGTTTGCGTACCTTCCACCGGTACGCCCACAGGATAAACCATACCGCAGAAGCGGCCACACAGGTCATCCCCAGCGCATACGACATGCCGGACGGAAGGCCTAACCCTTCCGGAGCGATAAAAATATAAGTAGTACAAACGGCCGTCATGAACAGGGCCGGAACGAACGTGACCCAGTAGAATTTCCTCTCCCGGTACAGCCAAACCGTCACCGCCCAAAGGGTAAAAACAGCCAGTGTTTGGTTGCTCCAGGCGAAATACCGCCATATTTTGGCAAAACCGTTGGCATCGCTCATGCTGTAGAACAGGATACCCATTGCCCCCAGGAACATCGGCACGGAGATGTAAAGGCGCTTAGCCAGGCTTTTTTGTTCTATTTTCAAAAAATCCGCCACAATGAGCCGGGCCGAGCGGAACGCCGTATCGCCCGAAGTAATGGGCGCTGCGATCACACCGAGCATCGCCAGCACACTTCCCACTGTTCCCAGCCAACCGATCGTGATATCGTTCACCACTACCGCCGCATTCGATTCCCCAAAACCTTCGCGGTGAAAAAAATAAGTGGCTGCCGCAGCCCATATCAGGGCGACGATCCCTTCACAGACCATCGACCCGTAAAAAATAGGCCGCCCCTGCTTTTCATTGGTCATACAGCGTGCCATCATGGGCGATTGGGTGGCATGGAATCCGGATATAGCCCCGCATGCAATGGAAATAAACATGATGGGAAATATCGGAAGGCCTTCCGGCTGGGGATTGGGCATCCCGTCCCACAATTCCGGAAGCTGCGGATGGTGGACGAAGAGCATCACCAATATTCCCAGGGCCATGAAAAGCAGCGCAGCGCCGAAAAGCGGATATATTCGCCCGATGATCTTGTCTATCGGCAGCAGGGTTGCCAGGATATAATAGATGAAAACGACGACTATCCAGAATGTGGCGTTCAGGCGATCGGGGGTGAGCCGGGCCAAAAGTTGGGACGGTCCGTCCACAAATACGGCACCGACCAATATCATCAATAGTACGGTAAATACGCACATGATCTGCTTGGCATATTTACCCAGGCACATTCCGATGATCTCCGGCAGGCTTTTCCCCCCATAACGCAGGGACAGCATCCCGGCCATATAATCGTGTACGGCCCCGGCAAACAAGGTTCCCAGGACGATCCACAGGTAGGACGATATGCCGAATTTTGCACCCAGGATCGCCCCGAATATAGGACCTAAACCGGCTATATTGAGAAATTGGATCATGAATATTTTCCAGCGGGGAAGCACGACAAAATCCACTCCGTCCGGATTGGCTACGGCCGGGGTTATCCGACCCGGGTCCGGCCCGAAAATCCGTTCCACCACCCGTCCATACACGAAATACCCAGCGATGAGCACCGCCAGGCAAACCGAAAAACTTATCATCCTTTCATTGATTTGTCAATACAGACACAAAAATACACAACGCAAAACACTTTTTACCATTATAAAAACGGTTTTTTCGTGTTTTTAACACAAATATCCTATTTTAAAATGCAAGTCAGCCTGCTACATCGTATTCCCGCAGAGCATCATTGAGTGAAGTTTTCTTGTCCGTACTCTCCTTGCGTTTGCCGATGATCAAAGCGCAGGGTACGCTGAATTCCCCGGCCGGATATTGTTTTTTGAACGATCCGGGGATCACCACACTGCGGGGCGGCACATACCCCACATATTGTTTCCGTTCGGCTGTAGTGACGTCTATGATCTTCGTAGAGCCTGTCAGCACCACCCCGGCACCGAGCACGGCTTGGGAAGCCACATGGCAGCCTTCCACTACGATGCATCGCGAACCGACGAACACGTGGTCTTCGATAATGACCGGCGCGGCCTGCAGGGGTTCCAATACTCCGCCTATCCCTACGCCGCCCGAAAGGTGTACGTGACGGCCTATTTGCGCGCAGGAACCTACCGTGGCCCAAGTATCGACCATCGTTCCCTCATCGACATAAGCCCCGATATTCACATAAGAAGGCATCAGGATCACACCCGGTGCGATATACGAGCCATAGCGCGCAATAGCTCCCGGTACGCTGCGCACCCCGCGGGGGGCGTATTCTATCTTCAGCGGTATTTTATCGTTCCATTCCAACGGTCCGGCGGTCAGCGTTCCCATGGGCTGGATAGGGAAATACAGCACAACGGCTTTTTTCACCCATTCGTTCACCTGCCATATACCATCGGATGCAGGCTGCGCGACACGCAATTTTCCTCTGTC
The DNA here is from genome assembly GCA_938023515.1 of uncultured Flavobacteriales bacterium. Classification (GTDB taxonomy): domain Bacteria; phylum Bacteroidota; class Bacteroidia; order Flavobacteriales; family UBA1820; genus Merdimorpha. The sequence goes on from CALJDR010000052.1 coordinate 51,417, forward strand.
AAGCAGGTCTACCACCTGACGGATGGATGTCTGGATGTCCGCTTCTTTTAGTAATGAACGATCATCCCATGCACGTTCTATCGTGTTACGAAGTTCTTTTTCCATATCATGAATTTTAAACAGTGGCAAAAATACCGGTTGCCGGCGTGGTTTTTTTAAAGAATCGGGAGCTTTTTGTAAGAAAGTTTTGCGAGTATCATCGAACCGGTGCCTTGGTATCCTTTTCCGGGGAATCAACTATGGTTTTGTCCTTTTCCTTTATATCGGGCTCATTTTCACCCTTAATATTTGGATCTGTTTCTTCTTCGGGCGCATTTCCGGCCACAGCAGGCTCATCTTCCGGTTTGAGAGCAGGATCTATCCCTCCTTCCAGGGATTTTCCGGCTACAGCCGGTTCTTCAGGCCGGGCCGCAAAACTAAGGTCTATATTCACGGGGCCTTCCCATATATCCTCCGGGTCCAGAGGCCGTTCGCTCTCCCTGATATTGAACCCTTTCAAACGCGTAGATTCTTCGGACAAACTGTCGGATGTCAGCATTTTTCCGTCGGGCAATTTATTGAACCGTATTACCAGCACTTTGGAATCTTTCATGAACACATCCATATAGGCTGCATTGCTTTTGTTGACCCCCAACCTGGAACCGTCGTCTTCATACGAATAATAAACAGTTTCCGCATTTCCCTTTACATGGACGATACGCAGGTCGTTGTCGATGATCTTTCCTCGCATCGCATTCCCCTTCACCTGGTTATAAGCGTCTGTCTCGCGCGAATCCCTCGATAGGATAAAGGCATTCCTGACCAGGATCACTGAATCCATAACATCCTTTTCAAGATCGCGTTTTACATACATCGAATCGGCGGTGACCTGGTTGCCCCCGGAAAAAATGACAGGGTCCTTATACATGCTCATAATCCCTGTTTTCTGGTCGTAAAAGACTGAATCGGCCGCCCCGGCCATATCACTTTTGTAAAAACGGACATGGTGAAAAGCACGCATCACCCGCAGACTGTCATCCGATTCTTTGCTCCAGGAGAGCGTATCCACTACCGCCGACAACGAATCCCCGGTCGGCCTTTCAGATAACTGATTCGCCCCGGGTTTCAACCCAGGAAGCACAGGACGTTCCGGACGCAGCAATTCCAAAGGCCAGACAAATGTCATACCTAATACTGTTCGCGGTCTCAGGCTGTCTCTTTTCGCTTTTTCCAGGGCATCGGATTTTAGTTTAGCATCGCGCATCCCCTCCCGTTCCTGCTTCTTTTCTTCCCGCTGTCGTTTCTTTTCGGCTTTTTCGCGTTGCTTCGGGGTCATTTTTGCGTACAGGGAATCCAGGGAAACTTCTCTGCGCAGCGTGTCGGGGTTTTCCGCTGCGGATACCAAAGAATCTGCCACAGTCTTTTTCTCGGATGCCAAAGCTTCCGCTTCGGCCATTTTTTCCATCATGGACGACAGTCTTTTATCCACCCCTCCGTCACCTTCCTGCAGGCTATCGGCCGAAGCGGCCTTTGCCGCCAGATAGTTCATCAAAGTGCTGCGCCGGGTGACCATCAAAGTATCTCCCCGCGTATAAAGCGTGTCCTTGTCGAGTATCTGAACGACTTTGGGTTTGCGCGGGAATATAATCGAGTCCTGTTTTTCGAAATATTCGGCAAAATCTCCGTAAATGGCAGCCCTTTGGGCCGTATCCTGCAATTCTACATTGGAAACAGCACGGGCATACCCTTCGTTGCGCTCATAATGCAGTGTATCGCTCCTGAGCATCCGGCGTCCGTAAGATACCCGGGTATTTTTATAAAAATCGGAGATACCGCTCTCGGTGTTGTATTCGCCGCCTTCGGTATATATCTTGTTTTTTTCGCTGTAAATATTGGTGGGGCCCTCTGCCGTAATGACCTTGGAGACCGTATGGTAATGAAGCGTATCGGAATACATCCGATAATCCGGGTCCCAGGCCTTTACATCGACATAAAAATCCACCATATCGTCGGGTACCCGGTACACGCCTATCTGACTGTTGAGGGTATTCTTCTCGTCCGTGATAGTTCCCCCACAGAAATAGTAGGCCTGTTCGTTGATTCGGTCGTAATCGAGGGTATCGGTCCGCAATGTGGTGCTCTTGTGTACCAGTACCACATCCCCATAGGATTTTATCAGTTGATTGTCGCCCGTGTAAAGCATATAGTTGCTGTTCAGGGTAAGGGTATCCCCTTCGTTGACAAATACGTTCCCCCGGGCAAAAAAAGTGTTCATCGCCCGGTTGAATTCTGCTTCGTCGCAGGTCATCAAAGTATTGCCGTGGTAGAACCGCACATTGCCGGTAAGTTTTTGTACCCCGGGGGCGATATCCTCATTGTTGCTGATCAGGTCGGCATTGTCTATCCGTATCTTCGTCGGTTTTCCACCACCCGAAGATGTGCTTCTGGGGCGTGTACTGTCCCCGGATGCAGAAACCGGGCGCTGTCCCGTTGCAGGACGCGCAGGGGCCTGCTGTTTGGCCGCCGGGTTTCCGGCGCCCGGCATCACCCATCCGCTGCCCGAAAGGGAATCCTCCTCTTCCGTCTGCCCGGAGCCGGCTACCGAAGGCGCCCCCTGCGGGGGCTGCTGGGGCGCGCCGTACAGGGACAGGATAGCTGCCGAGAGTACAAGCAGGGTAAGTAAAGTATATTTTTGGACGTCCTTCACGCGGTTTGCCGTATTTTCATTATGCAAAGATACTGAAAAAAAGCCCTCGGGACATTCCCTGCCTATAGGCAGGGACAAAAAATATTCCTAAATTTGACGAAACAATTGTGAAAAACACCCGGACTGAAAAATTGGAAAAAGAAAACACCCCTTACCCTCTTACATACACTGAAAAGTTCCATGTCGAATGGGACGCTGCCTGCGCTACCGGCCGGCTTTCACTGACAGGCCTTTTCAATATGATACAGATCACCGCCGGCAACCACGCCAATATATGCCGTTTCGGTTTTTACGACATGATGGCCGCCGGACAGGCCTGGGTGCTCAACCGGATGAAAGTGCACTTCACTTCCATGCCCGGCTGCAATCAGGAAGTGCGGGTAACGACCTGGATACACGGTTCCAACGGAGTGATCTCGGAACGAAACATGATCGTTGAACACGGCGGCCAAATTTTTGCTCAGGTAAGCACCGTATGGGCCTGCATCAACTACGAAAAGCGCACGCCCGAACACATCGCCGTGGATTATCCGGATTACCTGGTACTGGGCGATAAAAATATCGATATCGCCAAAGCATCCCGCGTCCATCCCCCCGAAACAACTGAGCTGCTGCGCAAATACCGGGTCGCCTTCAGCGATATCGACGCGATGGGCCATGTGAACAACATCAAGTACACACAGTGGATACTGGACAGCATCCCCTACGAAATGGCCTTGGGGATTACCAGCGGCGAGGTCGAAGTCAACTTCCTGGCGGAACTCCACCAGGGCGACCGGGTATTCATCGAACAGGGAGAAACGGCGGACGGGATCACGTTCGTGGTCCGGCGGGAATCCGACGGGCGTCCGGCATTCCTCTCCCGCTACCGCCCTCTCTAAAAAATAGGGAACGGAAAAGGATTACCTCGGGGAAATCCCCTATTTTTGCAACAGTAAAATATCCATCATCAGACTCAATATCCTTCATGTTGGTAATAGGTATAGCAGGAGGCGCCGGTTCCGGCAAGACCACCGTGGTAAATAAAATACTGGAAGCTGTTAGCCCGCAGGACGTAGCCGTGCTTTCGCAGGACTCCTATTACCGCGACAGTTCCGATGTGCCGGTATCGGAGCGCCAGAAGATCAACGTGGACCATCCGGACTCCATCGAATTCGACCTGCTGGCCCAACACGTGGCACAGCTGAAAAAAGGGCAGTCTATCGAACAGCCTACCTACTCCTACACCACGTACGAACGGGGAAAAGAGACCGTCCACACTGAACCCAAAGCCGTTGTGATTGTCGAAGGCATTCTCGTGCTCCAAAACAAAGCCCTGCGCAGCCTGATGGACATCAAGATATTCGTCGAGACGGACGACGACGACCGTCTGGCCCGCGTTATCCGCCGGGACATCGTCGAAAGAGGACGTACTGCTACCCAGGTGCTCGATCGGTATGTGAATATCGTCAAACCGATGCACAAGCGATTCATCGAGCCTTCGCGCAAATATGCAGACCTCATCATTCCCAACTACGACGGGCTGGAGGTCGCCATCAACGTCATCCTGACGGTCATCGAAAAAAAGCTCGGAAAAGAAAAATGCACCCGGTTCTGATATGAAATCGCCCGTAGAGAATATAAAAACTTACATAAACCGCCGCCCGGGACTGAAACGGACGGTGGATTATATGCTGAACCACAAACTGCTGGTCGTCGTCGCCGCATTCCTGGTATGGATGACCTTCTTCGACCGCAATTCGTTCCTGTTGCACGTAGAGCGCGAGCGCAATATCTCGGCCCTGCAGGATTCTATCAGCTATTACAAGCGGGAAATAGAACGGCAGAAGACTTTCCTGAACGAACTTCGCAGCGACCCCAAACAAATGGAAAAATTCGTCCGCGAGCACTACGGCCTGAAAAAAGACAACGAAGATATCTACATCATCAAACGGTCTTCCGAAGAATGAATCCACTCAGCGGCTACTCCGACTGCCCCTTGAAAGGCCGGAAAACGACAAACCAAACCCTCTGCCGCTGATGATACTCCCCTACATTGCCCTCGGAACCGCCTGCGCCCTGCCAGGTATCGCCTATGCATATGTATGCCACCGGCAGAAAACCCGGAAAAAGCACCGATTGGCCGAGTCGGAATTGATCCTGGACCATATGAATGCCTATTTTATCCTGATAGACTCCGATTTCAAAGTACTGCGTACCAATTACTACACCCTGAACCATATCCCGGCCAGTGACGAGCCTAAACGGGTGGGCGACCTTTTGCAATGCCGCAATGCACTGGAATCGCACGGTTGCGGCACCCACGAACTCTGCAAAATATGTGGCATCCAAGCGGCTATCGGCCGGGCATTGATGAGGGGAGAAAGCTTTAAGGAACAGGAGGCGGCCATGGAAGTATTCCGGCACGACCTCCGGCAAATGACCCCCTGTGATGTCTCGGTATCGGGTACCTATCTGGAAACCGCCGGGGAAAAGCGGATGGTACTGACGGTCATCGATATCACGACGCTAAAGGACACCCAAAAGCAGTTACATGCCGAGAAGGAAAAGGCGGTGGCCTCCGACCGTCTCAAATCAGCTTTCATCGCCAATATGAGCCACGAGATACGTACCCCCCTCCATGCCATCTCCGGGTTTTCCGACCTGCTGGCCTCGGCCGAAGACCGGGAAGAAAAAAATGCCTATGCCGACATCGTCAGCCGGAACAGCCGGCAGCTCCTGCACCTTTTCGACGACATCCTCGACCTGGCAAAAATGGAGTCCGGGACACTGGATTTCAATTATTCGGATTTCCGGGCAGATGAACTTTTAAAAGACCTGTACGGTACTTTTGCCGACGCCCTGAAAGAAAAGAAAGAAATAAAACTCGTACTGGATCCGGCTCCGAAACTACCCCTGCTCCATTCGGAGCGGGAACGGGTGTTCCAGATACTTTCCAATTTTATCGACAATGCCTTGAAATTTACGGCCGCCGGGGAGATCCGGTTCGGCGTTACCCGGCAGGATGACGGATATGTCCGATTTTACGTGTCGGATACGGGAGTCGGCATCGCCGAGGAAGAACAGGAAAAGATATTCGGGCGGTTCACCAAACTGGATCACTACCTGCCCGGAAGCGGGCTCGGACTGGCCATCGCGCAATTGATCGTCGAAAAACTGGGCGGAACCATCGGCGTGGAATCACGCCCGGGCAAAGGCTCGACTTTTTGGTTTACCCTGCCGCTGGAGAAACCGGTCGGATAAAATTATTGAATGGCTTTTTCCGGGATGTATTCGCCGTACGCCCTCTCTGCCCAAAATTCATACCCTTTCCCGCTCCGCGAAGTGCCTTCGAGCACCGTATCGATGAAACCGTTGCGTTCCACCAGTACCGTGTGATAGATTTTCCCGTCGGGATTTTTTTTCAGTTTAAAGAACACCTGCTTTTTCGGGTCGTTGAAGTAAATGAAATCTCCGGTTTCGGTACGTTTGAGGGGAAGGTATTGGCCCAAGCCCTTTTCCATCGCAAAACTGCGCCCCCATGTCCCACCCGAAGCGCTGACGATGTGTTTCCCGTCGATAACCACGGTCGCATCCTCATAGGAAGTCACGCACAGATAATGTTTTTTCGACCGGCCGAGCCAGTCTGCCAATTTTTCTACATGCAGGGAATCCTCGTATCCGTACGTACTGTCCAAAAACACGATCCGTTTCACTTTATCCGGTATCGTATCGAGGGCCCGGATATATTCGAACACGAAATATCCCCCTCCCGAATGGCCGGACAGCACGGCCGAAGGGCGGTAATCGGCGTATAGGGCCATTATGTCGTCCACAATGGCGGGGAGGATTTGCGTCTTATCCTCTTTGTGCAGGCTGCGCCAGGCTCCCCAGCTTTTGCCGGCGGCCATCAGGTATACCACCACGAAATTGTATTTCTTCCCCTTTTCCCGCAAAAAACGGGTTTGGGCGGCTATATGCTGGATATCGTAATGCCAGTCGTCCCCGGCGTACATTTTTTTCCCGGCGGTCCACTCGATAGTATTGCCGTTGGGAAGGGCGTAAAACAATACTTGGGTCGGTTTGCGCTTATCCATCCGGGCAGGCGCATTTATGGCGATCCGCACATCGGGGTATTTATCGTCGATGCGTGTCACCACGGATTCATCGGCGGCTTTCTGCCCTACGCACGGAAGGCACAGCACCGACAGCAGCAGGAAAAGGAAAGGTTTTTTCAAAGCAGTAGTTTATATTATCGTTTACACGAACCGTCCGGCTTTCTGCCTGCGGTCGGTCGGCAGGTCTTTGCGGAACAGCAAACTGAGCAGCGACAGGACGACGCCCGCCACGATAAAGGGGATGCAAACGCCCACCATTCGGTCCGCCTGCTGAAAATTGGCCAGCATATAAACGAGCGGAGCGATCATCAATGCCGCACCAAGACCTACCATCGCAAGTCCTACGGCCGATAAAGGCCGCGCAGCAGCCGTATTTTTCCGTTGTCCGTTCCGTATCATTTGTTTTGTATTTGATCCGGGCATAAAGATAATACGCGGCGCGGATATAATCAAAAAATCCGAAAGTTTTGTCCGCCCGGCAGTTCCGGTGCCGGGAATATTATTTATCTTTTTCCGCCTTTGGCTGTCCGGGAAAAAATGATTAATTTTGCTTTCGCCCGAAAGGGAAGGAAAACACTATGGAACATTTCGTCGTATCGGCCCGCAAATACCGCCCCCACTCCTTTGACGAGGTAGTCGGACAGGAACATATCGCCTCGACGCTGGAGAATGCCATCGAGCACAACCAGCTGGCGCAGGCTATGCTGTTCTGCGGCCCCCGCGGGGTCGGAAAGACCACCTGCGCCCGTATCCTGGCGCGGGAGATCAACCGCCGCACCATGCCGGACGCTTCGCCGGACGAAGACTTCGCGTTCAACATCCACGAACTCGATGCCGCCTCCAACAACTCCGTAGAGGATATCCGCACCCTGATAGACCAGGTGCGCTTCGCCCCCCAGACGGGCAAATACAAAGTGTACATCATCGATGAGGTACATATGCTTTCGCAGGCGGCCTTCAACGCCTTTCTCAAAACGCTGGAAGAACCCCCCGCCCACGCCATCTTTATTCTGGCGACCACCGAAAAGCACAAGATCATCCCTACGATCCTTTCCCGCTGCCAGATATTCGATTTCAAGCTTATTTCGGTAGCCGATATCCGGGGCCATCTGGCCCGTATCGCGGCCGACCAGGGGATCAAAGCCGATGAAGAAGCCCTGCATATCATTGCCGTTAAGGCGGAAGGCGCCCTGCGCGATGCCCTGTCCATATTCGACCGGGTAGTATGTTTCTGCGGGGATACCCTCACGGCGGAAAAAGTGGCCGAGACCCTCAATGTGTTGGATTACCAGGCATACTTCCACCTGACGGATGCCTTGTTGGATGCGGACATTCCCTCCGCCATGCTTCAGGTAGATGCGATCCTGCAGAATGGTTTCGACCTCCAGTATATGCTTTCCGGGCTTGCCTCGCACATCCGGGATCTGATGGTCTCCAAAAATCCGGCTACCATCTCCCTGCTGAACGTACCGGAAGACGTAAAGAACCGCTACAAGGAACAGTGCGCCCGCCTGGATGCCGAAACGGCTGTCGAAGCGCTGGCCCTGCTGGCCCGTACCCAGTCGGAATACCGCCTGTCCAAAAACCCGCGGCTCCTCACCGAGATCGCGCTGATGCAGCTGGCATCCCTGGGACTCGACCCGTCAAAAAAAAAAGCCCTGACTTTATAATTCCCGCCGACGTATTCCGGCATTTCGGGCAAGACCTCCCTTCCCGGGAAGAATTGGCTGCATTTATCGCGGAACTCTCCGCCGGGCACATCGTCCCCGAAAAACGGAAAACGTCTGCCCCCACTCTAAAACAAGCACTTTCACAGCCGGAAAAGCCGGCAGAAAAGCAACCGCAGGCCGCAGGAGAGGAAAAAGCATCTCCAAAAGCCATAGTTGAAAGCGAAAAAAAGCCCCCTATTGCCGTATCCGCACCTGCATCCGGCGACGTATCATCCCTAAAAGCACGCTCGGCCCTGTCCATCGCCAATATGCTGGCCGCAGGGAATAAGCCCAAGGGGCAGGACGGCCCGAAAGAAGCCGTCCTGAGCGAGACCTTCTCCCAGGAGGAACTCGTCAAGGCATGGGAGCATTTCTGCGAAAAAGCCGGAAAGGAAAAACGCATCGGCCTGCATACGGCCATGAATGCCGCAGACGTGCATATCGGCGAGAACAACGTGGTAGAGATCACGGTATCCTCCTCTCCGGCGGCGCACGAACTGGAGCAGAACATGCTCGACATTCTGGCTTTCCTGAAAAAGACCCTGCGCAATACGATCATTACCCACCGGGTGACAATCAACGAAGGCGTGCGAGAGCACCTACCCTACACGCCCCGCGAAAAATACGAATACCTCCGGCTCAAAAATCCCCTGCTCGAAAAAATGAGGAACGAACTGGACCTGAACATAGATTTCTAAGCCGACATGAAACTACTGCGTCTGATCCTTTTACCCCTGTCCATGTTGTGGTATGCTTTCAGCAAGTTCCGCACCTGGATGTACACCTCGGGAAAACTCCGCCGCAGGCACTTCCGGCTGCCCGTATTCGTAGTGGGGAACCTCTCCACAGGCGGTACGGGAAAAAGCCCCCATGCGGAACTTCTGGCGCGCCGGATGCTTTCCGAAGGCTACAAAACGGCCATCCTCAGCCGGGGATACGGCCGCCGCACAAAAGGTTTCGTGCTGGTCTCCGGCCATTCTTCGGCCCACGATACGGGCGACGAGCCCCTGATGATGAAGAGGGCCATCCCTGAAGCGACGGTAGCCGTCTGCGAGAACCGCGCCCGGGGAATCAAGCGCCTGATGCAGAACTATCGGCCACAGATCATCGTTCTGGACGACGCTTACCAGCACCTGCGGGTCAAAGCCTCGTGTTATTTCCTGCTCACGGCCTTTGACAGTCCTTTTACTTCGGATTATCTGTTGCCAGCCGGAAACCTGCGCGAAAGCCGCCACGGGGCCGACCGGGCCGACTGCGTGATCGTGACCAAGGTCCCCCGTAAATACGACGGCGACGGCGAAAAAGCGAACGCCGTGCGCGAAAAATTCCGCCGGGAAATCGCCCGCTATACCGAGGCGCCGGTGATATTCTCCCATTACGATTATGCCGACCATGTAAAGAACCCGCTCCTGGGAAAAATACCGGCGGAGCACCTGAAAGACTACAACATCCTGCTGGTCACAGCTGTGGCCAATCCCGTGCCGCTGCTCTCCCACCTGGGTTCGCTGGAAGTGACCTGCCGGCATCTGCAATACCCGGACCATCATATATTCAAACGCCGGGACATCGAAAAAATCAAAAATGAATTCCTAAATTTGCCGCACGGGAAGAACATCATCCTCACCACGGAAAAGGATATGGCCCGCATCATCGGCACGCCCCTGGCGGAATACCCCGTTTATTCGCTGGCCGTACGGGCCGTGATCGACCCGCGGGACGAACAGACGTTCAATTCCATCATCGACAACACGATCGAACGATATAAAGACTGAAAATACCATGCTCGAGAAAATCAAAGAAACCGCGGAATTCCTCGGCCGTTACGCCGAAAAACCGATCGAATGGGGCGTCGTCCTGGGAACGGGACTGGGCGACCTGGTAAGCGAAATAGACGTGCGCAAACGTATCCCTTACAGCGAAATCCCCAATTTTCCCGTATCGACCGTCGAAGGACATTCCGGGGAAATGGTCTTCGGCTACCTGGGCGGCAAATACATCATGGCCCTGAACGGCCGTTTCCATTTCTACGAAGGCTATCCGATGGACAAGGTGACCTATCCCATCCGGGTGATGAAACTGATGGGCATCGATCGCCTGGTGGTATCCAATGCTGCCGGAGGCGTCAATCCGGGTCATAAGATCGGCGATATCATGATCATCACCGACCATATCAACATGATCCCCGAACACCCGCTGCGCGGGAAGAACATGGCCGAACTGGGCCCCCGTTTCGTGGATATGAAGGACGCTTACAACCCGAAAATGGTCGCCGCCGCCAAAAAGATCGCGGCCGACAATGGCATCGAGGTTTGCGAAGGCGTTTACCTGGCCCTCCAAGGCCCCACTTTCGAAACGCAGGCCGAATACCTGATGGTATCCCGCCTGGGCGGAGACGCGGTAGGCATGAGCACGGTGCCCGAAGTGATCGTAGCCCGCCACATGGGCATCGAAGTGTTCGGTGTATCGGTGATCACAGACCTGGGTCTGCCCGGCAAAATGGCCAACGTATCGCACGAAGAGGTACAGGCCGTCGGAAAAACAGCGACCCCGAAGGTCATGAAGATCGTTCAGGAACTCATCAAGACTTTTTAACCAAAACCCCGAAATAATCCTATGGTTTCGAGAATCGTACGCATACTGCTCATCGCAGCGCTCACCGGATGCTCCGTCTGGCAGTTCTGGGATGCCAATATCGGCAACGGTATATTCCTCATCGTGCTGGCGCTTATCGTGCTGTTCACTTACTTCAAGAACGAGTGGATGATCATGGCCCTTCTGGCCATGCGAAAGAACAACGTGGAAAAAGCGGAAAAACGCCTGATGCATATCAAAGACCCCGACCATGCGCTGGTGCGCAGGGAAAGGGCCTCCTACTATTTCCTGCTGGGCGCCATCCGCTCGCAGCGCAACATGACGGAGAGTGAAAAACTGTTCAAGAAAGCGCTCGAAATAGGTCTTTCCCGCCAGGAAAAAGCCATGGCCAAATTGCAATTGGCCGCTATCGCCATGCAGAAAGGCCGCAAACGCGAAGCCGAGATCCTCGTGGCAGAAGCCAAGCGGCTGGATAAAGGCAACCTGCTGGACGAACAGATCGCGATGATCAAACAGGGCCTCAAACGCGCCCAGGGACAGCCCGGATTCTACCAGCAGCAACAACTCAAAGGCATAAAACGCCGCTAAAGAAGTGGAACAAAAAGAATTTTCCCTTGCCGGGGCGGAATATGTGGAGCTGGACAAACTACTGAAACTCCTCCGGTTGGTGGAAAGCGGCGGACAGGCCCACGAATTTATCACGCGGGGGCTCGTGCGCCGGGACGGAAAAGCGGAAACCCGCAAGCGGGCCAAACTCCGCATAGGCGACGAAGTGGTCTTCAACGGCCATCGGATCAAAATAACGGAATAAAGTATAAAACTTCTTTTACCATGAGAACCATGCTGCGTCTGTACATGTTTCTGCTCCCATTGGGGCTTTCCATGCTCATCACGATCCTGATCCTGAAACATTTCACAAACATAGACAGTTTCATGGTCGGTTTTTTCGAAGGCATGTCCACCGTATTCATCGTAGTAGGTGCCGCCATATCGATAGGCGCCTGGTGGGGTAAAAAAGGAACTCCGGCACAATAAGCCGGCTATCTAAAAAAGCGGACAGAATATCTTCTGTCCGCTTTTTTTGTTTTCCAAGGGAAGCGCTTCCTGCCGTCATCCGAAAAAAAGGACAAAAAGAGGGCACTAGAGGACGGGCGGACGGATATCCCGCTACCGTTTTTTTTCTATCTTTGTCGTCAACACAGACCTAACAAAAACATATGAGAAATTTCGGGTTACTCCTCCTTTTCTCCCTTCTGTCCGTCTCGACCTGGGGACAGGGCAAACTGGCGGAAAAGATAGACCTGTCCCAATTCCCGCACCGGGACAGCATCCGCCGGGAACTGGAGACCATCCCCTCGTTCGGGATATTCCGCGACAACTATTTCGTCACGGGGACCAACTTCAAGGGTGGCGGCATCAACGAGAACAACAGCGACGCCAAATTCCAGGTGAGTATCATGCACCGGCTCGTCAAAGGGATCATGCCACACGACATGTATCTGTTCATCACCTACTCGCAGCGTTCTTTTTGGGATATCTACAAAAAATCGGCCCCTTTCGAGGAGAACGTATACAATCCGTCTATCGGCATCGGAAACAACATTGTGATTGGCGACCACGTAGTCGGTGTGGGATTTTTCCAGATAGAACACGAATCGAACGGGCGCGACAGCATCTGGAACCGGAGCTGGAATAAGATCAGCTTTACGGCCATCTACGCGCTCAACCGCAACCTGAACTTCCAGTTCAAAGTATGGCTTCCGTTCTGGAAAGCCGATGAAAACAAGGACATCGCCCGGTATGCCGGATACTGGCACCTGGTGGCGAACTACCAGACCCCCAACCGGCGTTTCTCCTTCACCGGGCAGTATATCAAACGCGGAGGCTGGGACCTGAACGCCAATTTCATGGCCGAGGCGGCCTTCCGCCTCACCCGCAAGAGCAACCAATACATCTGCATCCAATACTACAACGGGTACGGGGAGAGCCTGCTCGATTACAACGTATTCAGCGGCTATATCCGCCTGGGTATCGTGATAAAACCCGACAAGTGGTTTAGTATTTATTAATATTTCTGCAAAAGAAGTATCTATAAAAAAACAGGCGGCTCCCGATGGAAGCCGCCTGCCTTTTTACCGTATAAAACGGATTTACATGCTCTTGAGCACTTCCTTGAGGAAGTCGTAAAAATGTCCTACCGTATCGATCTTTACTTTTTCGTCCGGCGAATGCGGGTGCATGATAGTCGGACCGAAGGATACCATATCCATTCCTTCGGGGTACTTGCCGCCTATGATCCCGCACTCGAGACCGGCATGGCAGGCCGCCACATGGGGTTCTTTCTTGAACATCTTTTTGTAGAGGTCTACCATCTTGAGCAGCACCGGCGAATGCGGGTTGGGCGCCCATCCGGAATAACCACCGTTCTGTTCTACTTTGCAGCCAGCCAGTTCCAGCGTCGAGCGGATCCCGTTGGCCATTTCCATTTTGGAACTGTCCACCGAAGAACGCGTGAGGAACGAAACGGCGAACTTGCCGCCGCGCACTTCCACCCGGGCCATATTCGACGAAGTCTGTACCAGGCCTTCCACGTCGGGACTCATGCAGAATACACCGTTAGGCATTGCAGCCAATGCATCCACGACTGCTTTCTGCTCTTTTTCGGGCATTACTTTCTTCGGCGTATCGATCGGTTCGAGAAGGATCTCCATCCCCTCGTCCACCGTCTTATATTCTTTCTTTATATCGTCCGACAGCGCCTTGAAATGTTTTTTATAGGCGGCTGCCTTTCCTTTGGGCAGGGCGAATTCTGCGAATGCCTCCCGCGGGATGGCATTGCGCAGCGAACCGCCGTCGAATACCGACAGGCGCAGGCCATATTTGGCCCCGGCACCCCACAACATCCGGTTCAGCACTTTATTGGCGTTGGCTCGGCCGAGGATGATGTCCATCCCGGAATGCCCGCCTTTCAATCCTTTTACGGTCACTTTGAAACCCTGCATACCGGCAGGAGTCTTTTCTTCCTTGTATTTCAGGGTACCCAAGGTATCGATACCACCGGCGCAGCCGATGCACAATTCGTTTTCGTCCTCCGTATCGAGGTTAAACATGATGCGGCCTTTGAGCATTTTCGGGTCCATCTTGTGGGCGCCCGTCATACCGGTTTCTTCGTCCACAGTAATGAGCACCTCCAAGGCCGGGTGGGCCGCGTCGGTAGCCGTAAGGATCGCCATCGCAGCAGCTACGCCGATCCCGTTGTCAGCTCCCAGGGTCGTTCCCTTGGCGCGAACCCAGTCACCGTCCACCACGCTCTGGATACCTTGCTTATCGAAATCGAAAACCGTATCCGAGTTCTTTTGGTGCACCATATCCATATGTCCCTGAAGCACGATGATGGGGGACTTTTCTTTACCCTTGGTAGCCGGTTTACGGAATACCACATTACCCATTTCATCGATGGTGGTGTCTATTTTATATTTTTTACCGAACTCTTTAAAGAATGCGACGGCTTTGGCCTCTTTCTTGGAGCCGCGGGGCACCGCATTGAGGTCTTCGAAATAGTTCCAGATAGCCTTAGGCTCGAGGGAACGAACATCTTTGCTCATGTTTTTAAGTATTTTTGGTTATTGATTTTTTCTTTGATTTTGGCAAAATACAGCGAAAGCCGGCACCATTTAAACTCGTTTGGAAATGCCGAGGCGCATCCTGTATTCTACAAATATATCGTTTTCAAAAGAAAAACCGGCAAGGAAGTTCAAAAAAATCCGGAAACGGTTTGCCCGAAATACTTTGGAAAAAACGTATTCCGGATATAAAATACTGGTTTTTAGAAGTATTTAAGCCTTCATCTGCACGCGGAAAATCTGTTTAAAATTCGTGATTACCTGCCGCACTATTCCACCGGCCGGTAATCGATAGCCGACTCTTCGTCCGTCCGCTCGATCTTGATGATCACCGGGCGCAGGCCGTCGTTGCACGAACAGATAGCTACCCCCTCTTTGGAGATCCAGTCCCCATAATAAAACGTACCGGAACCATGCGACAAAGCGAAAACATATTGGTACACCGCTTTCCAGGCTTCGTCGCAAAAACCGTCGGGTTTGGCATAGTCGGCATAGAATACCTGCCCTTCCTTCATTATCGGGCATTTCGTAAATCCGGGTCCGGCATACTCCCGAGCCAGATCTTTCTGAAGGGTTCTTTTTAGGATCGTTATCTTGCAGCGTTTCATTTTCGGCAGAATTTTTATACTCGTAAATATAGGGTAAAATCCATTCCCAACGCTGCCCTCCCCCCTTTACGGCAAATCATTTTATTGGCCTGCAAGCTCTCAAATGGCCTTTCATACCCGGCTTTTCCTGAATCCCTTAGCGTTTTTTGCGAAAAAATAGCATACAGGGACTTGCGGATTAAAAAATATACGTATATTTGCAACCGCAACGAAGTTCTTTGCATACGGGCGAATACCAGAGTGGCCAAATGGGGCAGACTGTAAATCTGCTGTCTTACGACTACGGTGGTTCGAATCCATCTTCGCCCACATTTTTCCAAAATTGCGGAAGTAGCTCAGTTGGTAGAGCGTCAGCCTTCCAAGCTGAATGTCGCGAGTTCGAACCTCGTCTTCCGCTCCACTAAAAAAGAGCCCATACGCTTAAATAAAGCCTTTGAAAGCCATTTCAGAGGCTTTTTTTATTTTTGCAGCCGAAAACCTCTCAACCCAAAACTTCAAAAGTGTAGTTATTTCACCAATTTTAAACGTATATTTGACACAAATATGTTACAAGCTTTTTTGTAGTATGGCCACTTTCAGAACAGTCGTTTTAAAACATCAGAAAAAATCAGACAACACCTGGAACGTAAAAATATGCGTATACCATCAGGGACAGAGGGCTTACATCCCCACTGAATACTACGTGGCACGGGACAAGCTGACCAAAAACTACGCCCTGAACGACCAGTACCTGATAAATATCCTATCTAAAAGGCTGGTAAAATACAACGAGGCTTTTATGACGATGGACCAAGCCTCTTCCCTAACGGCCCGTGAACTGGCAGTCGAGCTGGCCGAAATACAGCAAACTCCCCTGCGGGACCGCCATATCGATTTCATCGCCTTTTCGGAAAGGCATATAGGCAAGATCATCGATGCCGGCGAGAAAAAATACGGGATGCTGTTACAAACAGCTGTGAATACCCTGAAGGATTTCTTCCGTAAAGATCAGGTCGCAGTGACCGAAATAACCTCACGGTCTCTTCAGGACCTGGAAGAATACATTCGTTCGGATAGGGACATCAAAAGGCTCAACCAGTTCGGACGGGAGGTGATTCTCCACCGCAAAGGGGCTTCCCAAACGGGAGTCAATGGACTGATGCGTAATATCCGCACGCTTTTCAATGCGTGCCGGGAGGAATATAACGACCCGGAAAGAGGGATCGTCAAGATAAACCACTACCCTTTTGCCAAGTATAAGGTCAAAGCGGATCCGGAAAGCCGTAAACGGAGCTTGTCCGCCGGTGATATCGCAAAAATAATCCGGATGCCCCGCCCGGACAACGAACGTGCCGCCCTGGCCCGGGATGTATTCCTGCTTTCGTTCTCCCTATTGGGTATGAATACGGTCGACCTGTACACCTGTACGGATTACACCGACGGGCGTATCGTCTACCGGCGCAAAAAGACGACCAGCCGTCGCCTGGACAATGCGGAAATATCAGTCCTTATCCCGGAAGAAATGCGCAATATATTTGAAAGGAACCGGGATGAAACTGGCAAAAAGGTATTCAATTTCTACCAGCGGTACGCGTCGGCTGCGAACTTTAACAACAATATGAACAAAGGTCTGAAAGATATTGCCGATGCGCTGAAGTTCGAGGTTCCTTTATCCACCTACTATGCGCGCCACAGTTTTGCCACTATCGCCCGCAACCAATGCCGTATAAGCATGGACGATGTGGCCCTTTGCCTGAACCATTCCGATGGCGAACACCGGATCACGGATATCTATGTGGCCAAGGATTGGTCGGTGATAGACGATGCCCAAAGAAAAGTGCTGGATTTTGTAAATGCCGCACTGGGGTGATCGGTCAGAACCATCTTTTTTTCCGTCCCCAGAAAAACAGAGCCGCCCCGGCGCCTAAAATTACAAACACCGTAAAAAAACGCCACATCGCATTGCGTTCCACCGGCAGGGGTGTTTGCTCGTAACTTTCCGAGATATCCTTTCGGACGGTATCGCGTACGGCCGAGACAACGGCACTGTCCTTCGTGTGGTTCTCTATATCATTCCGTACGGCCGTAAGTTCGGTGATTGTAGTTGAACGAGGGACAACAACCCGGCCGGAGCTATCGGTTACAGCTTCCGTTACAGTAGTCTGCTGCAGGTGCACCGAAATGCTCCTGTCCCGAAAGAGACTGTCCTTCCATGCCATTGCCGCCATACTGTCTTTCCGGATAAAAGAGCGGTCCGTAGAATGCGAACTGTCGGCCGTACGTTTGGCTGCTGAACAAGATGAGACGGCCCATAAAGCTACTAACAGCCCTATCGCAACCGATAAGGTGGTTCGGTTTGGGAGTCGCCTTTTCATTTTATTTCGATAGTATTCTTTTCTCCTTTTCTTTCGGCTTCGGACAGTTTATTGGTGATCGCTATCTCATAGATCGTCGAACCGGTCACTTTCCCCTTTTCGGAATTGACCCCCACCAGGATACAGCCCGAAGTATCTACAGCCGTATTGCCCCGGTGAATCCGTATCCCGGAAAAGAAAGGAACATCCAGCAGAAGCGGAAGCTTCCGCCCGAATTTCGGAGAATAAGTAACCTCCACTTTATAGATTCCTGCAGGGATCGCCGTCTTGCCGGGGATTTTGGTCTCGGCCGGCAAGTCCCGGACTTTGTCTTCGAGGGTATCGCAAAAATAGCGCCCGTCTATCGAAAGACGGCCTATCGTATAATCCTCTCCTTGGTAGATCCTCTTTAGTGTCAGTTCCATATTAGTACCCTGTTTGTGGTTTGCGGTATTCACAGGCCCGGCGGTCGCAGTTCTTCAGTTTGAAAGATTCCTCCACGACCTTCAATCGGGCTATTTCCCGTTCTTTTTCCGCTTCGCGCCGGCGGGCCTCCCCGATCTCTTTGTACAGATTGTCGATCTTCAATTCTTTTTTGTCGAGCTGCACTTCTCTCTTTTCGGCCAATTCGCGCCATTCCTTGGCGTAAGCGCTCATATTTTCGCCCTCGGCCCGATCGGCATCGGCGTTCTCTTTCCGGCGTCGGGCATTGAAAAACACGATTGTGCCTAATGTTCCGGATGTTATCACGAGCGTTATAATGGTCAGTATTTGTTCCATCATGGTATTTTGCGATTATGATTACGGAAAATCAATCCTGCCACATATCCGCAATACGCCGGATACCCAGGTATAGCACGATGGATACTACTGTGATATCGATAAGGCTGTAAAATATGCTGCCTCCCAAAATAAACCTGCGAACGCTCCATATCAATACGCCGAAACCAGCCGCCATGACCAGAAAACAGAGCATCATTTTTAGGCATTTCTTTTTCATCTTCATTTTCATTTTATCATTCCTGAATTACGGAATATTCCACTGCGGCCTGGCACCCCAAACCAATATCCTTGCCTGAATCGGCCACAGTGGTATTCCGCTATACAAATTTCATTTTTCAGGTTCCCATACACGTAACGGCAACCTGCCGATGATCTTTTTTGGTCATCGTTCGGCAAAGTCAAAATGGGTGGTTCCTATTTCATATCTCGGATCATTTACGGAAGCCACAGCCGATCCTCCATTAATGTACCGATCCTCCCGATAACGGATATTGGTGGAGAAATAACTTTGGCCATATTCCGTTATCTCGCCATTGATAGGTTCCGAATCCCCGTCCGAAAAGGTCACATATCCGGATATGCCTACATTGACGCTTCCGGATACATCCGGGGAGAGGATTATATTGATTCGGTAATAAGCAGGGTTTCCATTTTCATCAAATTCCATCCCTAATCCACCCACTACGTTAATAGTCGTCTTATCCACTTCGAACGTAGCTATAGCCACAATATTTTTCTGGATATTAGACCTGGTGATAGACGGGCTGGTGTAATATCCTGTTTCCCCCTGGTAATTCCACCGGACAAAACGATACCCGGATTTGGGCGTTGCCGTGAACCAGACACTGCCTCCGGCCTCTACCCTTGTGGGCGATGCTACCGCAGTACCCATTGCGGATTGACCCGCTGCTACCTGTGCCGTTGCTGTATAATATACGATGGCTTCAAAATATGCAGTCCCTGTGATATCGTTCGTTATGTTCGTTTTGGATACCGTCGGCACGGTCGAAGTAGTGCCGTCCGAGAATGTCCATTTAACGAACTTATATCCGCTATTAGGGGTAGCTGTGAATGTAGACGACCCATTCAGGGATACCGTCGTCGGATTGGCTTTTGCCGTTCCCATGGCTGCCTGCCCGGAAGCTACTACGGCGTTCATATAATAAGTACGTACTTCGAACCACGCGCCATCCGAATAATCGGCCCGAACGTTCGACACTGTATATTGAAGATCAGCCGGGGTATGCTTGTCCCATTTCTGCAGCCTATATCCTGCTTTAGGCGTAGCCGTAATAACACTGCTCCCATTACGATGTACATATTCCGGATTAGCACTGGCTGTACCGTAATTGTTATTATGAGAGATCACGTCTATCCTGTATTCTGTATTGTCCGTTTCGACTAAGATATCGGCTACTACCCACTGACTTGGCGGCTGTATTTGCATGTTCTGCGGGCCAAAAACCCGGGCAGCGTTCTGTGTTCCTCCTACCGTACGGATGTACTCCTGCCCATTCACCGTCAGCTCGAACACATACCCTTTCAGCACACGGTTCTGTCCGTAAACATCGTCGTAAGAGATATCCATTGTGATCGTAGCAAACTGGCTGGCATCCCGGAATTGAAGGGTTTTTGCCTCGATACATACCTGGCCGCTGTTATTGACATAAAAGATCATTGAAATGTCGATCACCTTGGTAGCATCGGTAAAAACGGCCATGTCGCTAAAGTCGGCATACATTTTTTTACTGTAGGAAATGCCCTTCTGGCCGGACGACCACCGGGTAAAACGCCATGCATTGCGGTTTGTTTCGGTAGCGCTGAACACAACCAACGAACCGTATAACGGCGTGGAATCACTTACACTGGCCGTACCTGCCCCTGTAGGGGTCACCGATGCATACGCATTGAGGTGCCAGCCATCTGTAACTACATTGACCGTCCCGAGCCTATAAGCATAGATGCCGAAAGAATCCGGCTCCATCTCCACCGATACATTGGTCACCTCACTACATTTCCAATCGTGTGGAACGGCATATGTAAATGTCTGGGCGGTCGCATCGCACCGGAACCCGGCAAAGGTCTCGATAAGCGGCTCTGCCGTTATTTCCGAATCCACCAGCTTCATTGTCATCCTGAAGGTAAGGGCAGCTGTAAGGACCGATTTATTCAGATAATAGATCCCGTCCGTCCGGAAAGGCTGGCTGGGAAGGCTTTTCACGATCATTCTGATACTTGTACCGTTATCTATATATACCTTCACATCCAGATTGACCCGCTCGTAATAGCGGTACCACTGCCCGTCCCGGTACACGGCCGTACCGCCCTTGGCGGTACGCCATCCGGTGCCGTCGTAGCCTTTCTGGCTCAGCAAGCTATTCCATTTGCCCCCGGCAAAAACCTGTATATCTTTCGTATCAGCCATTTTTTATACTGTCTTTATCATTTTTTGGTTTATACCCTCAATCCGTAGGTATGATCCATATATCCCCGTTCCTGGGGCTGGCCGGAGGAGCACCGGAATAGGTGACCCTGGGGAGTTCTTCCGCGTATGCAAGCGCTTTGGGGGTACCATAAGACGTTGTACCGAAAGTAACCTGCGAATGGTATATTCTAAATTCATTTTTAGGGAATATAAGACTGTTCACCGACCCGCCTGAAGTATCCGAATAACCATTGATACCCAATACATCTGCATATCCGCTGCTTCCGGTCCCGGTAACGCTCCTGCTCACAAAATAGCAGGATACGGTTTGTGTCGGGAAATTAGACGGATTCGTCGTCCGGGCATCAAACGATACCAGGCGGCTGGCCTTATCGGCCGTACCCCGGAAAGCAGCAGCCGTCACTTCCCCGGCGAACTTCGCATAACCCCGTTGGCTCAGCGACGCAGCAAAAGTTTTATTCGATGGGTTATAAAAAAGCCACCCCCGGTTCTTCAATCTGGAATCGTCGTTTGCAACATACCCCGCCATTGTAAACAACATGGCTGCATCGGAAGTCACGTCCCCATAACCACCACTTAATCCATAATCACTGGGATTACCACACGACATTCCATATCCGGGCACTTTATCACTAGGATTAATGTCATAACCGTAAAAGCATAACCCAGTATTGGGGCCGGCGCCTACTTTCGTATACTTCGTGGAATTTAAAATAGTTGCGTTTAATACACCGGAAGCGTTATAAGACGCCAGCTTCCCTGCTTCTATTGTTCCGACGGCTGCAGCATGGATACCGTCCACTGTGTCGGCGTTGCGGGCCTTTTCCACTTCTATATTGATAGATGCATCACCGGCATATGCCGTAGTTACCCCTATTTGGGCCAGACTACCGGTTTTGGCGACGAACGCCCACGTACGGTCACGAGTATCGTTGCTGATAGAACCGAGAACCACACGAGGCAGTGCGATATAGTCGTACTGTCCCCAGGCAAAATCATCCCCGCCGATAAGTATATATCGGTGGCCGGTAGCATTATCTTTGGCAAAAACTATCTGCGGCATCGAGCTTATGCTGCCTCGTACACCAAAGCGTGGGGCATGCCAGTTGTTAGCACCGGCCGTTCCAACATAAGTATAGCCGCTAAAGTCTACCACAATACTACCCCAACCATATTTGTACAGGTATATCTCGCCCATTACGGTGATGGAATCCAGGCCGAAGTCAAGGGCGATCCACCCTTTATGCTCCCAGGGGATACGCAGTGAAGCCACATCCGTCAAGATGGTACTGTTCTCTTTCTTCTGTTTGAGCGTACCGGTCATTATATCGCCGGCTTTATTGTAGTAAGTCTGGACGAGGTCCTGCGGGGCCGGATAATAATCCGTAGCCTTGGTCCCGAGTTCCAGCTGAAAGCGCATATCTTCAAAATGTCCGGCTACATAACCATAGATACCCACCCCGACAGATGCCTTGCAATAAGCGGCATTCTGAGGGACAACAAAGGTTTTCTGGGTAGCATTGGCATCACTGCTCACAAAAGAGATAAACGCCTTATCCGATGTATAGAAAGCGAAGCGGAAAGATAACTTGAGGCGTTCCGAACCCGAAACAACGTCGTCCGGATTGACAGAAGCGGTCGCATTTTTCCCGGCCAGAAACGCGATGTCCTGAAAATCTTTGGTGACCTGATTGTAATTGTTCGCGGTATCGATAGTTCCATCCGATTTCACGAGGCCGCCTGTCCAGTTTTCCTTCATCCCCGTAATGTAATTACGGGCTCCTACCTGGGCATTCGTTGTTTCGCTCTTGGTCGCATAAGTGGCTACGATGTTATTGCCGTTGCCGTCCATCATGGCCGTATCCGCCGCTCCGCCGTTGGCCGGGAGACTTGTCGGCCTGCCGGTAAGGTCGGAATACGCCCCGGAAAAAGCTACGTTTTTCAGATCCGTCTGATAGCGGTATATTTTTCCGAGCATCGTTGACATCGTTTCCCCGGAAATAATATTCTGCCGCGTACCAGGTATGGTGAAAGATGCCTTAGCAGTAGAAATATCGGTCCCTATCGGCGCCTCGATATCAAGGCCTTTTCCGCCTATCGTAATGGAACTATCCTTTATATCAATGAAATTAAGCCCGTTAGGGGAGGATAGTTTTATATTGGACCTGGCATTCAACCCCTCGTTCTGCGAAAAATACAGATAATTGTATACCGACCAGAACGAGTAAATACCGTTCGTACCTATCTTGGTAGTAGGAAGGGACCCAACGAGGGACAGGTTGTACGATCCATCCTGCCCAAGGATATCAACACCGTCGAAGATAAGATATACAGGATATATATCAGAAGGCGTACCTTCCGGACGATCCACCCATTTCACTACATGATAAATATCTTTGACAAAACGGATGTCATAAACGCCCGGTGCCACCAGATACACATCATAATTGGTCGTGATAGAATGTTCTTTTTCCCAACCGAGCTTAGGCGCAAAAGATGCCACTACAGTCGCGACCCTTCTACCTTCTTCCTGTGTGATCTTTCTGACCTCGCATCTAAAAGTATTCGGATGGTCCTCAGAGGGAAGGATCTGATGAGTCCCGTGCGTTTCATAGGATATTGCTTGCGAGTAACCTTTTATAGCAAATTTAAGTATGCCGGCATACTTTACCTCAAAATCCCCGGTTACCATCTTAAAGTCCTCGTGGAGTATATTATAACTCATGGGGTTCGTGTAATTATCCTCAAAACTTGCACCGGCATTTTCGATATCTTGCGCCCCCTCTACGGTAGTTAGCGAAGACAGGGGTTCTATTTCACTGTTCTGGAATATTATTTTTTCCTGGTTACCCACAAGATAATCACCGTTAATCCCGAACGCGGCAATAGTTCCCTTGACCGCCTTGATATCAGTAGCTTGTATTTTATCTGCATCTATCAGATTGGCATTAATCTTACCACCCTGGATGATCGTCTGCCCATCTTCGGTCTGACTGTCAGACGAGAACACGATCTTGCCCGCTATCTCGCCTTTATCGAGGTCGAAATACGTCTTGCCGTTCGTGCTCTCTATCTTGGATACCGTGATACGGCCCGGAGATATCTCGGTAAAACCGTACATCGGCATAAATGCCCGCGTACCGTCTTCCGCCTCGCTGTTGAGGATACCGGCCAGCAAATGATAGTACGCCGGATCATCCTCCATCCCGATAGCATTGGGGCTGGGCAGGAATACGCCATTTTCCCCGTTCTTCTCCACTTTCAGGTATACGTAGTAGGCCTGTTGCGGAATATCGAGTACAGGAGTGTTAGTGGCATTGGCTATATTCCAAAATTTATATCCTTTTGCCTGGTGCGCAGGAGAAATTGTATTGATATTCAGCGTCATATGCTGAATGATCCCGGCGTCGGACACCAGTCTTTTGGTAGCCGCATCGAAATGGATGTCATGCACCACAACCTCGGGGGTTGTAGTGTTCGATACAAAACGATATTGGAGACTCTCATGGCCCAGAAGCAGGTGCATAGTCTGTACCGTGATCGGGGTAACGGAAGCCGAAAAGCCCAGCATCGCATCCTCGAGCATGGAGATCGTCTCCTTTACGTCGCTGATACGCCGTTTGGTAAAACGGACCGAATCCTTGTACTGTTCTTCGGCCAACTGTTCATTGCTGTCTATTTTATTGAGTTCCGACGATACCCCTCCGCCTGAAACGACATTCGACAGTTCGATCACGGGACTATAAGGATTGTTCACATAATCCTTAATACCCGTAATACGAATAAGGATGCCTGGTTTTTCTTTACCGCCTTCCTGCTGGGCAGGAGCGAACTGAGGATCGGAAAACGCAATATAACCACCAAGAGTTATCTTACCGCCCACTTCCGTCCAATGTTCTTTTATCCAGATAGGATCCAGCTCCCCGGTAAACGAATAATGGGGAGCTTCGTTCTCATGGAGATGTTTGACAGCCTCCCGGAGCATTTCCCACGAAGCGCCCGTTTTCGTTGCGTTATCACAGATATAGGCATCGGGAAGAGAAATATTGAAGACTGCATATTCATCGCCAGGATACCCTTCTTTTTCGGAAGGGCCCTTGGGAATGAACACTCCGCCGGGCATCGTCACCCCGTCGAAGATCTGGGGGACGATCTCGAACCTTCTTTCCGCATGCTTATAATTGACCTCGAACTCCTTACCGGCAAGCATTCCCGTCTGGAATATCAACGTCATGGTCTCTCCCGGAATGATATAATCGGTATAATTAAGCGACTCAGGGATAGAACTATCCGCAATGTCGTAAAAGTTCTTTTTCGGATCTACCGGTACGACCTCGGATACATGGCCCACCCGGGATGGATATATATTCGACAGATCGAGACTCCCCTCCTGTTTTGGAAGTGCATTTTCGGTGCTGCCTGCCGGGGCGGTAGTTTTCCGGGTGACCGAATATCCTTCGGCATCGGTAACGTAGACGACACCTTCATATTCTATTTCCTGGCTTTTAGGTAAAAGAAGTTCTTTAGCCCCGTATTTGGCAGGATCTATATTTTTTTCACCGCCTTGGACGAACAATACCTCCATGGCCCGCTCATTCTCGCTGGTGCGCGACACTCCGGATTTAAAACCGTTCCCTTTGCCATAAGAAAGGGGAAGCGGATTTTCCTTGTTGTACTCGACCTTCCGCAGATTGATGACTTTGTTCCGGATATCCCATTCGGTCTCGAACTCCTTGGCAATCATATTGAGTGCTTCAGAAAGGGTATTTTGGCTGTAAGCGATCACTTTTTCGGGCGCATCGATCACACTCCCTACCGACCACCCTCCTTCCCGGTCGTTCAGGTTTTTCACGACGATGGCCAGATGTTCCTCCGGTTTGCCGGTAAAACTGAACTTCAGCCGCCCAGTCACTTTATCATCCGTCTGGGAAGTAGTATCACGCATCTTGTACTTGGAAAGGCTGGCCGCCGGCCCGTCAAGAACCAGCGTATATTCCAGATCGCGCGTATTATTTTTCTTGAAATTCTGAGGGCTCATCAATTCATAGCGATCTCCCTGGAACATGACATACGCCCCTACCGGGATATCCACATACTGAGGCAGGGAAAAATAAAGCGTCAAGCTATCCTCGCCCATAATAGCCCGATGGCGGAAACTGTTGTCGGTAACTTGTAGGTCCAGCGGCTGCCCGTCTATGCGTATTGGTTCATTATTGTAGAATATTTCCATTGTCCTGAATTTTATTTGTCGGTTATTTGGTTACTGCTCTTCCGCCGGACGGAAATCGGTAAAAACAAGAGTGGCGGTAAATTCCAGCCAGATCTTATCATCCGGGAAAAACCGGGATACCGTCCCATTTTTGTAATAGCATGAATAAGACTTACCTGTCGCTGCCACGCTCAATTTCCGATAAGAAGGGCGCTTAAGGTCATACAGGAATGCATTGTAATTGCGCCATAAAGCAGCTATGCTCTCTGCCTGCATAAAACAGCGGAGGGTTACGTCTTTTGCCTGGTATTTCACTGGCGCAGCTCCATCGTAAATCGTTCCCGGACGGTTGTTTATATCAACCGTAAGCCGGCTTTTGACTGCCGGCATGCTGCGGACAGAAGCTTCGCTCCCTTGTAGCACCTGGATGCCGTAACGAGCCAGGTCGCGATCATCGATCGCATAACCGGTATTGACAGCCAGTGAAGACTGAGGTTCCTGGTACTGATAATCTTTCAACGGGAAATCATCTGAAAAGACCAAAGTAAATACGTCTCCATCCTGCGGTATCAATGCATCGCCGGATTGGGAAACCAGCCGCAGAGTGAATGTCCGGCCGAGTTCTGTAAAATTAAATTCATGATAGCCCTTATCCGAAAGTGATTGCAGGAATGCGCCTACCCGCTTCTTGCTCCGGGCGATAAATTGGAGGGATACATCCTTTCTGTCCAATACAGGAGGATTGAATTCTATTCCTTCCAGCACAGGGATCGATAAGTCGACCTCTATTCCGTCCTCTTCAGCCCAATCGTTGCTGTTCACCTTTTTCAAAGGCGGATACGACACCACCGAAGCATAGCTGCTCCCCTGGAGAGCTACTCCGTATTGTGCGTACACATCTGTTCCGTCTATGTATAAAATCCCAGTCATAGTATTATCGCATGTTCTTTTATTTCTTGTTCTATTGTGCCACCGATATTGGTGAGAAAAACCACCGCATAGGACGAAGCCTTGATAACAGCCTTGGCTCCGTACATCACGATGACCTCATGCCGCATTTCCGCTTCGTCGTCGAATACCAGCTCGGCCGTCGTATCGCCAACCAGAACCGTTTTCGCCGGGTTATGCAGCCGAATATCGGTATCTATATACACCCCATACCGGCTCACGTCGATATCTTTAAAGGAACGGATAGTCTCCAGGTCCGGATAACCGGTATTCTGGCAGAACTCCATCCCTTGGGGCGACAGGAAAAGTTTTATCAGCTGCTCGGCATTCTCTTCCCCGGAGAACAGGTCGCACGCCCCATAGCGATGTGCGACGCCGTATATGTCTTTTAGTGGTTTCATTAGATCAATCGGACACCTTTCATGTTGATATAATCGATCCCGTTGCGTAACGCAACTATATTGCTTTCGATAGCGGCCAGACGGGAGGTATTCTGCTCGATCCCGAACAGTGTCTTGAGCATCTCTCCGCCATTGGCAACGAGAGTCTGTACCGAACCTTTTATCGAAGCGGTATGCTCCTGGATGGCGGTGAACCGCCCGTTAAGCTCCTCAGCTGTATCCTGTGTCATCGATGTGATCCCTTTGCTGGCTGCCGTGCGGGTAGCCTCGGCTGGTTCAAAGTATTTATTGAAACTTTCGTCGATTTTCGCTTTTTCCAATATCTCCTGCTGTAAACGGTCGAGCATCGCCTCTTCGCCGGTACTGAGTACCCCGTCATCCATAGCTTTTGCCAGTGCTTCTGTAAATTCCTTTACTTTACCGGTGATGTTCGTCTTTATGAGCTGGATAGCTGCAGTCTGGATTGATTTTTTCACCACATCCTTCAGGGCGGCAGCTTTGTCGTTGCCGGCTGTCCAAGCATTGGCATAAGCCGTCGAAAAATCGTTGATCATAGTAGATAGGTCCTTTCCGATAGCCGCAGCTATCTGCTGGTCCCTAAGATCCTCTAACTTATATTTAAGATCGGTAATCGCTTTTTCGTAATCCTCGACCTTTTTCTTATCCGTTTTCTTTTTACTCTCTTCCAGCTCTTTCTGCTGCTCAACGAGTTCCTTCTGCTTGGCGACATTCGCAATTTCTTCGCCGATCTTGTCCGCTTTTTCCTGGCCATAGAGCTTCTTTTCCTGACGTTCCAGATCCTTATAGGATTTGGTCAGTTCATCGATCTCTTTCTGGATCTTCTTTATCTTCTTTTCGATACCCGCATCTTTTCCAAAAATGTTGATAATACCCGTAACGGCTTTTGCAATGCCGCCAATGACTTTAGCCGGGTTCATCGAAGCGATACCTGACACCACGTCGGCCGTACCGGTAAGCGCATCGTTAACGCCTCCCATAATACGGGTAACATCTTCACCATTACCCCCCAAAGCAGTTATCATACCGCTTACGCTGCTGGCTGTTTGCCCCTTATCTCCAAATATTTGTGTGCTGAATTCATTAATACCGCTTCCCAATTGTTCGAGATCCTTTTTCCCAAACCCAGAACCTTTGGTAAACATCTTACTAAAGCTATCCCCGATTTTCCCTGTTGCTGTTGCCAAGGGATTTTTTCCAGAAATCGCATTAAATTGAGTGTCAATAACTTCATTTATTTTAGTAAATTCTTCCTCCGTCATTTTACCAGATTCTTTGGCTTCTTTAGCCATATCCTTCAGTTTCCGGGAGACACTATAACCAGACTGATACGCTATTTTATCCAATGATCCAAACAGTCGTTCCCATTGGGCAGTATCTATGATTTCGTTATATGCCGATGCCGGTAAGCGGAGCGTTATCTTCATCGTTTCTGTCAATTTCGACATGAAATCGACGAAATCACTTTCCGCAATCCCCTGCTTCATGTTTTCTGCAAAATTTTTCCCCAGTTCGAAACCTTCATCCCCGGATCCTTTCATTAGATCATTGATATTGTTCATTTTATCCAAATAGTATTTGTTCAACCATATTTTTATTATGCGGGCTGTCGGCTTTTATCACCGTACCGCTATCGTTTTCCTCATCCAGATCGTCGTAGTGGGGCAATACGGCGCTATACATCATGAGATTGACGTAACTTATCTCATTGAGTACGTAATCAATATTCAGGTTATAGGCCTTGACCATTCCGGCCACTATAGCCCAAACGCTGTCGTTACCACTTCCCTCGTCCGACGAAGCAGATTTATTTCTAGAAGGGAAGTGGTAAGCCCGAAAAAATCGGATATCTGCATTTCTTGGAACGCCCCTATCAAGATGGTGTTCAATTCTGCCGGGGACACTTCGTTGAGTATCTTCTGCGCCAGTTCCATCTTCCTGTCCACTTCTATTTGTCTGCGGGTGCGGAGAAGTCCGAAGAAACGGGTTTG
This sequence comes from uncultured Flavobacteriales bacterium, assembly GCA_938023515.1. Classification (GTDB taxonomy): domain Bacteria; phylum Bacteroidota; class Bacteroidia; order Flavobacteriales; family UBA1820; genus Merdimorpha. The sequence continues at coordinate 80,861 of CALJDR010000052.1, forward strand.
TTCCACTTCCCTTTTCTCTTTTATATCTTTAGGCCCCAATATCAGTACCGCCAGGATTTCCCCCAATACGGCACAATCTTTGGCTACGTACATGCTTTCCATGAACAGGTTGTCGCTGTTCATTTTTACAGCGGGCAACTTCGATATAAGTTCCGATACGGTTATCAGTGTAGATAACGTAGGGGGAGCCATCTGATACACGGTATCGCCTATCTTGACTTCCTGGGGTTTTTGCAGAATGGTATCGGCGACCTTCCGCTCTATTTTCTTTGCCATTTCAGATATTGATTTTGTCGTAGCGGACAGAGGAATCGAACCCCCGGCCTTTGGGAAATGTACCCAACGAGCTGCCACTGCTCCAATCCGCCATTTTGCGGTTTTACCACCCACCGCAAAAGGTCTGTCTGATCTTACGCCTTAGTATAAGGTTTCAGGATCTTGCCGGTAGCCGGCTTCAGGGCGGTGAAAGTGTATTTCCACCGGCCGCCGTCGGCAGACGTCCAGGATTCAGTGCAAGCTACAGATGCTTTGTCCATCATGAAGCCCGGGCACGAATCGTCCTCCGGAGTCAGACGTACGGAATACATGTCGAGAACTACGCCATCTGCATCCTCGATGGGCTTTACCCCACTTTTCTGGATAAAGAGCTCCATTTCGAGCGTGTACTTGTTCTTCGAATAGCGTACATCTACCAGTTCGCCGCCTTCCTCCAGTGCTTCATATTTTTCGCCCTGTTCCGAAGTAAGGGTAGTCGTACCCTGGACTATTTCAGAAAGAGCTTTCCACTGTGCTTCTGCCGGAACGGCACCGTCCACCAGCTTGCATACCTCGATTGTGGGTTTCCCCCAAGAAAGAATTGCCATTTGTTTGATGATTTTAAATAGTTAATAATTGAAAATTTAATTTTATAGATATAAAATGCTGATTTATATCCGGTTTATCCTCTATATCAAAGGCCGATATGGTCTGCGTCAGAGTGAACCTATAGTCAGTGCCGCTCGATGCGAGGGAATTGCACCACTGCTGGGCAGCTGCTTCTATCGCCTCACACCGGGCCACATTCCTAAGGAAGGTGCCGGAATTTTCAGGCTGTTCCACATCCGGCACATATATATTCACTGCTACAGTGCCACTCTGTATTTGCCCGTTCTGACCCTCCACAAAGCTTACCTCCGCGTCTTCGGTCAAAGAATTTTCCGGGCGGGTACCGGATTTGTAGATGTGTCCGTTAATAGTCGATGCCAACTGACTGCCGGATAGCAGATTGTAGACATCATTCTCGATTTGCTGTCCTGTACGTGTCATTTCCGAGTATGCGTTCTATTTGTTATTGAATTGCGGGATTTCCGCGATCTTTTTTTTCCTTTGAAGGGAAATCACCTCCTGGTGTTCCCTGCCGGAAGTGCTATCACGGGGCTAAGATAGAACGGTAAAAAAATGATTACAAGATAAGCTGGTTAAGGTTCCTTAAAAGAATTATATAATTGACAAACAAAACATTAAACACAAACAACTAAAACATTACTTCATGTTCAAAAATGAAGCCATATCCCTGCCTGAACGAATGGCAGCATCAAAAAAATCCCGCAGGGCTGCTTCCTTTGCCTCCACAATGATTCGATACCTGCTTCTATGGGGAGAGGGCAATTCGCGGGCCATTTTTTCTTCCGCGCGGCGAAGGACATCGAGCTTTTCTTCCCTGGTCAATCGTATCACCCCCTTTTTATTCAAAATATCGTAAACGACCCATCCACATGAGCGCATATACCCTTTTTCTTTATAATCATCAAAAATCCTTATGCACAGGTTCTCCCGGTGGATATCCTTTTGCCGGTCAGAAATACCAGGAAGGGCGGCCCGGGACAGCTTCCGGCGGATCCTGGAAACGCAGCGCCACTTTTCGCCCTGCCGATAATCGGAAAGCCATGCATAATACCGGCGTTGGGAGAGCTCTATGTATTCCAAATGCGCATCCGCTTTGATCCCATCCAACATAGCCACCCGGATTTCCTGTACGCTCAGAAAGGGAAAATCGGCCATGATCAGGTTCTGAAGTGCCTGAGTCTCTACCGACAAGTCTTTTGCCGCAATATTCCGGCCGCACATAGCATATACCTGAGCCAGAATTATCGCAAGCGCGTTCTTGGTTTCCACAGCCTTACTCTGGACTGCCGGAATGGTGCGGGCCAGCTGCTCAGGAACCGACGGAGAAAGCAGCGCTTGCTGGGACATGTTTGAAGGTTCATTCATCGGATTGTTGATTCTCTGTATTAATGATCGATAAAACTTCGGTCAGCGCATCCATTCGTTGCTGGTACTTGGAGGAGGCCTCCCGGCACATAGTATTTCCCTTTGCTGGACGGTTTTCCCGTTTTTCCCACATCCGGACAGCCGCTTTCCAGTCTTTCACCGGGGAGTTGCCCGTTTTCCATCCGCGGGATTGGTAATAATCCACAAAAAGCATCGGGTCCACCGCATTATTCCGTTCAATACAATATTCACGAACCTTTTGATAGGAGGGCGGCATGAATTTTTCGGAAGAACCTTGGAATTTGGCATTTTCATTTGTATTCTGATTGTCATTTTCATTAGGTTCAACGCTGGATACAAACCGATTCCCACCCGGTATCGGGTCGCTTATTCTTTGGTTCGCATTCGGTTTTGCTTCGGTTATATTCCGGTTCACTTCTGGTTTTTCGGCCGATTTTGGACGGCCACCCTTGCAGCCATTCTCATAACGGCGATTATTGGCATCCAGCTGTGGGCGGATCAATGTCATTATCGCTTTGGGAACCCCCGAAAGATCGTGCATCTCTCCGGTAAGGGCATAAGCCGCTATCGCATCGTATACAGCCAGGCGGTCGGCATCGGACAATTCGGAAACCGCCATGGAAAAACTGGAATAGAATATGAAACTCTCCCGGATATGTGGTGCATCAGGCATTGCATTCTTGCGCTTAAGTGGTTATATTTTCAGGGCGAACAATTCTGCCCTTTTTTATTTCACATGGAATATGTAGCCCTTTCCCCGTATGCTTTCCAATGACAACATACTGTTGGGCGAGATGTACTTGCGGAGCATCGTTACGAACACATCCATCGAACGGGCTTTAAAACGGTCTTCCCGCCCCCATACTCTCTGAAGAATGTCTACCCGTGAAACCAGCTGATTCTGCTTTTCGCAAAAGAACAGCAGCAAATCCGATTCAATAGGAGTTAAACGACGGATATAACCATTACCATATCCCAACGTACGCGCCCGGTAATCGAACACATATCCGGCTACCTCGAACAATGTTTGCGTATTCATGTTTTTATCGTCTTTTAAAATCATCCGAAAACGGCCGGACACCGCTTATTTTTCGGACGCGCCGTTCCCGGAGTCCGACTTTTTATGACAAAAAACCAGTCCCCCTATCTCCTTTTCCATCGCCTGGATCTGCTTGTTTTTAAAATCCAGGTCGCCGTTGGCCAGATAAAGCCGGTATTCTGCCGAAGCGATACGGCTCAAAAGATCCTTGTACTCCCGTTTGCTGATTATCGTATAACCGAACATGATTGTAAATATTAAAGTGTTAGTAATTCATTGAAACTACCAGGCGGGCCGTTCTTCCGTCCGCACCTGCTCCACAGGATCGGTTTTTATATCGGCTACTGCATTATCTGAGATGTTTCCCGCATTTGCAGCCTCGGCTACCGCCGGTACTGTTCCCATAGACAAGAGATCGGACTCATCATACATCCCTTCATACATATATGCATCGGGACTGGTATCTATCAGATTTCGACAAGCCCGGTTTATTACTGCTCTCAATATTGTTTTCTCCCCTGCCCGGCTCATATCTTCCTGGCGGATACCCAATAGTGCCGATATCTGTAAAGGGCCCAACACTTCGAGGTATTGTACGCCTCCTGATAAATGAAGAATACAATACGCACCGACAATTTCCCCTCCCATACTGTCAAGTGCCGGTCGATGCCGGACAAGGCGTTTTTTCCCGCTCGCCGGATCGGTTTCAAATTCAAAATCATCCCCCCGGCCAATAATGCAGGCTATCGGCTCACCAATTATCCCGCAGGCTTCCCGAGCCACGGCTATAGTACCGAAATAGGTCCGGATCAGTTTTATTTCCCCTCCGAAGGCCATGAAACGACATTGCCTTTTGTTGACGGACAATCCCTGGATCACCATATCCAACAGAGCAGCCGCAATGTTGTCTGCAGAGCCGAACTCCAAGGCAGAACGCCCGGATGGATCCTTAAGGTAGCTGAGGAAGACAAATGCGGCTGTCAGGGCCTTATCTACGTCGTAATCCGCCGGGAAACATAAATTCCCCTCGGATTGAAAAGCATCGATGCATGATTTCACGGTCGCCCTTACATCCCTTTCCAAATTCTGTAAGCCCGAAGCATTTTTAATCTCAGAAGAGCCATTCCCGAATGTTTGAGTTCCTTCTTCCATGTTTTTTTCTTTCATATCTTTATATTTTAAATATTTAAAAATATAACAATCATTTAATCAGTATGTTACATGGCGTTTAGTGTCGCTGTCCACCGGCAAGCTTTTCATCTTCTCCGCTAAATACAGCTCTTCCAGTTTCACGATGCTCAGGTATTGGGTAGAGTTTGCCTTACTACTTATTCTTGAAGGTGTTATCAGGCATTCTTTTATCCATTTAGCCACATGCCTTCCATACCTGGGATTGTTCTTAGCCTCCCGGGTTGAAATAAACGGGCTTACGATCCCATTTTCCGCCAGTGCTTTGAGCGATCCTGCTGAAAATACTTCGGAAAGGATATTCCGCATCTGATTTTCCGTATCGAGTGTCATTTTTCCAGTGAATAAGCCGTTACCCCCTACCGGGAAAATCCGGTAAGGAAAAATCATAAATAAATTATATACAGTATATTATATAGTTTTAATTATCGTATCGGAACAAATCATTCTTTGATATTCCCGATATTTCAGACAACACATCCATATAGATATCATCGGATGGGCGGGTAAGTCCGTTGACCCAATTTACTACTGTATTTCCCGATACACGGCATCGGCGGGCCACGGTCTTAATGAACCCGGTTTTTGTTAGCGGAGAATCCCTTTTGAGGGATTTGTACCAATTTTCAAGGTTTTGTGATGTTGTGTCCTGCATGGTTGTATCATTTTTAAATTATTCATTGTCAATCCACCCCAATATTCTATCTTTGTGATATTGTTGGTTGTAATATTGCAGTAAAGGTAATATTTTGGTTATAAATTACCAAATTATTTGCGATATTTTTTTCCTATGAAATCAAAAAATACATGTTCGACCTAAAACTATTCAGAAAAGACAATAAACTTAGCCAAAAGGAATTGGCCGATTTATTAAATTGCTCTCAGTCTTATATCTCCGCCTTGGAATCCGGTAGAAAACCGGTCTTGGATGCTCAAATTTCCATATTGGAAGAAAAATTTGGTGATATTAAAAAATATATTATCAATCCATCACCTTTTTGTGGTAATGTCAACGGAATTCGTTACTGGGCTGACGTAGATGCTACAGGAGGAAACATTGCTCAATTCGACGACAACCTTTCAGCCCGGCGCATAGACATTCAAATTCCCGAATTTTCAGATTGCACGGATGCGATAAACATATATGGAGACAGTATGTACCCCCGCTTTAAAAGCGGACAGATAATCATACTGAAGGAATGGGAGGAATGTTTCATAAGCTTCGGAAATGCTTATCTGATAATCACCCGAAACGGTAATCGGATGGTAAAATACATCAATCCGGGCAGGAGCGAAAATACGGTCACCTGTTCCTCGGAAAACCCCAGCTATGCTCCGTTCGAAGTTCCCAGGGAAGACATTCTCAAACTCTATTTAGTAAAAGGAAGCATCGAAAAATGTGCACTATAATTAAAATACCATTTGATTATGCAAATTTTAACAACGATTCCCGATAGAGGCCCATACAAAAATCCCGAGAACGCAAAGATCGTGGAACGATTTTTCATAGCCCTGGAAAGCCTGATCACGACCCATCGTATCCGGGGTGTAAAAACATTTACCGATATATACGGCATCAACCGCATGAACCTTTACCAATTGAAAAAAGATATGGGGCGCGGCATATTCAAACCTGCATGGCTTTCCTATATGGTACGGGATTTCGGCATATCCGCCGAATGGCTCCTTACCGGGACCGGCACTATTTTTAAATAGATTTCATGGATTATGCCTTTTATGCAACAATTGTGTGTACGAAAGATAATGCTCCCCCAATTATCAATTGTAATACAAGTGTTTACAAACGTAAAAACCCAGCCTTCCAAGCTGAATGTCGCATTTGTCCGGAAATAACATTCCTATCTTACCCGAGCATATTTTCACACGATCATGTCGGAAATCAGTAACCCCCTATTGAATTGGTATGCCATCCATAAACGGCCGCTCCCCTGGAGGGAAACCCGAGACCCATATAAAATATGGATCTCCGAGATCATCCTCCAACAGACGCGCGTGGCACAGGGGATGGACTACTACCTGCGTTTCATCGATCGTTTCCCCGATGTCCTCTCTTTGGCAAATGCCTCGGAGGACGAAGTGCTGAAATATTGGCAGGGATTGGGTTATTACAGCCGTGCTCGAAATCTCCTGTCCGCAGCCCGCACAGTCCGGGAAAAGCATAACGGCCTCTTCCCGACTACCTACCAGGAAGTAAAGGCGCTGAAAGGCATTGGCGATTATACAGCGGCAGCCATCTGCTCCATCGCTTACGCACTGCCCGTCGCCGCTGTGGATGGGAATGTTTACCGGGTGCTGGCCCGTATTTTCAATATAGACCTGCCTATCGACAGCACCGCCGGAAAACGGTATTTTTCCGAACTGGCCGCTGCGCAGTTAGACGAACGGCATCCCGGGGAATACAACCAAGCCATCATGGATTTCGGAGCCCTGCAATGCACGCCGGGAACGCCGGACTGCTCCGCATGCCCCTTGGAAGCCAAATGCCTGGCCCTGACCCACGGGCGCATCGGGGACCTACCGGTAAAAAAGGGCCGTACAGCTGTACGCGACCGGTATTTTTACTATTTCCACATCCTGTGCGAAGGCCGCACCTGGATGCTCCGGCGGGAAGGCAAGGACATCTGGCAGGGACTCTATGAATTTCCCCTGATAGAAACGGACGGCCCCATCGCCCCGGACGATCTTCAAAACCATCCCGGATACCGATCTTTATTCGGCGGGGCCGGAAAACCTGAGATACTTTCCGTTTCCCCGGAGATCCGGCATATACTGTCCCACCAGGCGCTTCACATCCGTTTTCTCACGGTCGTTATCCCTCATCCAGGTACCGGACTGGTCAATTACACGGCCCTCGCCCTACAGGACATTCCGCGTTTGGCTGTCCCCCGGCCGATAGAAGCTTTTTTAAAGGCCGTCCGGCAGGAAAATAAGTAAGACAAAACCTTTTCTAACAAATTATAAGGATACCCGCCCCCTGTTTTACCCAAAATGGGGGATTGTAACGATTCCTTAACCTTTGCACCTTTGCAATCGCTCGCGTAGAATAGCCACAGCCTTCGCGCGGCGATAAAGATGATCGGAAAAATATTTTTTACTGCGCTGCTTACGGTATTCCTGTTTTCGGCCTTCCCCGGCGAAGTGTCCGCCCAAAATAAAATAACCGTTGAAGGGCACGTTACAGATAAAAAGACCGGAGAACCTATCGTTTTTGCCACAGTGCGCATCGACGAACTGTCGGTGGTGACCGTGACGGACGAAAAGGGCCGTTTTACACTGCACAATATCCCCCGCGGCGCTTACCACATGACGGTGAGCTATTTGGGTTACAGCCCGGTAAACCTTGAAATAGACGCCAAAGAAAATGTCCGCCTCGACATCCGGATGGAGTCGCAATCCCTCGACCTGGCCGAAGTGACGGTCATGGCCGTCAGCAAGCCCACCAGCGGAACGTCCTCCTCCACGATCACCCAAGCCGCACTGGAATACATCCAGCCGTCGAGCCTGAGCGACATATTCCAACTGCTCCCCGGCTATTTGTCCACCGATTCCAACATAAGCGGAAAAGAACAGATGGCCTCCCGCCAGGCCGGCAGCGATGCCAACACGGCCCTCGGAACGGCTATTATCTCCAACGGAGCTCCCATGTCCAACAATGCCACCCTGTTCCGGCTGCCGGACGACAAGGCCAGCGACCGTTCGACGGTGGGCGGAGGGGTCGATCTGCGGCAGATATCCACCGACCATATGGAACAGGTAGAAGTCGTACAGGGCATTTCCTCGGTCAAATACGGCGATCTGTCCTCCGGAGTGGTCATCCTCAAACCCAAATCCGGCGTAGCCCCCTTAAGTATCCGTATCAAAGCCGACCCGCTGAATAAACTGTTCTACGTGGGCAAAGGGTTCAGCTTAGGTAAAAAATCCGGATCGTTATACCTGGGATTGGACGTGACGCAGGGGCGCCCTGATGTACGCGACAACCTCGAAAAATATACCCGGATCTCTTTCCAGGCCAATTATACCAAAAAATCCGCTTTCCTGGGAGGCAGCCTGGCCAACAATCTCACCTTTTATTATATCGGGACGCTGGACAGCCAGAAGAACGACCCGGACCTGACCCCCAAGACCGACAAATACAGCGCTTCGTTCAACCGGTTCATGCTCACCTACAACGGTCTTTGGGACGTGAATACCAAGGCGATAAACCACGTGGAACTGGTCGTATCGGCCGATTACACCTCCAACATCCTGCGCCGCGACATGATCGTAGCCCCCAACGGAGTGCTCCCTTACCCCACGGCTACCGCCCCCGGCGAACACGAAGGCGCCTACCTACCCGCCCAATACCTGTCCCATTACAAGAACGAGGACCAGCCTTTCAGTTTCTTCGCCCAGATAAACGCCGTAAACATCTTTACGGCCAAAAGGACGACCAACCGCCTGATGATGGGCCTGGAGACAGGCATAGACAAGAACCTGGGCCGCGGCATGCTGTACGATGCCGCTTTCCCTCCCTATCCTACCTCTACCTATGCGTCTCGTCCGCGCCCGTACAACGATGTACCGGCCATGGTGCGCACGGCCTTTTTTGCCGAAGAGAAATTTATGGCCCCTATCGGAAGCAGCCGCCTGGCCATTACGGCCGGTATCCGCCTGACTATGTTGGGGAACCTGCCCGGCGGGTACGAATTGCAGGGGCGCGTATACCCGGAGCCCCGCGTGAACGCCACCTGGATTTTCCCGTCCGTAAGCGTGGGCAATACATCCCTTACCATAGCCCTGCGGGGCGGTTACGGCCGACAGATAAAAATGCCGACACTGGACTACCTGTACCCGCAGGAGTCGTATAACGACGTGATCGTGCTCAACTACTATTCCCAGACGGAGGCCAACCGGGTGCTGTGGACGAATACTTCGGTCACAGACCGGACGAACCCGGCCCTCAAACCCAACAAGAACAGCAAATACGAAGCCGGAATGGACTTCACTCTGGGCAAATACATCTTTTCCTTTACCGCTTTCCGCGAGGAATCTACCAGCGGTTTTGCCTACCGGACCCGCTACTATTCGTTCCCGTACACCAAGTATACAACCCTTAAAGAACCGGTAGAAGGCAAACCCTCGCTCAGCGATTTCAACACCGAAAAGGCAACCCTGCTGCTGAGCTACGCCACTCCGATGAACAGCGAACGTACGGTCAAGAACGGCCTGGAATACAGCATCACCATTCCCGAAATACCTGTAATACGCACCTCGGTGACCATCAACGGGGCCTATTACCGCTCCCTGTACGACAACAGCCTGCCCATGCAGAAATATCCGGGCGGCCTTTATATGGGCAAACCCTACCCTTACGTAGGAGTATACGACTGGGACTACAGCACCTTCCGGGAACAGTTCAACACCAATATCTGGCTCAACACCCATATCCCGCGCTTCAAACTTTATTTCTCGGCGATGGTACAGATGGTATGGTTCTCACGGAGCTGGTCCAAGAAATTCTCGGGACTGCCCACTTCGTACATCAGCATGGACGGTATCGAACGGCCGTTCCTGCCGGAAATGGCTTCCGACCCGCAGTTCTCCAGCATCATACTCAGTTTCTCAGACGGGTATTTCCAGCCGAACAAAAGCCCGGTATCGGTCAGCCTGAACCTCAAAGCGTCGAAGGAGATCGGGAAAAACCTCAAAGCCTCGTTTTTTGTGAACCGCTTGTGGGACTACAATCCCCGCTACCGCACCAACCTGAATACCGAGACCCGGCGGTGGGTGGTTCCGTTCTTCGGGGCCGAAATGCAGATCAAACTTTAGTATTAATCCTAAATAAATAATAATCAGATGAAAAAAACCGTATTTACTCTGCTCCTGCTGCCGCTGCTCATCTTGGCGGCCTGCAGCAAGGACAACAACCCCACTCTGGTAGACGTTTCCCTCGCGGTAAGCCTTCCCGCCAACGAAGTGCCAGCACCCGTCACCCCGGGAACGAAATCCTCGGCCGGCGATCCGGCAGTCGGCTTCGACGTAGTGTTCACCAACACCGCTACCCAGTCCCAGACTAAGGTAAAGACCGATGCCCAGGGCATAGCCAAGGCTAAAGTCGAAGAAGGTATCTATAACGTAGCCGTATCCGGCACCTATGAAGCCAACGGCAAAGAAACCCTTTACCAGTACAACCTGACCAGTCAGAGCATCCTGATGCCCACCGGAGGCAGCGGCATAGTACTGCCCCCGGTAATCCCGGAGATCGCCACGGTAAGCGGCGGATGGGTCATCAAGGAAATCTACAACTCCGGATGCCGTACCGATGCCGGAAAGGCCTATATGTACGACCAGTACATCTCTCTGTACAACAACTCCGACCAGGTGCTCTACGCCGACAGTCTGATCGTCGCTATGTCGTCCAAATTCACCAACGACAATATGGACCAGTCTTACCTGGGCAACCTGCTTCCTGGGAAAGTAGTTCCCGACCTGTTGCTGCAAGTACCCGGCACCGGTAAACAGCACCCCGTCCAGCCCGGTAAATGTCTGGTAGTAGCCAACCAAGGGCTTAACCACACGGAAGCCAGCGGCGGCAGCAGCAAGGCCGACCTTTCCAAAGCCGATTTCGAATGGTACGACGACCATGCCTTGGACGTAGACGTACCGGAAGTGCCCAATATGATCAACCTGTACGGGTATTCCAAGACCATCAACACTTTCTCGGTACAGAGCAACCGCGCTTACTTCATCCTGCGTCCTACGGGCGACATCACCGCCTTTATGAACAGCCTGAAGACTACTATCGTCCTTCCTTCCGGCACGTCCAAGGAAATGTACCCCATCCCTACCGAAATGATCATCGACGGCGTACAGCTGGCTCCTAACGGATCGGCTCTGAACAACCCTTCGCTGCCTTCTTCGGTGGATGCCGGATACACCTACGTAGGTGCCAATGCAGGGGAAAGCGGATCCTACTCCGGCCTTTGCGTATCCCGCAAAGTAAAGGAAAAGGCCGCCGACGGACGTTATATCCTCCAGGATACCAACAATTCGTCGAACGACTTCCGTCCCAACCAGGAACTTTCTCCTTACGCAGTAAAGGAATAAAATGACTTTTAAACAACTTACATACGCTGTCCTGTTTACCGGCATCAGTGCCGTAAACGCCTACTCCCAGGCTGTGGGGGAATCGGAGGGTGCCCTGCGGGACACCCTCGATTCCCCTGTCTGGAGGCAGGGCTACCAGATGAATCCTACTTCGTACGGTTCGCTGGACGACCCGGCCCAGACGGAAGTGGCGGCCTCGTTCTCCTATTGGGATTCCGACGGCCTAAATAGTCCGTTCGAGGGCGACGGCGGCAACCGTTTTCACATCTACGCCAGAGGATACGGCGTACAGAGAGGGAAAAGCATTTTTTCCGGCGAGGCGGCCTTTACCACCGGCACCCGGAAGAACACCCGCTGGACCGATGTGAGCGACGTATGGATGTTGTATCCCTATATCGTAGGGGACGTTGTGGGCGGCGATTATGTGAACGAGACGTACCGTCTTTCGGGCAGTTACTCCCGGTATATCGGCCGCCATACGGCCGGACTGCGGGTGGAATACACCGGTGACATGGCGCACCGTTCGCGCGATCCCCGGCCTAAAAACACGACCTCTACCCTGGTGCTGAACCCAGGATGGACTTTCCGCCTCAGTGAAACGCAGCGCATCGGCGCCTTCGTGGAATACACATTCTACAAACAGCACGTCAACATTTCGGTCAAAGAACCGAGCCGGACTTACGTATTCTACCTGATGCGGGGCATGGGCCTTTTCGACCGGATGTTCTCCAAAGGGGAATCTTCCTTCGCCCGCTATTACCGCAGCGACGGCGTGCTGGCCGGGCTGCAATGGGAAAAATCGGGACAGAACGCCTTTGACCTGACGGCAGCTTTTCGTTACCGCAGTATCGACACCGAAGAATCGGACAACCGTATCCCGTACAATACTTCGCGCATCGGAGCCGAACTGCGCGGGGCTTACCGCCGTACGATGGGACTTTCCGCCCTCACGGCGACCTTCACCGGGGAGGTCTGGCAGCAGAAAGGGTACGAAAGCCTCTACGAGCGCGTGGAAAGCGACCAGCAGACCGGTGTACAGGTATGGCGCTTTCTGAACAAGACCATGCGGGACAAGATCACAGGGGCCTCCGGACAATTGCACGGCGAATACCGGCAGGGCCTTTCCGAACGGTTCTGCCTATGGTACGGTGCACAAGCCGGTTTCAGCAGTTGGGAAGAAAAATTCACCCAGCCGCAGTACCTGTCTCTTATACACATCTGACGCTGCCGACGATACTCCTTGTGTA
>CALJDR010000053.1 GCA_938023515.1 uncultured Flavobacteriales bacterium
TCTACACAAGGAGTATCGTCGGCAGCGTCAGATGTGTATAAGAGACAGAGACCATACTGTCCAGTCCGATGTTGAGTTCCGCCGCAATTTCGCGGATATTGGCAGCCTTGTCCTGCCAGTTTATGCGGTAAGCGGATAAAACCTGTTCTGTGATCAGATTGTTCGGATTTTCATCCCATACCTGTTTTATATCTTCGAGATTATTCTTGCTGCACACGGCTAAAATTACGCCGTTACGCTGGAGTTCGAGGATGTATTGTTGGAAATAGAGGTATGCTTTGCCCGGATAATCGCCCCCGATCTTTATCCCGAAAGGACCGGCCTCTCCTACGATCCCTCCCCACAGGGTATTGTCCATATCCAGCACAAGGCATTTTTTACGATCCGAGTTCATTGCTTTGACCTGTCCGGAAAACCATGTTGAAAAATCCCGGCTCAGGCGCGGATTGAACGCCATTTGCGAGATGAAATAATATTTCCAGTCGACCAGCTGAGTAAGGCTGTAGTTCCGGGTAAAGGATGAAAAGTCGAATATACGCAGGTTAGAATATTGCCCGGCTAATTCGTAAAGTTTGGCATTATACGTTTCTATAGCCGATTTTAAAAGATCTTTGCCGGTGATGCAGTTTACTTCAAAAAAAGGTTCGATCGTAAATGCAATTACTGTTTTTTCGGCGGGTATCTGCTCGAGGACGAGTGCGAGCAGGGAGGTGTAATTGCCTATCTCTTCCGCTGCGACGGCCGTTTCTGCTTTGTAAGGGGCCAGATACCACCAGATATATTTATCGGCTTCTGCTATGGCAGAGATATCTTCATAGCCGGAATACGATGCTTCCCCTCCGATGGCCGATAAGGCTTGCCCCATCGGGTTTTCTATCGTCATATTGCGGAATACGAAATAATGCATGGTCCTGTTCCTGGGTTAATGGGATATAATAATCATTGTAAAGGTAATGAAATTTGCCGGCCGGTCGATAAAAGAGAGTGCTATGTGATCGGACAATAATCCCCGTCCTTTCCCGTCAGGCTGTTATAAAATTGCACGAGCGGCCGCAGGAAAGCCAGATGCAGGTGTGCCGATTCGGTATATCCGGCCAGGTCGCACCTGTTTTCCAAAAGGATTTGTTCGGCCACGATGTGGGTAAGGGCACTTTGGTATTTCATGCCGATATTTGACCAAAGGTTTCCATTCTTCAGGATTTTATCGTTCACCTCGTCGATATCATAGCGGTTATCCCCATGGCTTATGACGATGGATTGGGGGATCCCTGCTTTTTCCCCGGATTTCAAAACGAAAATATTCCCGTTATTCGTTACCCCGGATACTGTTCCGGTAAATTCCACGTAACCTGTGCGTTTGCTGTCGTATATTTTCTTGTCCAGGCCGGATAAGTCGAGAGCGGGGATATTTTTGTCATCCGTCAGGAAAGCAAAATGATCGATGAAATGGATGGAATTGCATCCCAGGCCCCAGTCGGACCCTGTTTTTTCATACTGCAAAGGGGCTTTATCCCGAAGTTCCTCCCGGAGCTTTTTATAACCTTCAAATGTCCTGCGGGTACAATTCACCCAGGTGCGGGCGGTCAGTCCTTTTCCGGCGAGCAGCTCATCGACGGCCTGGTAATCCTGTACCCGGGGGAAAAGGACTTTTTCCAGCAGCAGGTTTTTGACCGTTTTTTTGGCAAGCAGATCTTCCAGAATAGCCCGGCGGGGAGCGGATCCGGTGGCAATGATGACCAGATCAAGTTCCGGCGCAAGGTCGTCGAGCGATCCGAGGTATTTTATTTCCTTTACCAAAGGATTGGCTTCTATCTGGTCGTACCGTTCGCGTGCTGTTTCCAGGGATTTTTCACTGTTGTCCACGATCTCGATATGCATAGGCAACTGCGCCAGTTTAAGCCCCTGTAAATGCCGACTGCCCAGTTGTCCGGCCCCTATGATTGCGATATTATACATTTTTTCTGGATTTTATGATCAGGTTGGGGGATTGCCCGAATACATTGGTATCGGAAGGTATATCCTCGTTTTTGACTAAAGCGCCGGCACCAATATTTACATTATTGCCGATGGTGCAATTCCCTATGATGGTAGAATTGGCATACATTGCGACATTTTCTCCTATTGTGGGATAGACCGGGATTTTTGAAATGGGCGTATATCCTCCCACTGTACAGCCTTGGAGAAATGAAAAGCCTTCTCCGTATTGTGCCCGCCCCATGACGCTTCCTACAGGATGTTCCACCCGGAAATAGGAAGGCAGTTCTATGGCATAGAACAAGTCGCAGCCATTCATGGCTTTGTTCAGATAATATATTTTGTCGGCCAGATTGCCGGTGTTCTGTTTCTTTTCCGTACCGGAAAGCGTCCTGTAGACGGAGTTCGAGAAATAATACAGGAAAATGACATACTGGGCGGATATATACGGATTGAAACACGTTTCGCCTTCGTGTTTGAAATATTTGTTCTCGTTTTTCCCGAAACAATACGCACACCGCCCCATGACGTCGTCCATGAGCCTGCCTAACAGTTCTTTTTCATCCCTGTGGAGTATGAAAAAGGATTCCAACTGTCTGATCAGTTGGGCGAGGATGTTGTCTTTGGAGATGGTGAATATCATGCCGACAGATTATTATATGGCCGTCCATCCCCCGTCCACCATCAGGTTGTGCCCGGTGATGAAGCTGGCTTCATCCGATAATAGAAAAGCTACGGCCGGGGCCATTTCTTCGGGTTGCCCCATGCGTTTGAGCGGCGATTTATCGTTGTATCGTTCCAGGAAACTGGGATGCTGGTTGTCGAACACGCCGCCCGGGGATACCGTGTTTACCCGGATCCCGTACTTGCCGAAATAGGAGGCCAGATAGCGGGAAAAATTGATGATACCTCCTTTGATCGCGCTGTAAGCGGCCGGAGAAGTACCCCCGTAACCTTCATAAATCGTGAAATCGTTGCCTACCACGCCGTATATAGAAGCTATGTTGACGATCGAACCCGACTTTTGCTCTTTCATCACGGCCAGTACTTTCTGGCACATCAGGAATACCGAATTCATCTGCATATCGACATTTTTCCGCCAGCTTTCGAACGGGATATCCTCAAATTTCACGCCCCAGTCTTTGGTGCGCGGGTAAGCGCTGTTTACCAGCCCATCGATTCGGTCGTAGGCCTTTAAGACCGCTCCGATCATTTCTTCAACCGATTCGGGAGAGGTGATATCGCAGTGTATATTCCCCTTTTCAAAGTCCGTATCTACGGAAATTTCGGCGTTTATCGCCGTGCCGCCGCTTTGGCGGATATAACTTACCAATTGGCGGCCGATAAGCCCGCTGCCGCCGGTAACGATGATGATCTTATCTTTCAGTTCCATACTATTTTTATCATTCCAGACATATTTTCAGCACATCGTAGGCTTCGTTCACTGAATTGAATGTTTTTCCGCTGCGGATGGCCTCCAAAAAATGCCGCATTTGTTTTTTATACGTGTCGGCGAATGTTTCCGGACTTTCGTACAGGATTTCCCCGTTGCAGACGACCATGTTTTTGGCCAGGTCCGCCTCCCAGGTGCAATCGTCGAACACGATCTCCAGTGTCCGTTTGTAGTCCCTTCGGTAATAGTTGAGGATCACAGACGCCGTAAAATTACCGTATTCCAGGCAATAATTGGCATAGTCGTACGCGTCTATTTCCAGCGAGGATACATGGCGGAATGTTTTCTGCACCGAATCCGGGGCGCCGAACAACCAATAGGCATAGTCGATCTCGTGTATCAGGTCGATATGCACACCCCCGCCCATCGATTTGTTGGCACTGTAAATGCTGCGCCAATCGGTTACGGGACGCCACTCCGGCAGGTAAGACCCGCAGTACATATTGACCTCGTTTATCCGCCGCCCGGAAAGGTTTTCCTTGACAAAATTTAAACATCCCAAAAAGCGAAGATTGCAGGCCACATATGTCAGCTGAGAAACATCCGGCCGCGGGTGAAGACGATCGAAGAGAGGTTTTTCGATAAACAGGGGAATGTCGTTCCCCGCCAGGGCTGTCAAAGTCTGGAAATGGGCCGCAGTAGGATTGGATACGAGGATGAAATCCGGATTTTTCTCCAATAATTCCCCGATGGAAAACACATTGGCAATGCCTTCCCTGGCCGGAGCATCCACCTGGTGGCGCAAGGCGTAGAATTCCGCTTGCGGATGTATTTCCCGCAATGCGTCAATATGTTTGCGGGCGATGGACCCGAGCCCTATTACCCCGACGGTCATAATTTAAAATCCAGTTTTTCGTGACCGACCAGGAATGAAATGATCTCGAAATCCAACGGATGGTCCAGGTCAAAACAGATGTGGGGGACTTCATAGATCAATGAGCGGTCCGTAATGGCCCCTTTGTATCCGGCATCAAAAAACGCGCGTTTATAAAAGTAAAACGAAGCGTTCAGGTCGTACACTTTGGGGGCTGCCTGCCGGGCGAATACCTCGCCGGTAGATTTTACCTTCCCGTAAAATCCGTTCTCCTTTTGCTCTACCATGTTGAAATAGGGGCTCCTACCGGCCGGGCTCACGGAAAATAGATTGACAGCCTCTTCGTTGCCCCGCAGAATATCGAATGCGGCGCACAGGTCGTCTACATTGCGTAAGGGAGAGGTTACGTCCATGTCCAGTACATAATCGTAGCGTTTGCCTTTACTTTCCTGATGGCGCAGCAAATCCGCGATAGCGTCTATTTTCCCGACTGTATCCCCGGCTAAGGAATCCGGACGCGTATAATCGCTGTCCAGGCCGCATCGGGCAGCGGTCGATTTTATCTCTTCGGAATCCGTGGACAAGGCGATATCGGTCCCGGGGAATTTTTCCGCGAAACGCATCGCCGTATCTATCGTATATCCGATGAGCGGTTTCCCGCACAAGAGCTTTATGTTTTTCCCGGGAATGCCTTTGCTCCCTCCCCGGGCGCATATAGTGATCAGAATATTCATTGTTTGTTGATGTGTTGCGCCAGATCTTGTACTTTCTTGAAATCTTCCGGCTTGCCGATATCTATCCAGTAACCGGCCAGAGGATAGCGGATCACCCGTTTATTATGTTCGATCAGCAGCGACATAAAGTCGGTAGCATCGAAATACTTGTTGTCCGGGATCATCTCCAGGGCTTTGCGTTTTATCATATAGATGCCCGCATTAGCATAATAGTGATAGCTTGGTTTTTCTTTTATCCCCTTCACGTCCCTCCGGCCTTCTATTTCGAAGATTCCATAAGGGATGTTTACGCTGTAAGGTACGGCTGCTATCGACATGTCGGCATCGTTTTCCTTGAAATGTAGGAAAAAGTCTTCCAGGTCGATATTGGTAAACAGGTCGGAATTCATGACCAATACAGTGTCGTTATGCCACTGTTGCACGAATTTTACCGATCCGATCGTTCCCAGGTATTCGGGTTCCCGGACGCACTGCACCATAATACCATTCTTTCGGGGTACGGAAAAGTGTTCCTCGATCTGTTCTTTAAGGTAATTTACGGTCACATTAATATGTTCGATACCATTTTTGAGCAGGTTTTCGATGTTGTAATCGATAATGGGCTTGTCGCCTACAGGCAATAGGGGTTTAGGGGTAGTAAGGGTCATTGGCCGCAGCCGCTCGCCTTTTCCCCCGGCCATCAGCACTGCATCGATGGGGAGATAGGAATGGTCGTTATTGAAATCTATGACCCGGATTATACGGTGCTCACTGTCGAGGACCGGGACTAACTTGAACTTTTTTGTTTTTATCAGTTTGAGCTTTTCCAGTTCGAAGCAACATTCGTTCAAATAAGTGAACTGCCGGGCCATGATCTGTTCGGCCGGATCTTCCAATCTGATTCCGCGCAACAGACCGCGGCGGATATCACCATCGGTAATAGAGCCTATTGCACGGCCCTCTTCGTCCACAACGAAGAGGGTGAGCGTGAGTTCTTCGGAGAGCTGCTCGATTTTTTTCAGTGCATCCAGCATCGAACAGCCGGATTTTATAATATATTTTCCGATGTCTTGCATGGCAGATCGTAAAAATGTTTTTGCAGGGAAGGGTTGGATTCCCGGAGGATTTTATGGATGGTTTCGGCTGTCCCGGTCTTGTCGTAAGGATTTTGGCCTTCCATGGGGATGGCACCCTGTACCAAAAGCCGGAGTACGGCCAAAATATCTTCTTTTTTAGGGGGGCAATTTATTACGCTCGGCGCTGCGGTGCGCCCCTTTTGACGGTCGCCGATGTTGATCGTCGGAATGCCGAAACTCGGCACTTCGATAATGCCGCTGCTGGAATTGCCTACGACCCCCCCGATATATTGCAACACGGAGAGGTAGCGTTTTAGTCCCAACGAGTCGAACCATATGGCACGGCTCCGGTTGGAGTCACACCAATTCTTTATCTTTTCGGCGATGACCCGGTTCCCGGTGTCGGAATTGGGCATCGTAAAAAGGATTTTCAGGTCTTTGACTTCGTTCAGGGCGCTTAACAGTTCGTTTACCTGTCCTTCGGCCGTTCCTTCTTCCAATGTTACGGGATGGAACGTGACCAGGATCGTTTTTTTATCCAGACCGAAGCCTCCGAGACTTTCCTCCGTCTTTTCTTTGTCCCACAGGGGGATCTGTCGGATATTGTCCACGCCTAAAGCCCCTACGTTGAATACGGTATCCGGTTGTTCCCCCATTTGGATCACTCTTTCCCGGTAAGGTTCGGTGGCGGTAAAATGCAAATGGCTCATCTTGGTGATTGCATGGCGGATCGCGTCGTCGAAAGCACCTTCCGTGATCTCCCCCCCATGGATATGGGCTACAGGGATGCGGAATATCAAGGCCGCCTGGACGGCGGCCAGAATCTCGTAACGGTCGCCCAATACCACCAGCATGTTCGGTCGGAGAGCTTGGTAAGCGTCTGCAAAGCCCGATACGGCATTGCCCATCGATTTGACGGTGGACTGGGCATCGTCTCCTGTGGCGTTCATAGGCACCCGGTAGTCTATTGTGAACCCGGCCTCTTCTATTTCTTTGTACGTGTTCCCATAACGCGGGTCCAGATGCATATTGGTGGCGATGATCTGCAGTTGCAGCCCGGAGTCCAGCCGGATAAGTCCGGCCAAACGGGATAACAGGCCCCATTCGGCGCGTGTTCCGGTAACGATGCAGATTTTTTTCTTCATAGTTCGATGGGTTCGTCGGGGTTGAAAGCCCGCTTCGCCGTTTTGCCGATCACTTGTTCCCATAGCATGGGCGAAAGTCCTCCGCCGGGTCTTTTGGCGGTGATGTTGTTTTCCGTAAAGGGTTCCCCGGGTGCGATATTACATGCAGCAACGACGGATTTACGGGCGATGGGAATATTCTTTTTCTCGCTTTCGGATGGTTCTTTGACCCCGGTTCCCAGGGCGGATTCCACCTGGCGTATTTGCGAGACCATTTCCCGCAGTTCGTCCGGCTCGAGGCTGGCCCGATGATCGGGTCCGTCCATCGTCCGGTCGAGGGTGAAATGCTTTTCGATGACCGTGGCCCCCAGGGCAACGGCCGCAACCGGGATTTCTATCCCCTGCGTGTGGTCGGAGTAACCCACGGGCAGTCCGAAGCGTTCGCGCATTGTGGCAATGGCCCGCAGGTTGACTTCATTTTTCGGGGCAGGGTATTCGGTGGTGCAGTGGAGCAATGTGATTTGCCCCTTCGGAGTGCCGAAACGAGTAAGTACTTCTACCGCTTCTTCGATCTCAGGCAGGGTCGCCATACCCGTGGAGAGGATGACCGGTTTTTTTGTCCTCCCGATGGCCCTCAAATAGGGGTAATTGGTGATCTCTCCGCTAGGGATCTTCCACAATGGCAATCCGAGGCTGTCTAAAAATACGAAACTCTCCGGGTCAAAAGCGGTGGACAGGAATTTTACGCCTCTTTCCCGGCAATGCTCTATCAGCCGGATGTGATCCAGTTGGGAAAGTTCGAGCTTTTTGAGCATGGAATACTGTGTGTCGTCCGTGCCGGTATTGCGGGACTGATATTCGGCTTTCTTTGCCGAACGGCTCGCCAATTTTTCGGCTTTGAACGTCTGGAATTTGACATAATCCGCTCCGGCTCGTGCGGCGGCATCCACCAGCTTAAGGGCCAAGTCGAGAGAGCCGTTATGGTTAACGCCGGCTTCTGCGATAATGAGCGTTTTATTCATAATTTTTTCATGAGTATGGCCGGATTCCCGGCATAGATTCCTTTGGTGCGAATGGTTTTGCGCACGAACGACCCGGCCGCCACGATGCACCCATCCGGAATTTCCGCTCCGTTGAGCATCACCGATTGGCTCCCCAGGAACACGTCATGCCCTATTTTGCAGCCTCCGTTGACCATCGCCCCGGTCGATATATGGCAAAAGTCGCCTATTTCAGTATCGTGTTCGATATTGGCCAAAGTATTGACGATACAATTTTCCCCGATCACAGTTGCGGCATTGACCATCGCTCCGTGTAATACGACGGTTCCTGCGCCGATTTCCGCATGCCTGCTCACATGGGCCGTGGAGGCGATGACCGTGCCCAATTTCCCTCCAGCCTGTTTTACCAATTGCGACAGGTTGCGCCGCACGGAAGAATCTTTGATATGTCCTACTGTGAGGATGAAATCCGCTTTTACGGCCAATGGCGGAATATCGTTGTCGGTCCCGATCACGGGATATCCGAGGATCTTCTGCCCCACTTTGTCGGGAGTGTCGAGTATGCCCAGTATTTCCCTTCCGGCGCTTTCCGCCGCTTCGATGACCGATTTGCAATGGCCTCCTCCTCCGATCAGCATGAGTGGTTTCATAGCCGTACGGAACTTGGAATATTGACAACCCGGTCGGCCAGCCACTCGGCATTGGAAAGGTCTCCGCACTGGGCCTGGGCAAACATGGGAAGCCGGTTCATCAGTTCCCAGATGGGGCGCGTCATTACGCCGTTGTCGTTGGTCTGCGTCAGGAATTCCAGTTGTTTTTCCTTATCGGGAAGGATGACGGCGCACAACCAGTAATTCGAGCGGGTGTTCTCGGGCTCGCTGCAAAACCGGATATCCGGATGGTTGGCAAAAAAGTCTTTATAAGCTTCTGCCGTAGCGCGTTTGCTGGCCAGGAATTTGGGTAATTGCTCCATTTGGGCGCAGCCCAAAGCTGCATTTATGTTGGGCATGCGGTAATTGTACCCGATATGGTCGTGACGAAACTCCCACCGGTGTGGTATTTTCGCTTGTGTAGTCAGGTGTTTGCAGTAATCTGCCAACTTTTCATCGTTGAAAAGCAACATGCCTCCGCCTCCGGTGGTGATGGTCTTGTTCCCGTTGAAACTCAGTACGCCCACTTTTCCGAAAGTGCCCGTATGGCGCCCTTTATAGTAACTGCCGATGCTTTCGGCCGCATCTTCGACCAGTTCGATGTGCCACTGGCAGCATAATGCTACCAGTTCGTCCAGATGAACAGGATGCCCGAACGTATGCATGGGCACGCAGGCCTTGATGCGTCGCCCCGTCATTTTATTGAAACATTCTTCGCCCCGAATTTCGGCATTGGCTTGAAGCCATTCCCCCATTTTTGAAGGGGAGAGCCCCATTGTATCCCTGTCTACATCTAAAAATACCGGATGGGCCCCGCAGTACGAAATAGCATTGGCCGTAGCGATGAAGGTGAGGGACTGTGTGATAACTTCGTCATCGCGCTCTATCCCTACAAGCATCAGGGCCATATGTATAGCATTAGTGCCGTTGACACACACCACAGCCCGTTTTGCCCCTGTGAAATCGGCCACCATTTTCTCAAAGCTGTTCACGAATTCCCCCACGCTGGATACGAAAGTCGTATCTATACATTGTTCGAGGTATTTTTTTTCGTTGCCGGCGAAAGTCGCCGCGTGCAATGGAACGGGAGACGATCCGTTGTAAAGAGCTTTAATAAAGTCGATAACGTTCTGATACATGGCGTGCTTTTATACTTACAAAGGTAGCGTTTATCTTTTATGATACCAAAAATAAAGCCTACCTTTGCCTTCGTATTATGGATATATATATTCTGATAATGAGCCTGTGTCTGGGACTGGCGATAGTAGAACTCGCTATGGCCGGTAAAAGGCGTTATCGTTATCTTCATTTTTACCTTTTCGGCATTGTTTTTGCTGCATTGTTTCTGATCGCCGGTTTCCGGGCGTGTGGATTCGATTATGAAAGTTATTATGAGCTTTATGTTAAGATAAAAGATTTGGACTGGTCGGGGATAGAGCCGGCCTATGTGCTGCTGAACAGGATCGCTCCCGATTATCATGCGGTTATTATCATGATGAGCCTGGCTATATTATGGGTTCAATTTAAATTTATTTGGCGCTATACGATGCTGCCCATATTGGCGGTAGTGTTCTATTTGGGATTGTACATGTATCCGTCTGCTATGGGGCAGTTCCGGCAGTTTTTGGCAGTTGGGATTGTATTGTGGGCCTATGCCAACAAAGAAAGCAAGATCAAATTTTTTTCCCTGATAGGCTTGGCAATGACTTTTCATTATTCGGCGATTATTGGAGCACTTGTATTTTTTATACCGGCCGATTTAAAAGGATTAAAATTTTACATTTTAGTTTTCATCGCCTCGTTGGTCTGCAGTAATACCATGTATGGCATCTATATTAATTTCATAAATTATTTGCCAGGTTATATGGCAATGAAATTGAATTATTACGCAGCCGTACAGCCTACAGCATTGGGACTTAATACCGCTGTGCTCATCCGGGCGTTCCTCTTCTTTTCGTGCTATTATTTCCGCAAGGAACTGGTGCAGCTGCCAAAGATGAGCTTGTATATAAATATTTATTTTTTGTCGATGGTCATCTACACCGCATTTGGATTTGCGCAGGAAATAGCTGTCAGGGGGAGCATTTATTTCTCGTTTTTCGAGATAATATTATCTGCCAACCTTATCTTTGCCCTTAAAGGATGGAAAAAGGTTATGTACTTCTGTATCTTTGTCGGATTTTCCATATACAGGCAGATCAATTTCTTTAATGAATGGCCCGGCAGTTACATTCCTTATAAAAACTGGTTAATAGATTATCTGACGTAATGAAAATAGCTTATCTGATACTGGGCACTTTCAATTCCGGAGGTATGGAGCGGGTGTTGAGCAATAAAGCTAATTACCTGGCCGATGTGGCAGGTTATGATATTTCCATTATTACTTCCGATCAACAGGACAGGCCCCGTTTTTTTCGCTTTTCTGAAAAGATCAGACATTACGATCTGGGAATAAATTATTCTGATACCAATGGTCGGAATATCTTCAGTAAGACGTTGTCCTATTTCAGAAAACAGAAGAAGCATCGGCGCCGTCTTTCTGAGCTCTTGGCCAGGGAGAGGTTTGACATCGTGGTTTCCATGTTCGGGCCGGAAGTACACTGGCTCCCGGATATAAAAGACGGGAGCAAAAAAGTGGCCGAAATCCATTTCTCCAAATATTTCAGGGAACAACAGGCGCGTGGCGGCCTTTGGAAAATGTCCGATGCCCTGCGCAGCAGACAGGATGAGAGGGCTATAAAAAAATACCATAAATTTGTTGTACTGACACAGGAAGATAAAGAATATTGGGGGAATAAGCCCAATATGGAAGTCGTATATAATGCCTCTACATTTGATGTGGGGGAGCTTTCTCCGCTGATTGATAAAAGGGTCATTTCCGCAGGCCGTCTGACCCATCAGAAAGGATACAGCAGGCTTATCCATGCCTGGGAGTCTGTGGCAGAAGATCATCCCGATTGGAAATTAGATATATTTGGCGGCGGGGAGGAAGAAGAAGCTCTTATAAAGCAGATAAAAAGATCGGGATTGGAGGGGATTGTATCCATTCATCCCCCTACAAGCACCATAAGTCGGGAATATCTGGCAAGTTCCATCAACGTGCTGTCTTCGCGTTATGAAGGGTTCGGCATGGTTTTGGTGGAATCGATGGCCTTTGGGGTTCCCTGTGTGTCCTTTGCCTGCAAATGCGGTCCCCGGGATGTAATAAATAATGAAGAAGACGGGATTTTGGTTCCTGATGGAGATGTCGAAGGCTTAGCCAAAGGCATTTGCCGGTTAATTGAAGATGAAGATCTTCGCCGGAAAATGGGGAAAAATGCCGCCCGAAAGGTTCAGGAGAAATTCTCCAGGGAACAGATCATGAAACAGTGGCAGGAATTATTTGAAAATCTTTAATTTAATACTATGGAGCCAAAGAAGACAATAGTTATATCAGCAGTCAATATTGTAGTGGGAGGTACTTTAACGATCTTGCGGGATTGCCTGGAATACCTGTCGTCTATTGCGCAGGAACAGAATCTTCGGATCGTAGCCTTGGTTCACGACAAAGAACTGGCGAGTTATCCGAACATTGAATATATCGAGCTCCCTTGGGCAAAAACGGCATGGGTAAAACGTCTGTGGTGCGAATACGTAACAATGAAGAAAATTTCCCGACAGCTCTCCCCTGTGTATTTATGGCTCTCGCTCCACGATACTACACCCAATGTGCTTGCCCTGCGCAGGGCTGTGTATTGCCATAATCCGTTCCCGTTTTATAAAGCCACCTGGCGAGATCTAAAATTTAATTACAAAATATATCTGTTTTCCTTGTTCTCAAAGTATATTTATAAGACCAACATAAAAAAGAATGATTTCGTAGTGGTTCAGCAGAATTGGTTCAAAGACGAATTCATCAGGATGTTTGACCTGGCAGCAGATAAATTGATTGTGGCTTATCCGGCACAAAACGAAAAAATGCCGATTAGTAGGGCTGAGGTTCGTTCTGACAAGGTTTTTAAATTTCTTTTCCCATCGTCGGCAAACTCGTATAAAAATTTCGAATTGCTCTGTCAGGCAGCTAAAAATATTGAAGAACAGGGAATAAAAGATTTTAAGGTTTATATTACTCTGTCGGGGGACGAAAATAAGTATGCAGCGTGGCTGCGGCGGAAATACGGAAATGTTTCGGCCA
This sequence comes from uncultured Flavobacteriales bacterium, assembly GCA_938023515.1. Classification (GTDB taxonomy): domain Bacteria; phylum Bacteroidota; class Bacteroidia; order Flavobacteriales; family UBA1820; genus Merdimorpha. The sequence continues at coordinate 12,980 of CALJDR010000053.1, forward strand.
TAGAGTTTGCAGGATTTCAATCGCGCGAAGGGTTGTTCGATCTTTATTCTCAAGTCGACTGTCTGGTATTTCCAGCCAAAGGCGAAACATGGGGCCTGCCTATATCTGAATTTGCGGTGTCCGGCAAACCGATATTGGCCGCAGACCTTCCCTATGCCCATACCACGGCAATAGGCAGCCAGGCAACCGCTTTCTTCAATCCATACAAAGTGAATCAATTGCAAAAGCAAATGAAAAAACTGATCAAAGGGGAGGAAGATTTTTTGGCGCCGGTCCCGTCGGTGGCCGTTTCGGGAAGCCATACATACTCATGGGAAGAATTATTTACTGTTTTATTGCGCGGATAGATGAAAAAGATATTGCATATACAGGTCCTTCCCAAGCTTTCCGGGGCTCAAAAAATATCGCTTGAAATCCTCCGGGGACTGCCGGACAGTGAATATGAGAAATGGATCCTTTTCAGTGATGAACTCGATGCGGGGGATAAGGCCGTATGCGAAAAGGCGTTCCGAAACGCCGGAGTTAAGGTTTTGTATTCTAAAAAATTGCGCCGGGCAATCGGATTTAAGGATATTCCGGCACTTATTGAGATTTATAAATTGTGCCGGCGGGAAAAATTCGATATAGTCCACACTCATTCCACTAAACCCGGAATAATTGGTCGGATTGCAGCTACGTTAGCGGGCATCCCGTTGGTCGTGCATACTGTACACGGATTGGCTTTCCACAAATTCGTAAAATTTCCTAAATGGCAGTTTTATTGGGCTTGCGAGATGTTTGCCTCTGTTTTTTGTGATAAAATAATTCTTGTCAACCAATACTATAAGAAGTATTTTAAAAAGTTTTCGAATAAATGCACTACAATCTATAATGGGGTGAACTTTTCTGAAATGCAAAAGATGGATGCCGTTCCCCATGACACGTTTAAAATATTGTTTGTCGGACGGTTGGATAATCAAAAAGATCCTATGACTCTGCTTAAGGCCGCAAAAATTGTAGCTGAAAAGAGCCCTGAGGTTGAATTTACGTTGGTCGGCGACGGGGAAAAATATGATGAGTGCGCTAAATTCATCAACGAGAACAGGTTGGAGAATAATATTAAACTGGCTGGCTGGCAGAACGATGTATCGCCTTTTTATGCATCTCACGATCTGTTTGCCGCTACATCGATATATGAGTCTTTCGGGTTGATGTTCTTGGAAGCGGGATTTTACGGCCTTCCTGTAGTGGCTACCGATGTGGAAGGTATTCCGGAGGTAGTACAGGATAAAGTAACAGGATTGTTGTGCGCCCCCCGTAATCCGGAGGGGATTGCGGAAAATATTTTAAAATTCATGTGTGATCCCCGGCTAAAAGAACATATGGGGAAATCGTCAAGGGAAAGAGCCACCGTAAAATTCGATGTTGGGACGATGATTAGACAATATGAAGAAATATATAGTCAGAATGGAGGGCGATGATATCCCTATGGGAGCATTTTGCCATCTGAATAATTATACTTTTCAAGACAGTAAAATTACGTATAAGCATGTTCAATCTGAAGCAATTTATCGACAGGAATGTTACGGGGCGCAGCCAATCCATGTTTGCCCCCGATATAGAGGCGAACTATGAACGCTTATCCCGGGAGATCCGGGATAAAACGGTCTTGGTAATAGGCGGGGCCGGTACGATAGGGAGTTCTTATATAAAAGCGATACTACCTTTCGAACCCCGTACTTTGGTAGTGGTGGACGTCAATGAAAATGCACTGACAGAACTCACCCGGGATTTGCGGAGCAGCGGGGATTATGTCCCGGCAGATTATGTCACTTACCCGATGAATTATGCGGATGCGGTATTTGAAAAAATGTTCCGGGCCAGGGGGGGATTCGACATCGTAGCCAATTTTTCGGCCCATAAACATGTGCGCAGCGAAAAAGACGCTTTTTCTGTAGAAGCGCTGCTGGAAAACAATGTCCTGCGGGCACGTAAATTACTGGAATTGCTCCGGGAGTATAAACCGGCGCATTATTTCTGCGTGTCCACCGACAAAGCGGCCAATCCGGTCAATATCATGGGAGGCAGTAAGAAGATTATGGAAGACATGATTATGGCTTACTCGGCCGAAATACCGATTACTACGGCCCGATTTGCCAACGTCGCTTTCAGCAACGGTTCCCTTCCGGCGGGATTTTTGGAACGTGTGGCCAAACTGCAGCCCATATCTGCCCCGAACGATGTGACCCGGTATTTTGTCTCGCCCCAGGAAAGCGGACAGATATGTATGCTGGCTTGTATGTTGGGCAATACGGGGGAGATCTATTTCCCGAAATTAGGCAAGGAGCAGGTTATGACGTTCTCCGATATGGCCACCAAATTCCTGGAGGCCCAGGGTTTTGAGATCGAGAATTGTGCTTCGGAAAAGGAAGCATTGGAGAAGGCTAAAGCACTTGAGAAGGGGGCAAAAAAATACCCCGTTTTCTATAGTGGGTCGAATACTACGGGGGAGAAACCATACGAAGAGTTTTTCACCGAACAGGAGGCTACGGACCTGCAACGCCACTGTGCATTAGGCGTGATCACCTCGGTCGTCCCACGGCCGATAGGGGAAATAGATGCTTTGTTCGGACAGATGGAAGCCGTATTTGCAAAACCGGTGACCGAAAAAGCGGAGATCGTGGCCGTCATGAAATCTTTTCTGAAAAATTTTGATCACCAGGAACTGGGGCATAATCTGGATGAAAAAATGTAGTCTGGTGTAGTAATAAATAATAGGCAGGTTTGGAAGCGTGGATGCCGGTCTATTGCCTGAGATCGTCAAACAAAGTCATCCATCGGGACATTATTTTTTCTTCAGAAAAATCTTTTGCCCTGTTTTGGGCTTCTTTTCCCATTGTTTGGCGCAGGGTCTCATCGGACATTAAAGTTGACAGGGCCATGGAGAGGGCTTCTGTATCTCCAACCCGATCTATGAGCAATCCGTTTTTTCCATCGGAGATGATATCTTTCGGTCCGCATTTGCAGGCGAAGGATACACAGGGTAATCCACAGGACATTGCTTCGATCAATACCATGGGCAGGCCTTCATAACGGGAACTCATTATGTAGATGGAGCTTTTCAGATATTCTTCGGCGATATGTTTGGTCGGTGGGATGAAGTCTATGCTGGCACTTACGCCCAGCTTTTCGGCCAGGGTCCGGTTTTTTTCCATATCCTCGCCGCCGCCGACGATGGCCAATTTCCAATCGGGATGCATAGGGGCTGTTCTGCTCCATGTTTCGATCAGGAAGTCCATACCTTTCTGGTAATTATGCCGTCCCACGCAAATAACCCGTTTTGAAGAATAATCGGCTTGTTTATCAGGGTAGTTACCAATAAAATTGGGCACTGATATGATGTTCTGAAAACTATCGCCCCAATCTTTCCGGTCTTCATCCGTGAGCACAACGAAACGGTCGTAGGCTTTGATATGTCTGTTGTCCCTTTTTGACCGGTATCTTGCCACGGCCTTGAAAAAAAGATTATTTCCATGGCGGCTACGCATCATATCCGTATGGAAAGATTTTGCAAAATGTATTTCCAGGATTTTTCTGCTCCCGTCGTTGATATAGGGCAGGAACGGCATTTCCGTGCTATACATGGATACTACAATATCGGCGCGTTCATCCATCAAGACTTTTTGTAACAATTCTTTATGCTTCCTTCGCTTGTCGCGCAGCATGATTTGCCGCGCGAAGACGTTATGTCCCAACGTTTCAGAATAATTGATCCCCAGATCGATCGTGCGCACTTCTTTCGGGAGGGGCAGGAAGGGTTCGCGGCCTTTTTGTTCAGTGGTTAAAATGACTACCTGATGTCCATGTCGGCTTAAAAAGATTGCCTTATTGGCCAGTATCCGTTCCATGCCGCCGGAATTGAAAGTGCCGTGGATACAATATATTATTTTCATTAGTATCAGTGCGGGATTTCTTAAAACAAAAACACAACGACCTTTTTAAAAATCGTCCGATTATTACAGCATTACATATAGCTTTTAAAATGTTCTTCTATTACGGGATAAAGTCCAGTCGCACAATTTTATCCGATAAAACGCTTTTGTTTCCTGATGAACTGTTTATCTTTGTGGAGAAATCGGACGATTAAAGCCTAATATGCAGTTATTGGAACCAGAGGAATGAAGACAATAGTGATTATAGACCATGAACCCCTTACGCCTCGCAGGATGGCTATTTTCCATATTGAAGAGTTGGCAGCCAAGGGATTCGACGTCCGGTTTTGGGATTGTTCGCAGATATTCCATAAAGGGATGCAGCTGGCGGACAGCATTACCGATTTTGACCGGCTGCATGTGATGAATTCTCTGGAAGATGTTTCCCGCGCGATCGATGGATTAGAGGTGGCGGAAACCGTCTTTATTGTGGAAGTGTTCAATCGGTGGGAAAACAGGGCTTTCTTCCGGTTGTTGTCTGATAAGGGATGTTACACGGTTCGTATGGAATTATACGCATCATCTGTCCTGCCGGATATTCCTTTTTTTCAGAAGATAAGAATGGCTTCTTTCAGGAAAATCGCCACAGGTGTGTCAAACCGCCTGAAAAAGGGCATGTACTGGGCTTATAAAAAATATTGGCATGTCAAAGGATATGATCTGTTTGTCAGTTCCGGGGACGATTTCTGGATAGACGTGAAGATCAACCATCCGGACTGGGAAAAATATAAATCGTCTTTGGGCGGGCAAAGATTATGCAAGGGAAATTATGCCGTGTTTTTGGATGAATATTTCCCAAACCATCCTGATATGCGGTTTTTTGTAAAAGATTGTCGGGCAGATACCACTCAATACCGCCGTTCTATGTTGAGGTTTTTTGATGAATATCAGCAACGGACGGGATTGGAAGTGGTCATTGCCGCCCATCCGAAGTCGGAATACCAAGGCGATGAATGGGGAGCAAGGAAGATAATAAAGTACAAAACCGTGGAATTAGTTCGGGATGCCCGGGAAATATTGATGCATAGCAGCGCCGCGTTGTCGTTTGTAATGATGTTCGATAAACCATTAGCGTTGATAACTACCGACGGGTATGACCGGCTATTCCCTTTAAAAGTAAATGTACGCCGGATCAGCCGGCTGACGGGATTGCCTGTCTATAATATAGATAGGGAGGATTTGGGTAATGTAAAAGCGCAGGCGGTTCCTGAGATAACGAGGAAAGAATATATAAGCAGGTTCCTTACATCGCCTGGCATAGAGGGATTAAAGACGGTCGATATTATAGCCGAAGTTTTTCATGCGCTTCCTGCATTTTCTTGTGCAGGACGGAAATGACTATCGGTCTATCCCGTCCCGGCTTTCCACCCCTTTTTGGTAGTAATGTTTTATTTCTGTCATTTCTGTGACCAGGTCGGCCGCATTGATGAGTTCCTGCGGGGCGTAACGGCCGGTGACGACCGCTTCCACCTGTTCCCCGCGATCGTTTAGCACATCCAAAACCTCTCCTGCTGTCAGCAGCCCGAAATAGAGAGCGATGTTCAGTTCGTCGAGCACCACCAGCTCGTAATCCTTGCCCGATAGTGCTTCCCGGCAGCGTTCCAGGCCCTTCCGGGCGGCCGTCCGGTCTTCTTCTTCCACCTCGCGCCCGATAAAACAACCCCGTCCGAATTGTTCCGTATGGATTTGCGGCAGGGTGGATTCTATCTCCGTTTCATGGTACCGCATGCTCTTGACGAACTGGCCGACGAACACTTTTTTTCCGGCCATCGCAGCCCGCAGGGCCAGCCCGAAAGCGGCCGTAGTTTTGCCTTTCCCGTTTCCGGTATAGACGTGCAGATATCCTTTTTCCATGATGCATTTTTACATAAAGCCGGAAAATCCGGCCTTATGATCAATTTGTATTGGGAATTATCGCTCCGAATACATTTTCTCGTAATAATCTTGATAGGCTCCGCTGGTCACGTTGTCCAGCCAGCCCGGATTGTCCAGATACCATTGTACCGTCTTTTCCAATCCTTCCTCGAACTGCAGGGAAGGTTCCCATCCCAATTCGTTCTTCAGTTTGGAGGAATCGATGGCATAGCGCAGGTCGTGCCCGGCCCGGTCGGCTACATAAGTAATGAGCTTTTCAGAGGTCCCTTCCGGGCGTCCCAGCAATCGGTCGGTCACTTTTATCAGCAGGCGGACAATGTCGATGTTCTTCCATTCGTTGAACCCTCCGATGTTGTAGGTTTCGCCCGTTTTGCCCTGATGGAATACCAGGTCGATGGCGCGGGCATGATCCACTACGTAAAGCCAGTCGCGCACGTTCAGGCCTTTTCCATATACTGGCAGCGGTTTGCCGTGGCGGATATTGTGGATGAAAAGGGGGATCAGTTTTTCCGGGAACTGGTAAGGGCCGTAATTGTTGGAGCAGTTGGTCACCAGGGCCGGCAGCCCGTACGTGTCGTGGAATGCCCGTACGAAATGGTCGGAAGAGGCCTTGGAAGCGGAATAAGGACTGTGCGGGTCGTAACGTGTGTCTTCCGTAAAGAAGCCGCTGTCCATCTCCAATGCCCCATATACTTCGTCGGTAGAGATATGGTAGAACAGTTTGCCGTCAAAATGACCGCCCCAGGCATTTTTGGCCGCCTGGAGCAAGGTCAATGTGCCCATGATGTTGGTGCGGGCGAAGGCGAAAGGGTCCTTGATACTGCGGTCCACATGGCTTTCGGCCGCCAGGTGGATGACCCCGTCGATGGCATGATCGGCAAATATTTTTTCGACCGTTTCCTGATCGCAAATATCGGTCTTGACGAAGGTATAATTCGGCTTTTCTTCTACGTCGCGGAGGTTTTCCAGGTTCCCCGCATAAGTCAGTTTGTCCAGGCATACGATGCGGTAATCCGGGTATTTGTTCACAAAAAGCCGAACTACGTGCGAACCGATGAACCCGGCCCCGCCGGTAATAAGGATATTCCGTTTGGTTGTCATTTGTCCGATGTTTTCAAAATATGGATACATTGGCCGAGCGAATCCCGCCAATAGGGGACACACGCTCCGGCTGCTTTTATCTTTTCTTTGGACAGTACGCTGTACGCCGGGCGCGCTGCCGCGCAGGGGTAGTCTTTTGTTTGGATCGCATTGACTGCCACATTCATTCCATAGATATCGAAGATCGCTTGGGCAAAATCGTACCACGATACGGCTCCTTCGTCCGCATAATGGTAGATGTCAAATCCTTTCACTTCGTTTTGAACGAGGGTCATGATCGCCCGGGCCAAGTCTGTGGCATAGGTCGGAGTACCCGTCTGGTCGTATACCACGTTTAATTTTCCCTGTTCTTTTCCTACCCGGAGCATTGTTTTGACAAAATTGCTCCCGAATTCCGAGTAAAGCCATCCCGTGCGGATAATTACGGCCTCGCAGCCAGATGCTTCGACATTTTTTTCTCCTTCCAGTTTCGTCCGTCCGTAAACGCTTTCCGGGGCCGGAGTGTCGGTTTCTTTCAACGGAGAATTGCCCGTGCCGGAAAATACATAATCGGTGGATATGTGGACGAGCTTTATTCCTTTTTCCCGGGCGATGCCGGCCAATGCCACAGGGCCCAGCGCATTGATCTTCCGGGCCGTATCTTGGTCGGATTCTGCCCGGTCGACGGCGGTATAGGCGGCACAGTTGACAATGATATCGATCTTATCTTCTTCGACCAATTGCTCGACAGAGGCCTTGTCGGTAATATCTCCTTCGGGCAAGTCGGTGAACAGGAACGTGTACTGCGGGTATTCGGCTGCAATCTTCCGGAGTGAGAGGCCCAACTGTCCGCGCCCGCCGGTAACGAGTATGTTTTTCTTTTCGGCCATATCAGTACAGCGCGTCGTTTATATCGAAAACTTCGGCGTCTTTCAGCAGCGGTCGGCGGCTGTCCTTTTCGGAGAGGACGATGTCTTTTTCCAGGATTCTCCAGTCTATGCCGATTTCCGGGTCGTCGAAGGCGACGCCCCCTTCGCTTTGTGGGGCATAGATGTTGTCGCACTTATAGCCGAAGATGGCGGATGGACTCAGTACCGAGAAACCGTGGGCAAATCCCCGGGGGATGAATAGTTGCAGTTTGTTATCCTCCGACAGTTCCACCGACACGTATCTCCCGAAAGTAGGGGAGCCTTTGCGAATGTCCACCGCCACATCCAATACTGCGCCCCGAATGGCCCGTACCAGTTTGGCCTGTGCATGTTTCCCTTTCTGGAAATGCAGGCCCCGGATCACTCCGTACGACGACGATGATTCGTTGTCCTGCAAGAATTCTATGGGCCCTATTGCCGCATCGAAAGCAGTTTTATTGTAGCTCTCAAAAAAATATCCGCGTGCATCCCCGAATACTTCCGGTTTGAGGATAACTACGCCTTCGATGTCCGTTTTCAGGATTTCCATCATTTTTCCGCGAGCTTTAGAAGATATTGTCCGTAAGCGTTCTTGGCCAGCGGAGCGGCAGCTTCCCGCAGTTTTTCGCGCGAGATCCAGCCGTTGTTGTAAGCGATCTCTTCCAGGCAGGCGATCTTTAGCCCCTGTCGCTTTTCAATGGTCTCCACAAAGGAAGAAGCCTCGGACAGGCTGTCGAACGTGCCGGTATCCAGCCACGCGAATCCTCGGCCCAGTAGTTGGACTTTCAGTTCTTTCTCTTTCAGGAACGCCTGGTTGACCGAGGTGATCTCCAGTTCCCTGCGGGCTGAAGGCTGGATCGTTTTTGCCACATTTACCACTTTGTTCGGGTAGAAGTAGAGCCCGACTACCGCGTAATTGGATTTCGGGACGGCCGGTTTTTCCTCGATGGACAGCACGTTGCCCTGGTTGTCGAATTCAGCTACTCCATAACGTTCGGGGTCGGATACGTAGTACCCGAAGACAGTGGCTTTTTGTTCTTCTTCGGCCGAGCGGACAGCTTCTGAGAGCATACTGGTAAAACTCTGTCCGTAAAAGATATTGTCTCCCAGCACCAGACAAGCGGAGTCGTTGCCGATGAACTTTTCCCCGATCAGAAATGCCTGTGCCAGACCGTCCGGGGAGGGCTGTACGGCGTATTCCAGCCGTACACCGAAATTACTGCCGTCACCCAGCAGCCGCTGGAACGAAGGCATATCGTCCGGAGTGGAGATCATCAGTATGTCCCGTATCCCGGCCAGCATCAACACCGATATTGGGTAATAGACCATCGGTTTGTCGAAAATGGGCAGGAGTTGTTTACTCACTCCCTTGGTGATGGGGTAAAGACGGGTGCCGCTGCCTCCGGCCAGTATAATTCCTTTCATTTTCGCGAACGTATTTTCAAGTTGTTTATTCTTTCAGTTTTTCTACGATCCGCTGGCAGGCCCTGCCATCCCCGTAGGGATTTGCGGCCCGGCTCATCGAGCAGTAGTAAGCCGGATCATCCAGCAGGCGGGATGTTTCCCCGACAATTTTACTATAGTCGGTCCCAACCAGTTTTACCGTTCCGGCGGCGAGTGCTTCGGGGCGTTCTGTCGTTTCGCGCATCACCAGTACCGGTTTCCCAAGGCCGGGAGCCTCTTCCTGGATGCCGCCGCTGTCTGTGAGTATCAGAAAGCTCTTTTCCATCAGGAATATGAAATCGAGATATTCCAGCGGTTCGATAAAGAATATGTTTTCCCCGGTCTTTTCCCCGAAAACTTCCACGATAGGCCTGCGGACATTGGGGTTGAGGTGCATAGGGTACACAAAGTCCGTTTCGGGGTATTTTTCAGTCAGGGTTTTAATAGCCTGACAGATGTGTATGAACCCATCCCCAAAATTTTCCCGCCGGTGCCCCGTGATAAGTATCAGCTTTTTCCCGCCGTTCAGCCTGTCGGCATCGTATCCGGCCTGCCGGATGCTCTTTTTCAAACGAATGGAGAGATCGTTATTTTCTTTTATTTTATCGATGACCCGATAAAGGGCATCGATCACCGTATTGCCGGTGACCGAGATTTTTTCCGGGGCTATATTTTCTTTCAGCAGGTTCTCCCGGGAGAGGGGTGTCGGGGCGAAATGGTAGGCAGCGATCCGTCCGGTGATCTGGCGGTTGATCTCTTCCGGCCATGGGTTGTAAATGTCGTGTGTGCGGAGCCCCGCCTCTACATGCCCTACGGGTATCTGCTGATAAAATGCGGCTAATGCCGCTGCCGTGGACGTGGTCGTATCTCCGTGTACCAGCACAATGTCCGGACGGCTTTCTTTCAGTACATCCCGCATACCCGTCAGAACCCGGGACGTTATGTCATAAAGGTCCTGTCCCTGTTTCATGATATTCAGGTCATAGTCCGGAACGATCTCGAAAAGGCGCAATACTTGGTCCAGCATCTCGCGGTGCTGTCCCGTAACGCATACGATGGTGCGGAAATCCTGTGGGCATTTCCCGAATTCTTTCACCAGAGGGGCCATTTTGATGGCCTCTGGACGGGTACCGAAAACAAGCAGGATGGTTTTCATTCGGGCGAGCTTTTTTCGTGTCTTGGGAAAAGGTTATTTCTTAAAAATACCGCAAAAATCGAGTATCGTCTTTTTGTCGTCGTAAGGGAGTTCTTTGAACGGGTCGTGGGCTACCAACAGGACGACTACGTCCGCTTTTTGGTAGGCCTCCCTGTAATCTGTCAGTTTGAATACCGGATGTTCGGTAATGTTTGGCTCGACGATCATATAGTCAGCATCCCCGCTCTCCATCACCTTGGAGGCGATGTATTTGGCAGGACTTTCGCGCAGGTCGTCGATATTCGGTTTGAAAGCCAGTCCCATCAGGGCGACACGGGCTTTGCGGCCGTTCTTTATTTCGAAATCCTTGATGGCCTGCCGGGTTTTTTCCGCGCACCAGAAAGCCTTATAATTGTTGATCTCGCGGGATTTAGCGATCAGTTGGGATTCTACCGGAAAATCGGACGTAATGAAATACGGGTCTACGGCGATACAATGGCCGCCCACACCGCTTCCGGGTTGGAGGATGTTTACGCGTGGATGTCTGTTGGCCAAAGAAATGAGTTCCCATACGTTAATGCCGGCTTTGTCGCAGATCAGGGAAAGTTCGTTGGCAAAGGCGATCTGCACGTCCCGGGACGAGTTCTCGGTCAGTTTACACATTTCGGCAGTCTTGGCGTTAGTCCGGTGTAGTTTCCCTTCGACGAATTGAGAATAGAACCCGGCGGCTTTTTCGGTAGATTCCGGGTCTATCCCTCCGATGACGCGGTCGTTGTGCACCAGTTCGTACAACACGTTGCCGGGCAGCACGCGTTCCGGGCAATAAGCGATGTGAATTTTATCCCGAAGTTCGGGGCGTTTTTCAAAGATCAGGTGGGCCATCTTGTCGGTCGTGCCTACCGGGGAGGTCGATTCGATGATGAACAGATCGCCTTCTTTCAGCAGCGGGAGCACCGAACGGGTGGCTGCTTCGACGTACGATATGTCGGGGGTATGATTGCCTTTGAACGGCGTGGGCACGACGATCAGGTAGACATCGCTTTCCACAGGGGTAGTAGTGGCTTTCAGTTTGCCGCCGGACACGGCTTTGTGGACTACCTCGTGCAAGCCGGGTTCGACGATATGTATTTCCCCTCTGTTGATGGTGTCTACCACTTCCCGGTTGATATCCACGCCGGTTACCACCAGCCCCCGACTTGCGGCGACGGCTGCGGTTGGAAGTCCGATATAGCCCAATCCCATGAAAAGTATTTTCATTGTCCGAAGTATTTCGATTGCCACAAAGTTAGTGAAAAATACTGTGCACAGGGATGTTGTCTTTGTTTTGTCGGATAAGCGTTCGATAGGGATAATTATCTTGCAAGAGTTTATCTTGAATAATAAGGCCGTCTTTGTAAAGACGGCCGGATTTAAAGATGATCCTTCAGATGGGTGGAAGAGATACGGAACTACATAAAAAAGACAGTCAGACTCCGGGCCCCTTGTGCTCCCTGGACCATAACTGCGCCGATGTCCGCCGTGGCCGACGGGCCCATCATGAAGCAACCGTAGTTATCCGTCTGGAGGTCTACTTTTTTATAGGCTTCGTACATGTCCCGGACGATGCGCTGCGGGTCGAGCAGGATGACCAGGTGCTGGGAGAGCACCCCCAGGGAATTGACCTTCAGGTCTTTTTCGCGCAGCCACACCATGCCAGTCTCGGATACCCCGAAATCCGCCCGGATGACGCCCACGTCCACGTCTTCCGTATCGTGCGGATCGGTAATGCCGGCGATGTCTTTCGTGCCCTTGACTTCGGGTGCAGCCGAGCAAATGACCCGGGCGTCGGGATGGAGTTCCAGGATTAGCCGGGCGGCTTCTTCCGGGCCGGACACTTCTTTCCAAGTGCCTCCGGCCTCCATCAGGCTTTCCTTGAACTCTTCGAGGATCGGCTTCTCGCTTTTGGGGAAATCGGGTATTTGCGGATAGGGCGTTTTCTCCATCCGGGCGTTTTCCCGGACGGCCTGCAGGATATATTCTCTTGTGGTGCTCATTTTTTGTCATCTTTTTTACGGTTCTTCAAATACCAGTCGCGGAAAGTCTCTTTGGCGAATACCGGCATTTCCCGGTCGCGCCCCCAGGGGTTCAGGGACTTGTTGTAGATCAGGAAATCCGGTACTACGGGCAGTACTTTTTCAGCTGCCGCTTCCGCCGTGCGGAAAAGGGCCGGATGGGCAAAGACCTCGCCCGCCGCGGCAAATGCCGCCCGCCGCCCTGCCGGCAGGTATTTCTTTTCGGCCATCACTTCGCGCCATTTGTAGATCTGATCGGCGATGTCGATCTTCACCGGGCATACGTCCGAGCAGGACCCGCATAGGGTGGAATGGAACGGCAGTTCGCTGTACCGGTACGCGTCGAATGTAGGATCCAGGATAATGCCGATGGGGCCCGAATACGTAGCCTGATAAGCCAGACCGCCGCTTCGGCGGTATACCGGGCAGGTATTCATACACGCCCCGCACCGGATGCATTTGAGCGAATGCCAAAAATCCTCCTTACCCAGCCGGGTGCTGCGCCCGTTGTCCGTGAGGATGATATGCAGTTCGCCGCCTTTGCGCGGGCCGGTGAAATGGGAGGTGTACTGTGTGGCCGGAGTACCGAGCGCGCTGCGGGCTAACAGGCGAACGAATACGCCCAAGTCCTCCACTTTGGGCAGTACTTTTTCGATGCCGATGCTGGCGATGTGCAGGGGCGGAACGGAAGCTCCGATGTCCGCGTTGCCCTCGTTGGTGCATACTACGAACGAACCCGTCTCCGCCACGGCGAAATTTGCTCCCGTCATCCCGGCCCCGGCTTTAAGGAACCGCGGGCGGGCATTCTGCCGCATGGCCTCGGCCAGCGAATGAGGGTCGGTGTCATTGGGATCGGTGCCGATCGTGCGGGCGAAAAGCTCGGCTACGTCTTTAGTCGTTTTTTCGATGGCCGGCATAACGATATGCGCCGGCATTTGGTGGTCTAACTGCTGGATGCGTTCGCCCAGATCGGATTCCGTCACTTCTATACCCCGGGCCTCCAGAAAGGGCGTCATTCCGCATTCTTCCTGCAGCATCGATTTGCTCTTGATCACGGAAGTGACCTTCCGTTCCTGCAGGATGCTGAAGACGATTTGGTTGTGCTCTGCCGCATCCCGGGCCCAGTGCACGACGGCGCCGCGGGCGGTGGCGTTCTTCTCGAACTCTTCCAGGTATTGGTCCAGATGGGAGAGGGTGTGTTCCTTGATCCGGGAGGCCAGGTCGCGGAGTTCCTCCCATTCGGGCATGGCCGCGGCGATGCGGTCGCGCTTCATGCGCACGTTCCAGAGATTTTTGTCGTGCATTTTTTCATGCACATTGTCTTCGTGGATGAATTCGGCCGAATTCCGCACCACGTCTACTTTTTTGTCGCTCATACCTGTTCGGGTTTAAAAGGTCCGCCGTTGAGTACCTGTGCGATGTGCACGAACTGAAGCCCGGTCATGCCTTCCCGCCGGGCAATGCCCATCTGGTGCATCAGGCACGACATATCGGGAGATACCACGTATTCGGCGCCTGTGGTGAGATAGTCGGCCACTTTGTCCTTGCCCATTTTGGCGCTCACCGCCTCGTCCGTCACGCAGAACGTCCCTCCAAATCCGCAGCACTCGTCGGGGCGGCTCATACGGACGATCTCTACGCCATCCACCAGCGAAAGCAGGTCGGCGGATTTGTTGAACGGTGCGCCCATCAGTTCCGAAGGTTTGGCGATACCGAGTCCCCGGATGGAACTGCAGCTGTTGTGCAGGGCTACCCGGTGGGGGAAGGAGGTTCTGGGTAACGATTTAATTTTCAGTATGTCGTGCAGGAATTCGACCAACTCGTACGTGTTCTCCCGCACGTGTTTCACTTCGTCGGTCTGTTCCAGACGGTCGTAATGGACACGAACCTGTTTCACGCAGCTGCCGGCCGGCCCGACGACATAGTCGAAATCCTTGAAATTCTTTACGAAAAGCTCTTCCGCTGCTTTGGAATTCTTGAAATCCCCTTCGTTGGACATGGGCTGCCCGCAGCAGGTTTGTTCCGTGGGATACCCGACGTCCACTCCGAGTTTTTCCAGAAGCTCCAGAGTGGCGATGCCCACTTCCGGGTATATGGCGTCGATGTAGCAGGGAATGAATAATCCTACTTTCATGGTCATTGTTTGGGTTTAATAGATGTTGTATGCCTCCGGGAAGCCCCGGAATTTCCCTGTAAGTATAAGGATTTTCCGGGATTTTAGCAAGCCTGTTTCTCATCGGTGTTAAATTATTTTCCGGATCGGGAGAAATTTCTCAGATTTTTCCCCGGTCGTTGAAAAAACAAGGGCCGAAAGTCCGAACCAATCGTTAACTTTGAAAATCGTATATTAAGTCGAACAACAACACACAACTATGAAACCATTTGTCTTCCTTTTAAGCCTTTGCGCCATTTTCCCTTTGTGGACATCCTGTGCCGGTAATGCGGACAAAACGCCGGAAAAACCCGCCGTGATCGCCTATGTGGGCGGATACCGCGGACTGGTGGATGTCGGTAAGATATCGCCGGAAAAACTTACGCATATCAATTACGCCTTCGTTAACCTGATAGACGGGCGGGCCGTCCTGACCAACGAGGCGACCGATACGGTCAATTTCCGGGCGCTCAATGCGCTGAAAGACCGGAATCCGGACCTCAAAATACTCATCTCCATCGGCGGTTGGACGTGGAGCGGCACCTTTTCCGATGCCGTGCTCACCCCCGAAGGGCGCGCCCTTTTTGCGAGTACCTCGGCGGATATCGTCGGGCAGTACGATCTGGACGGAGTGGATATCGACTGGGAATATCCCGGTTTCGGAGGCCTGAAAGGCAACGTCATCCGGCCCGAAGACAAGGAAAACTATACGCTGATGTTTCAGGCATTGCGCCACAGCCTCGATTCGCTGGAAAACGTCACAGGCAAAAAATACCTGCTCACCACGGCGGTGGGCGGTTTCAAGAAATTCGCCGATATGACCGAGATGGACAAGGCCCAGCAGTACCTCGACTATATCAACCTGATGACCTACGATTACTATCCCGATACGCTGGCCGTACATCACACCAATTTATATGCTTCGGAGAAATATCCCGTGGACAACAGCGGGGATGCGGCATTCCGGGCGTTCCGGGCGGCAGGTGTGCCGGCCGAGAAACTCGTGATGGGCATCGCGTTCTCCTCCCGCGCATTCGAACTGAAAGAAGGTTCGCAGGCGGGAGTCGGCGATACGGTTGTCAAGCAAGTGCGCGGCGGGGGCGGCTTTACCCGGATAAAAGACAGCCTGGAAAACCAAAAAGGCTTTGTGAAATATTGGGACGAGGCGGCCCGCGCCCCTTATTTGTTCCATCCCACAGACCGGGTGTTCATTACCTATGACGACGAACGCTCCGTTAAGGAAAAATGCCTGTATGCCAAAGAGAACGGCATGGGTGGGGTGATGTTCTGGGAATACATGGCCGATCCGAAAGAGTACCTGCTCGACGCGATCAACGAAGCTTTTTTGGAGTAAGATCCCTCGGAGATAAAGAGCAATGCCTCCTTTTCATCCCCCACGAATGGAAAGGAGGCGTTATGTTAATCTTTTTTAAACTGCTAAAAACTTCCGCTAATATTTGTTATTTTTGGACTGAGACAAAAGAATGCCGGTGCGGGGCCTTTTCCCGACCGGACGGTTTGTCGGCGCCTTTTTTGCCAAACCATACCCGTGCAAAACCTTAAAACAATATAATTATGGGAAAAATTGTAGCAGACCAGCTTGTGGAGACCATAGCCCAGGCCGGGATCAAACGTATCTACGCCGTAACGGGCGACAGCCTGAACCATGTGAACGATGCGGTGCGCCGTCTGGGCAGTGTCCAGTGGGTGCATGTGCGCCATGAAGAATCCGGGGCTTATGCCGCAGCGGCCGAGGCCGAACTGAACGGGATCGCCTGTTGCGCAGGTAGCAGCGGCCCGGGGCATGTGCACCTGATAAATGGGTTGTACGATGCGCATCGTAGCAATGCGGCTGTGTTGGCCATCGCTTCCACTTGCCCTTCGGAAGAATTCGGCACCTCGTATTTTCAGGAAACGAATACCATTCGCCTGTTCGACGATTGCAGCGGGTACAATCAGGTGGCAGTCACCCCGCACCAGTTCCCCCGGATGCTTCAGCAGGCGCTCCAGCACTCCCTGCTCCGGCGGGAGGTGTCGGTCATCGGGATGCCCGGCGACCTGGCGGCTGAGGAAGCGGAAGAAGGATCGACTGCCGAATTTCTGTTGCCGACCAAGGGTGTGTACCGCCCGCAGGATTCGGAACTCCAGGCATTGGCCCAGTTGATCAATTCCCACAAGAAAATTACGATTTACTGTGGTGTCGGGGCCAAAGGCGCCCACGACCAATTGGTCAAGCTGGCGTCGGTCATCAAAGCGCCGATCGCCTATAGTTTTAAATCCAAATTGGCCATCCAATACGACAATCCGTACGAGATCGGCATGACCGGCCTTCTGGGGCTCCCATCCGCCTATGCCAGCATGCATGAGTCGGATTTGCTTATCCTGCTCGGCACGGATTTTCCGTACGAGAATTTCATGCCTACCGGGTGCAAGATCGTGCAGGTGGATGTGCGGCCCGAGCGCATTGGGCGCCGGGCAAAAGTGGATATGGCCCTGGGCGGCGACGTAAAGGACACGATCGAAGCCCTTTTGCCCCTGCTCGAGGAAAAGGAGAATGACGATTTCCTGCAGGAGCAGTTGAGCGTATATGCAGGCCTGCGGGAGACGATGGCCAATATCGCGGCCAAAAAAGGAGAGGACGATATGATCGCTCCCGAATATGTAGCTACGGTGATCGACAAACTGGCCGACGACGACGCGATCTTTACGGTCGATACCGGTATGTGCTGTGTCTGGGGAGCCCGCTACCTGACGGGCACGGGTAAGCGCGAAATGCTCGGATCGTTCAACCACGGTTCGATGGCCAATGCCATGCCGATGGCTATCGGCGCGGCCTTCGCCCGACCGGATCAGCAGATCATCGCTTTCTGCGGCGACGGCGGCCTTTCGATGCTGCTGGGCGACTTGGCAACTATCGTGCAGTACAAGCTGCCGATCAAACTGATCGTGTTCAACAACCGGGCCCTGGGTATGGTGAAACTGGAGATGGAAGTAGCCGGACTGCCCGACTGGCAGACGGGCATGTACAATCCGAATTTTGCCGAAGTGGGCCGTGCGATGGGTATGACGGCATTCTCGGTGAGCAAACCTGCGGACGTGAAAAAGACGCTGAAAAAAGCCCTCGCTACCGAAGGCCCCGTACTGGTGGAGGTCATGACCGACCCAAACGCTCTGGCCCTGCCGCCCAAAATAGAGTTCGGCCAGATGTGGGGATTCGCTTCCTCCATGGTCAGGCTCGCCTTCGACGGGCGGGTAAGCGAGGTGGTTGATACCATCAAGAGCAATATGAAGCATCTGCCGGATATCTTGAAGAGATAGCCCGTTGTTGCTCTTACCAAAAACCCCGTACGGTATCCGTGCGGGGTTTTTAGATGGGGACAATAAGTGTTGTTAGGCCGGGAGATGCCGGCTTAGCGGTTATTTTCTCTGGTATACTTTCACGTAGTCTATGTCGTGATACTGTGGGAATACCGTCGTCTCGTCCGGGTTTCCCGGCCAGCTGCCGCCGATAGCCGTGTTCATTATCAGAAAATGAGGCTCGTGCGGAACGCCTTCGGTGGCGGTATGGATGAGTTTTCCGTCGATGTACCAACGGATGGCTTCGGGCTCCCATTCCAGCACGTAGGTGTGGTAGTCGTCCGAGAAGTTGAAGTCCGCCACGTATTTGGCCGAGGAAGTCATTTTCTTCCCTTTGAAGGAATTGTAATGATACGTGGCGTAGAACACGTTCGGTTCGTGTCCGAGGAATTCCATCATGTCGATTTCGGTATACCAGGGGCGCAGTTCGGGGATCGAAGTTTCCTTACCGTTGGCCACAGCCTCCTGCATGACGTACTCCATTGCCCAGTCGCGGTTCTGGGGGTAAAGCCAGTAAGCGGGCCAGATGCCTTGTCCTACGGGTAGTTTTCCGCGGATCTCGATCTTTCCGTAAGTGATGGCTAATTTATCTTTCGTATCCAGGCGGCCGCTGGTATAATGTTTGTTTCCATAATCCCTTTTGCTGCTGCGGATGCGCAGGTTGCCGTCCTGCAAGTAAACTTCTTCGGGGATGTAGTACTGGAGTTCGTCGTGTTTGCTGGTCTCCCGGATCAGTACGTTCCATTTCTTGGGATTCAGTTTTTTGCCGTTGAAGTCGTCCTTCCAGATGAGTTTCCACTCTTTCTTTCCGGCGTCCTGTCCCCATGCGGTATGGCCGAGGGGCAGCAGGAACAGGGATAAAAATAAAATAAGACTGATTTTTTTCATCGATTGAGTTTTTTAGCGGTTATCCTGCCAAAGGTAACCCGGCCGGGTGTTATATCAAAGGGTTTTTCGAATAATTCAAAGGGGATTTTAAGTGATTGTCGTTAAATATATTGCGGTTTGCAAACTCGATAATCGACAATTTGTGCTTTTTGCAGGGGCAAAATGTTGGTAATAGATAAAAATTAGCTACTTTTATTGCGAAATGCGGGGATGGAGTTTCTAATCTGTTTTACCTGAGTTCGTAAAGGTTGACAGGGGGGGGCTTATTTCCCACATGCCGAAAGAAATGAAGACTGAAATCTGGAAAATGACTGAGGGAGAAGAAATAATAGGCGGAAAAAAACGGATTGAAAGCCTTTTAGGAAAAGTCTTTAGGGGTAAAATGATTAGAATTGCGGTAGTGCCATGAAAATATTCTCCGAATCAGGATCCGGCCGGGAACAGTCTCCGGCAGGTCAGCAGGATGGTATCCAGGGGATATCGGCTGAACAGTTGCTTTCCTTGAGTCCCGATATGATCTTTGTGCATGACGGAGAACTTCGTATCATGCAAGTGATAAATGCCGACGATTCGCTACTGCCCATTCCTTCCGGCCAAATGGTAGGTATGAGCGTGGACCAGGTCATCCTCGACAAAAAGATGGCCGACGATTATCGGGGGCACCTTCTGGATTCTCTGCACCAAGGGCTCCGGAAGCGTTTTGAGTTCAGTATCCCGGTAAATGGCAGCCTGGTCTATTTCGAAGTCTGCACGGCTCCTTTAACTCCCGGACGTGTCGTCACTTTTCTGCGCGATATCACCCAGAATACCCTTCACCGGCTCGAATCCGAAAAACTCCGCGCGTTTTTGAACAAAGCGCTGGACAATATCGGGATCCCCACTTCCATCAAGGATATGGAGACCGAAACGTACATTTTCTGGAGCCGGCAGTCCTCCATTTTCGGCTATACAGCCGAACAGATGGTGGGCAATACCGAGTATCAGTTCATGGAGCGCGAGCGGGCGGATTATTACCGGGAGTTCGACCGCAAGCTGGCCCGGGAAACGGGGAAATACGAAAGCATCGAAAAAATAGTTTTGGCCGACGGGAAAGAACACTCCCTAATGGTCACCAAGAATATTTTCGCCTCGGACGGAGTAAAATGGCTGATATGCAGCACGCAGGATGTGACCGACATCCAGCGCCAGCAGGAAGAGGTCGAATCCATTACCCATAAGCTGACGCTGGCTCTTCATATCGCCCGGCTCACGCTTTGGATGTACGACACTACCCGAAATGTCTTTATCCTGGATTCCGCCCAGATAGCCGGGCAGTACAAGGAAACGCTCGATTGGGATAAGGAACTTCCGGGTTCTTTCTTCTTTTCAGCGCTCTATCCGGAGGATCGGCCGATCGTTGCGGGCTATTTCGAGGCCCTCAAAGCCGGGGAAATGGAACGCGTGCAGACGGTGGCCCGGGTCGATTTCCGGGGTACAGGCCATTACGTATGGGTGGAACTCCATGTATCGGTGGACGAACGGGATGCCTCCGGTCGCGTCGTGCGGCTGATAGGGACAACGGTCTCGGTGAACGAGCATAAAGAACTCGAAAGATCGCTCACCCGCGCCAAAGAGGAACTGGAGATCACGAACTCCATGATGAGCTCGGTCCTGAGCCTTTCCAAGGTACTTCCCTGGGACTGCGACGTTCCTTCCCAAACGTTCTCGTGCGATTATCATATTTACCACCACGAGAGCCAGCCCGAACCCATAGACGGAAAATACTTTTGCACGGTCGATAAATATGTCGAATCGATCCACCCGGACTACCGCGAACATATGCGGGAAGTGTTTACCGACCTGGTGACCGGAAAACGGAAAGAGTTCCATGAAGTGTACCAGGTGCATTGGTACAACGACCGCGAGTACGAATGGATCGACAAACAGGGCGCCGTCTACGAATACGATAAGGCCGGAAAACCGAAAACCATTATCGGGTCGAGTATCGTCATTACCGAGCGCAAGCGAATGGAACAGAACCTGATGCTCGCTAAGGAACAGGCCGAGGAATCCAGCCGGCTCAAGAGCGCTTTCCTGGCCAATATGAGCCATGAGATCCGCACCCCGCTCAATGCGATCGTCGGTTTTTCGTCCGTGCTGGCCCAGACGGACGACGAAAAAGAAAGGCAGGAATACCTGAGCATCATAGAAAGTAATAATGCGCTGCTCCTGCAATTGATCGGGGACATCCTCGATCTGTCCAAGATCGAGGCCGGAACGCTGGAATTTGTTTACAGCGATGTGGATATCAATGAATTGTTGGCCGAGATAGAACAAATGACCCGGTTAAAAGTCGACGGGGAAAAGGTCCAAATATCTTTCGACCAGCGGCTTCCCCACTGTATCGTCCATACCGAGCGTAACCGTCTGTCGCAGGTAGTCAACAATTTCATCAATAATGCCATAAAATTTACTGAGAAGGGGAGCATCCGTCTCGGATACAGACAGCAGGGAAAAGAACTTTACTTTTACGTGGCCGATACGGGCCGGGGCATTCCGGCGGACAAACGCGACCATGTATTCGGCCGTTTCGTCAAACTGGACAGTTTCTCCCAGGGCACGGGATTGGGGCTGGCCATCAGCGAAACGATCGTCAAAAAACTCGGCGGGCGCATCGGCGTGGAATCGGCCGAAGGGCAGGGATCAACGTTTTGGTTCACCATTCCTTACGATTCGCAGGACGGCCAGCCCCCGGCGGAAGAATGTCCGCCTGAAATGGCTGCTCCAGAGGCTCCCGCTGCAACAAAAGAGAGAAAACCGCTGGTGCTGATCGCCGAAGACAACCCGAGCAACTACAAGTTGTTCGAAGCGATCCTGTCTCGGGAATGTACGCTTGTACATGCCCACGATGGTGTCGAAGCGGTTGAGTTCTTCAAGAACCTGCACCCGGCCCTCATATTGATGGACCTCAAGATGCCTTTGATGGACGGGTACCAGGCGACGGCCGAAATACGGAAATTGTCCGCCGAGGTGCCTATCATTGCCGTGACGGCTTTTGCATTTGCCCAGGACGAACAGCGGGTGTACGACAGCGGGTTCGACGATTACCTGCCCAAGCCTGTTCATGCCGAGATCCTGCGGGAGAAAGTCCGGCATTATACCGGTGAGCACAGCAAGAATACTAATAAATAGAAGAAATAGAGAGATTTTTTGAGGATAAAGAGAAATGAATGAGAACGAAATAATCGGGCGTATTCTCTCCGATGCCAAGATCGGATGGTGGAAGGCAGATTTTAAACGCCGTACTTATATTTTTTCGGATTACTTCAGGGATCTTTTGGGCTTTTCGCAAAGCGAGATTCCGTTTGAAGAGTTTATAGGCTACGTACGTCCGGAATTCCGGGACCGCCTGCGCAGCGAATTCGATACATATGCCAATCAGTTTATTTACGACCGTTCGATCCCTGTCCGGACTCCGAAAGGCGAAATCTGGATACGGGCCAAAGTGATCGACCGTATTACACAGGAGGACGGATCGGTCATCCATATAGGGTACGCCCAGATCGTACCCGGAGAGGATATTCCGGAAAACGAGGAGTCGGTGTTGCGGACCAACGATTTGCTGTACCAACTCAACAGCATATCCCACACGCTGCTGTCTTTCCTCCATGCCGAATCGGTGGACGAGATCATTCGCAAGATACTCGGCGACATACTTAAGCTCTTTAAAGGAGGCCGTGCTTATATCATCGAATACGACCTGGAAAACAAGACTCAGACCTGTACGTATGAAGTAGCGGATAAAAATGTAAGCCAGGAACAGGGTCGGATAGATCACCTCCCGATGGCGGATACACCCTGGTGGACCCGGCAGGTATGTACCGGCCAATCGATCATCCTTTCCGATTTGGACGATCTCCCGTCCGAGGCGGCGGTCGAGAAAGAATTTCTGTCCGTACAGAATATAAAATCCCTGATCGTCGTGCCGCTTATCGCCAAAGACGGTGTCTGGGGGTATGTGGGTATCGATATCGTCGAGGAAGCCCACCGGTGGACCAACGAAGACTGCCAGTGGTTTTCTTCGCTGGCCAATGTCATCAATATCTGTATGGAGCTCCAGAAATCGGAGCAGGAAGCCAGCAAGGAGCGGACGTACCTGCGGGGCCTTTACCAGCATATGCCGGTAGGCTATCTCCGGTTGAAGATGCTTTACGACAGACAGGGCAACCTGTCCGATTATATTTTCCTCGATGCCAACGATGCCACGGAACGCATCGTATGGAATTGTGAAAAGGAGGACTATATTGGTTTCCGCGCCAGCGAAAAAGGCCGCAATCTGAGCGTTGAACTTCCGGTGCTGGCACAGGTGCTCCATAGCGAGCAATATATAGACATGACCGATTACATGAAAGATGCCTGCAAATATGTGCGGACGATCATGTATTCGACCCAGAAGGACGAGGTGATCTGCCTGATGTCCGACATGACTGAAATATATGAAGCGCATCAGGCCCTGGACCGCAGTGAAAAGATCCTGCGCAACATTTACGACAACCTCCCGGCCGGAGTGGAGCTTTACAACAAGGAGGGGCTCCTGATAGACCTGAACAACAAGGATATGGAGATATTCGGGGTGAAGGATAAAGAAACAACCCTCGGCGTCGATTTTTTCTCGAACCCCAATGTCCCTGAAGATATCAAGGAAAAGGTCCGCAACCGGGAAAATGTTTCTTTTAAACTCGTCTATCCTTTCGACCATATCGGCGATTACTACTCCTGCCAGAAGACCGGATCTATAGAGATATATACTACGGTAAGTATGCTGTACGATTCGCAGGGCGAACTGATCAACTTCATGCTCATCAACATGGACAATACCGAGATCAACCGGGCCCACAGCCGGATCGCCGAGTTTGAAAGTTCTTTCTCGATGGTCTGCCGTTTCGGTAAGGTGGGCTACTGCCGTTTTGACCTGCTTACCAAAGAGGGGTACGGGGTGCCACAGTGGTATCACAACCTGGGCGAGAAGGAAGACACGCCGCTCCGGGAGGTGCTTGGAGTATACAATCATGTCCATCCGGACGACAAGAGTTACCTGATGGAGTGCATCCGCCGGGTAAAACTGGGCGAGATCGACAATTTTACCGCCGACCTGCAGATAAGCACGCCCCAGGGCAATAAGGCAATAAATGGACGCGTGTCAATGTAATGCGCAATATGCTGAACACCGACCCCTCGAAACTCGAGATGGTCTGCGTGAACTATGATATTACCGAACTGAAACGGACGGAGAAGAACCTGATCGAGGCCAAGAACCGTGCCGAAGTTTCGGACCGGCTCAAGAGTGCTTTCCTGGCCAATATGAGCCATGAGATACGTACTCCGCTCAATGCGATTGTCGGTTTCTCGAATCTGCTGGTCGAGGCCGAGGACGCGGAAGAAAAGAAAGAGTACATCAGTATCGTACAGGAAAACAACGACCTTTTGCTCAAACTCATTTCCGATATCCTCGACCTGTCCAAGATAGAGGCCGGTACGTTCGAGTTTGTCAACGGCGAAGTGGATGTGAATCAATTGTGTACCGAGATTATCCGGTCGCTCGGAATGAAGGCGGCCGATACCGGGGTGGAACTTCGTTTCGGGGAGCATCTCCCGCAATGCCGTATGATCAGCGACAAGAACCGGTTGATGCAGCTCATATCGAATTTCATCAACAATGCCCTGAAATTCACTGCCGAAGGGTCAATTACTTTAGGATATCGCCTGGAGCCGAAAAAAGAGATACTGTTTTATGTCCGGGATACGGGAACCGGTATTCCCCCCGATCAGCAACAGGCTATTTTCGACCGCTTTGTCAAACTCAACAGTTTTGTCCAGGGCACCGGCCTCGGACTTTCCATCTGCAAAAGCATTGTTGAGCAGATGGGCGGCCGCATCGGGGTGGAATCGAAAGAAGGGGAAGGCTCCACGTTTTGGTTTTCCGTGCCTTTCGTGGAAGGAGCGTACGAATCTGAAATGGAAAGCAATATGATAGAATCAGGATCCTGTTTGACCGGCCATTCGGACGAAAACCGCCCGACTGTCCTTATCGCCGAGGATACCGACAGCAATTACCTGCTCCTTTTTCTGCTGCTGAAAAAGGAATACCACATAGTCCGGGCCCTCAACGGCCTGGAAGCGGTTGAAATGCACGAAAAGCTGCACCCCGACATTATCCTGATGGATGTGAAAATGCCGGAGATGGACGGTCTGCAGGCTACCCGGGAAATCCGCAAGAAAGACACGGCCGTTCCGATTATCGCGATCACAGCGTTCGCTTTCGACCAGGACAAACAACGTACCCTTGAGGCCGGCTGCAACGATTATATGTCCAAACCGGTACAGGGAGCCTTGCTGCGTGAGAAGATGCAGCAATTCCTTCGGGGCGATAAAGGTTGATCTTTTCGCACTCTGCCGATCGGAAAAAGAATAAAAAGATCCGAAGTCCCTTGTCGTTTGCCGGCAGGGGATTTTTTCTGACGGAAAAAGTTCCTTATCATAACTTTGATTCCCCTTGTCCCGGCTCCCGCAGACCGGAGATTTTTGCCGGAATTGCCCTCCCGGTAGTGTATAAAGATGCCCTCAAATTTTTTCCGGGGATTGCTTTTACGAGCCTCTATTTATTGCTACTTTTATCGACGCTTTCGGTGGCGGAAATTCGCTCCGCCCCAAGAGGGAATACCGTGCGATCCGGTAACAGTACCCGCTGCTGTGATTCTCGCCGAACCCGGAAAAAGATGCCACTGCGATTTTGTGGGAAGGCGTTCCGAGGGAGAGATAAGCCAGAAGACCTGCCGAAAGACCCTATCGAGATTTCTGCTTTCGGGAGTTAAAGCACGGGAACGGTTGGAATCCGGCGCGTCGGTGCGCATTTCGTTTTCCTTTCATTTCCTTCTTTATCCTTAGAGCATTGCACATCCCTGCAGGGCGGGCCCATCGTGTGGACAAGACATACAATATATAAACGAACCATAGGAATAATTATGAAACCATCCGATTTCTACATCGTAAAACGGGACGGGCAAAAAGAGCCGTTCTCCATGGACAAGATCACGGCGGCCATCGAAAAGGCCTTCCGGTCGGTCGGCAAGACGGCTACCAATGAACTGCTGGAAAAACTCACCTCCAGCCTCTACATCCACGAGGGGACGAGTGTGGAGGAGATCCAGAACCAGGTCGAGCTGGCCCTGATGAGCCATGGGTATTACGGTGTGGCCAAATCGTTTATCATCTACCGCCAGCACCATTTGGAGGACCGTGAGGTGCGCGACAAACTGGCCTTCCTGGTGGATTATTGCCAGGCCGAAAACCCGGCCACCGGCAGCAAGTACGACGCCAATGCCAACGTAGAGAACAAGAATATCGCCACGCTGATCGGCGAACTGCCCAAACAGAACTTCATCCGGCTCAACCGCCGCCTGCTTACTGACCGCATCAAGGAGATGTACGGCAAAGAGATGGCCGACAGCTATCTTGAACTACTGGACAAACATTTTATCTACAAGAACGACGAAACGAGCATGGCCAATTACTGCGCCAGCATCACAATGTATCCCTGGCTGCTATCCGGCACGACACCTATCGGGGGAAATTCCACCAAGCCAACCAACCTCAAGTCGTTCTGCGGCGGGTTCGTCAACATGGTGTTTATTGTTTCCAGTATGCTCAGCGGGGCTTGCGCCACGCCCGAATTCCTGATGTATCTCAATTACTTCATCAGCCTGGAGTACGGGGAGGATTATTACAAGGATGCCGGACGGAAGGTCGACCTCTCGCTCAAACAGCGGAGCCTGGACAAGGTGATCACCGATTGCTTCGAGCAGATCGTGTACTCCATCAACCAGCCTACCGGAGCGCGCAATTTCCAGGCCGTATTTTGGAATATCGCCTATTACGACCGCTACTACTTCGAAAGCCTGTTCGGCGAGTTCGTATTCCCCGACGGTTCGCGGCCCAAATGGGATTCCCTGGACTGGCTCCAGCGCCGGTTTATGCAGTGGTTCAACGAAGAGCGCATGAAAACAGTCCTCACGTTCCCTGTCGAAACCATGGCGCTGCTTTCCGAGAACGGCGACGTAAAGGACAAAGCCTACGGTGACCTGACCGCCCGGATGTATGCGGCCGGGCACTCGTTCTTTACCTATATGAGCGACAATGCCGACTCTCTGAGCAGCTGCTGCCGCCTGCGTAACGAAATACAGGACAACGGTTTCAGCTATACCCTGGGTGCGGGAGGTGTTTCTACTGGCTCCAAAAGTGTACTGACGATCAACCTGAACCGTTGTATCCAGTATGCCGTGGGTAAAGGGATCCCTTACACCGAATTCTTGGAGGACGTGGTAGACAAGGTGCATAAGTATCAGTCGGCCTACAACGAGAACCTGAAAAATCTCCAGGCCAACGGGATGTTGCCCTTGTTCGATGCCGGGTATATCAATATGGGCCGTCAGTACCTGACTATCGGAGTGAACGGGCTGGTAGAAGCCGCCGAATTCCTCGGGCTGGCCATCGATGACAATCCGCAGTACCAGGCTTTCGTACAGGATATCCTGGGGTTGATCGAAAAATACAACAAACAGTACCGTACGGCGGACGTGATGTTCAACTGCGAAATGATCCCGGCGGAAAACGTAGGGGTAAAACACGCCAAATGGGACCGTGAAGACGGTTACCAGGTGACGCGCGATTGCTACAACAGTTATTTTTACGTGGTGGAGGATACTTCACTCACCGTACTCGACAAATTCCGACTTCACGGACGGCGGTATGTGGAACATCTTACCGGCGGGTCGGCCCTGCATATGAACCTCGACGAGCATTTGTCCGAGCAGCAGTACCGCCAGCTCCTCCGCGTGGCGGCCAGCGAAGGCACCAACTATTTCACGTTCAATATCCCCAATACCGTGTGCAACGATTGCGGGCATATCGACAAGCGTTACCTCAAGGAATGCCCCCATTGCCATAGCCAGAATACGGATTATTTGACCCGTGTCATCGGTTACCTCAAACGGGTGAGCAATTTCTCGCGTCCGCGCCAGAAAGAAGCAGCCATGCGCCATTACAACCACGCAGCCGGGGAAATGTAAAAGGTCCCGGCATGTTGAAATACGTCAACTACGACATTGTTTTTCAGGAAATTCCCGATGAGGTGACCCTGGCGGTCAACCTCTCGGGCTGTCCTGTGGGTTGCCCGGGCTGCCATAGTTCTTTCCTGAAAGGGGATGTGGGCGATGAGTTGTCTACGGCTGTATTGGACCGCTTATTGGAAAAATACGGACGCGATATTACCTGCCTGTGCTTTATGGGAGGGGACGGCGCCCCGCAGGAAGTGGCTGCATTAGCTGGTTACCTGTGGAAAAAAACATCAGGATGCCTTAAAACGGGCTGGTATTCCGGCCGGCAGGAACTGCCGGAAGGGGTCGACCCGTCGGTGTTCGATTACGTCAAACTGGGGCCTTATGTGGAGGAGAAAGGCGGCCTCCGCAGTCCTCGAACCAACCAACGGCTCTATAAGGTAATAGCCGGTGCCGGAATATCTGGACAGAGGATTGCAGT
Source organism: uncultured Flavobacteriales bacterium (assembly GCA_938023515.1). Lineage (GTDB taxonomy): Bacteria > Bacteroidota > Bacteroidia > Flavobacteriales > UBA1820 > Merdimorpha. The sequence continues at coordinate 41,413 of CALJDR010000053.1, forward strand.
GAAAGATAACCGGAACTTTTTATTACAGGACATCACCTCGGTTTTCTGGGAAAAATAAAATGATGGAACAGCGTCTGACTTTAATTACTCTCGGGGTCGCCGATCTTCGGCGTTCGCTCGATTTTTATGAAAAAGGCCTTGGCTGGGTACGCTCGGAGAGAAGCAGCGGGGATATGATCGCTTTCGAAATGCCGGGGATCATGCTGGCATTGTATCCTATTGAGGAACTGGCCAAAGATGTTACCATTGCCCATGAACCGTCGCGGTTTTCCGGGATGACTATCGCCCACAATGTGCGCAGCGAAAAAGAAGTGGATGAATTGATGGCTACCGTAACTATGCTGGGAGGGACGGTGCTCAAGCAGCCGCAGAAAGTATTTTGGGGCGGCTACAGCGGCTATTTTGCCGATCCGGACGGGTATGTGTTCGAGGTCGCTTACAATCCTTTCTGGGAGTTTTAACGGCATATCCAGATCTTTCCTGTCTCGCACTTTATTTTTCCGCTTTTGCATTTCATCCGGTTTCCGAAGGATATTCCTTTTGTTTAGTAGGATAACAGATGGTATATCCGGGATTTTCCAATCGATTGATTTATTCATAGCGGGTTAATTTCTCCGGACAGAGCAGACGCTTTATCGATAAGGGGCCGAAAAACCAAGCCTGATGGATGGTAAAAATAGACGATTTGTAACTTCATTATAAAATATAATTTGCTATTTGCTCCGGAACATAGGTGAAATTAACGATGCTGTTTTTCTTTAACTCTTCAATCGTTATGGATTCTCTGAATTTCCTGTAAAAAATCTCTTTTTTCGATTCGTACAAATAGTATAGATGTATGGGCAGCAGAACGAAAGGTACTGTACCTTTCGTTCTGCTGCCCATAATATGGCCTCAGTTAAATAGTATTGGATGCGAGTAAATGCGGAGTGCCTCAAAAAAGAAAAAGATTTTTATGGTTGGTCGATTAGGGGAACAGGATGGATTTATAGATAATTATTTATCTGATGGATTTTCTGAAAAATCAATGACCGTGGCAGATTATTTAGGCGATACTTTAGGCCTTGTAGACGTCCTCGTAGTTACGCCCGACGAGGAATATTCAGTATTTATGAGCCCAGTCCAACTATTAGAGGAGTGAATCGTCCAATGCCTCCGAATTACAGATTAAAACACAATGATCCTGTCCAGTCAAAAGAAGGGGTCCGGGCATTGACAACACTTGAAAGAAGTTATATACAAACTTTTCCTAAAACCTTTAGGTTTATAGGAGGAAAGACGGATATGGAGCAATTAATAGGGAATGCCGTGCCTGTAAATTTGGGTTTTTATGTTGCCTGTGCAATACGACGCTATAGGATAGATAATGGATTAATAAATGACTGATGTTTTCTCAAAGGAACAATGTAGTAATATTATGCGAAAAGTGAAAAGTAAGCGTAATAAATCTACGGGATTAAGGCTTATTGAATTTTTTAAAAGTAACCATATAATAGGGTAATTATATGGGCATCCTGATTTTGTATTTCTCAAGATAAAGTAGCTATTTTTCTTGATGGATGTTTTTGGCATGGGCATGATTGTAGAAATACTAAACCAAAAGATAACGAAATTATTGGTGCAATAAAATTGCGCGTAATCAGAAACGAGATATAGAAGTAACGGAGGCTCTTATAAAGAAAAAATGGAGAGTTGTAAGGATATGGGAGTGTGAGCTCAAGAATAAAACATATATCTCCGAAGTATTTGGTAGCATTGGGTTTGGGAGCGATATAGATGTCTAAAATTTATTTTATAAACCACACCATCTCCCATACCGAAGCTTCTACGAAGTCCACAATCTTCCGGTAGCCCGAAATCTGTTCCGCCCCAGTACGGTCTAAAAAACCGTCTATATTCGCGCGTTTCGTGCGCATCGTACTGCACTACCGAAATGAGCGATACGACCGTTTAAATATCCTGCTAATGCCTCTGCGACCTCCGCAAGTGTAATGAAATCGCTTCCGATACAAATACCGTTCGGTCGCCCGTGAAATGCGATGTATAAAACCGTGTAATTCCGGTAACGCTTAAATGTGTACTGCCGTAAGTATTCAAAAAATTCGTCCCGCGTGTTGCATTTGCGGTAAATGTATTTGATTCCGGCCGAATGGTAAAGTTTCGAGAAGCGGGCGCACGCTTTGTTTACTACGAGGGTTGGTGTTCCGGTTGCCCTCTAAACAATATATGTACCTCTTTTTCTTCAATCCTGCATAGTCCGGCCAATGACTGTAATGCGCTGTACGCACAAGCCGTTATGCGTGTATTTTCTTGAAATAACCCCGTAAAGTTACGAAAAAATCAACACACACGCCAATTAATACGCTGAAAATCAGATAAATAACAACTAAATCAAAAAATGTTTTACCTATGTTTTACCCCCGATAAATAAAAAACGTTGCAACCGGTATGGTTACAACGTTTTACGTGGTTTTTCAAGTGGTACCCCCAGGAATCGAACCAGGGACACAAGGATTTTCAGTCCTTTGCTCTACCAACTGAGCTAGGGTACCTCTACAGCGGTGCAAATATAGGGTTAAATTTTTAAAACCGCCAAATTTTTAGTAAAAAATCAAACAGTTGATTTTTTACTGAAGCCTTACACTTGGGAATCGGGTTAATCCGTATAACCGAGGATTTTCATGAACTCTTCGGCCGATTGTTCCTTGCGGAATACATAATCGGTGAAATTGCCGTCTTTATCCTTGTCCACGATGATATGCTGAGGCTGAGGGATCAGGCAGTGCTGTATTCCTCCGACACCGCCCAGTTCGTCCTGGTAGGCACCTGTGTTGAAAAAGCCTATGTACAAGGGTTTCTTTTCGCTGAACTTGGGCATATAGATGGCGTTCACGTGCTGTTCAGAGTTGTAGAAATCGTCCGAATCGCAAGTCAGCCCACCCATTAATACCCTTTCGTAGGAGTCTTTCCAACGGTTCACCGGAAGCAGGACGAATCGCTGGTTGATGGCCCAGGCATCGGGCAGGGTAGTCATAAACGATGAGTTGATCATATCCCAGCGCTCGCGGTCATTCTGTTCTTTCTGATGCATGACCTCGTAAATGGTCGCACCGCTTTCCCCGACGGTAAAAGTACCGAACTCGGTAAAGATGTTGGGCACGGGGATTTCCCGATCTTCGCACATCGTTTTGATCTGGCTGATGATTTCATCTACCATATACTGGTAATCGTATTCGAAAGCCAGAGAGGTCTTGATGGGGAACCCGCCTCCGATGTTGAGCGAATCGAGTTCCGGGCAGTCCTTTTTCAGGTCGGCGTATACCTTGAGGCATTTCAGGAGTTCGTTCCAGTAGTAGGCGCTGTCCTTGATACCCGTATTGATGAAAAAGTGGAGCATCTTCAGACGAGCCTTCGGGTGGTTCTTGATCACCCGGCGGTACAGGGGCGCGATGTCGCGGTATTTGATGCCCAGACGCGAGGTGTAGAAGGTAAATTTAGGTTCTTCTTCCGAGGCGATGCGGATGCCGATCTCGAACGGCCCGTCGATGGCTTCGGAGAGGTAGTCTATCTCGTCCTCATTGTCGATCACCGGGATGGTATTATGGTGCCCGGTATTGATGAGGCGGGCAATGTAATCGACGTATTTTCCCCGTTTGAATCCGTTGCACAGGATGTAGCTGTCCTTGGCCAAATGTCCTTCTGCGATGAGTTTTTCGACGATGGGAATATCGTAGGCCGAGGAAGTTTCGATGTGTATGTCGTTCTTGAGCGCCTCGTGCATGATGAAACTGTAATGCGAACTCTTGGTACAATAGCAGTAATTGTAGGAGGCGTGGTAGTCGTTCTTTTTCATTGCCTCGGCAAATATCTTCTTGGCGCGCTGGATGTTCTCCGAAATGCGGGGGAGGTAGGTGAGTTTGAACGGGGTGCCGTATTTTTCGACCAATCCCATCAGGTCGATGCCGTGAAAGGTGAGGTTATCCCCGTCGAGGCCGAATTCCTCCTGCGGAAAATAAAACGTTTGGTCGATAAGATCTATGTAACTTGTTTTCATCCTTGTTCCGGGTGGCTTGAAAGCCTTTTTTATGATTAGAGAAACGACTGAAAATTAAAAATCCCGGCATATGGCGCTTGTAGGCATGCGGGACTCTGCTGGGGCTGTGCCCTCAGATGCGGATGAAAAACACGCTGCGGCGTGCAAAAACAGGGAAGGTTTTTTTCAATGTCTGCTACATAAAATAATTAAATAGGACTTTATGCGGGTCGGGCTTTTTCCCAAAAGCTACGACCGCGCAAAAGTACGCAAAAATTTTGATAAATGGCGGCGTGTTTTTTTGCTTTTAACGCAATGGGGGACAGGAGCAAGGTGATTGGGGCACAAAGGATTGTAAAAGCTGTACCCCCAAACGCGCGAGCGTGCCCCGAAGGGGCGGGAAGCGAGCGCGGGCCGGATGTATTTTAGTCGGCTATTTCCCCTCCGAACGGACTCTCTCGCTGGCCTTGAAGACTTTCTCTTTCAGGGCTTCTTTGAAGGCGATGATGCGTTCCCTCAGGGCGGGATCGGCCGTGGAGAGTATCTGGGCGCCCAGGATACCGGCGTTGCGCGCCCCGTCCAAGGCGACGGTGGCTACTGGTACTCCGGCGGGCATTTGGAGGATGGACAGCACGGAATCCCATCCGTCGATGGAATTGGAGGATTTGACCGGTACGCCGATTACAGGCAGGGGGCTGATGGCAGCTACCATGCCGGGCAGGTGGGCGGCGCCTCCGGCCCCGGCGATGATCACACCGATACCGCGGTTATGGGCGTTCTTGGCATAGTCAAACATTTTCTCGGGCGTGCGGTGAGCCGATACGATGTCTATTTCGGTCTCCACACCCAGTTCCTCGAGGACGTCCCGGGCGGCGCCCATTACTTTCAGGTCGGAGTCCGACCCCATGATGATGCCTGCTTTCATAGCTCTTAGCTTGTTTTTATTTTTTATTCGGTTGTTTTGAACGTATATATGAAACTAAATCCTCCGCCACCATCCATCACATACCCTTTTTTGGAATGGAAAAATCCGAATTTGGCTCCATACGTTTTACCTTTCTGTAACCCGTCTTTTTTTAGTACAAGGACAAAAGTAAATCCGTCTTTCCACCATCGCTTTTCCACTGGAAGAGGCAATATAGTTTTATTTTCCATAGCGGTAAAGCCGCTGTCTCCTCGCATCGGCTCGGAAAAACGAATAAAAATAGTGTCGGTATCCGCTGTAACTGTTTCTCCAAGGTTGGGAGATACTTGGACGATATAAGGTTTGCGAATGCTGAATTCGTACAATACCTCATCGAAATGACCGGCCGTATGTTTGACAAACTCCACAACTTGGGGCATAAAACTGTCCATTGTGGAATATTTATCCCGATTGTCGATAAAACCCTGCATAAACTGTACACTCCTGTCCATCCAGATAAATCCCCGATCCTGATAGGAGGCCACCAACTGGGCTGGGGAGATTTGCGTATCTTTTTGAATCTGCGGATGCTCCATAAAGTACAGGCAGACCATAAGGTTGTTGAACCATTCCAGCATCGTCGTTTTGGCACTTGCATAGGCATTTCTATACATAGCTTCGCGTACATGGGGATAGATCTTTTGGGTCGCCACCGAATCGATCTGGGGCCAATATTCGTCGCTGAGCCGATTTGTAAAGCTGTGTAGGATTTCATGCAGGATAATGGACACAAATCCTGGGGCATATGCGGGCATTCCTTTATTATCACTGCCGGAACCGACCACTATCCGAACTTTTTTTGTCTTACCTGCTCCGAAGGTGCCCCCATAATTGCTTGGCCCGTTGGTAAGGGATGCCACGATTATCGGGTCTTCCAGTTCTTCTCCGAAAACCGACCCGAACCATTTTATATCGATAATCGCCAGCCGTTTATCCAGTCTTTCTTCAGCCAGGCGGTACAAATCGGAGTGCTTATTATAAAAATCCTGGAAGTTCGATTTTTTGTAAAAATCGTTCAGATAAAGGGCAAAGGTCTTAAAGGCTTCCGGAGTCCAGCGGCCCAGGTCTTCTTTTTTCAATTTCGAGACATCGATGTCCGGGTTAATGCTTACCTTTCCATTCTTGATCTCAAGCAAGCCTGCCGCAGCAGCGACATCTCCGTAGGATACCCCGTATTTATTTCTTTCCCCCTCGATAAAAGGGATGATTTTGTGATTTTTGTACGACGCAAAAGCGCGGTCGATATCTTTCGCGTATTGCGGTACGCCACATTGGGTGTATTCTTTTGCTCCGGCCAGGCGGAAGACAATGCTGGTGAGCTCAAAGCGTTCGTCTACATGGCTCTTCAGCGGAGCGGGGGCAGATTCGGTTGTCGCGAAGCCGGAAACACCCAATAACGACACGAGAAATAAAAGTAGTTTTTTCATGATTCATGCAGTTTTTTACGGCTCAAAAATAATCGTTTCGGGTGAAATAATCCCTAATTTCCGAACGATAAAGGTTGTTTTAGGATGATTCGTTCTCTTTTTACAGATGAAACGAAGTTCATTCTTTATCCGGTTTTGAGATCACGCGGATGGTCTGTTTCACTTTTTCGGCTGTGGCGCGTGCGCAGGCAATGTCCGGGGCGGCAACGGTGATATGTCCCATTTTGCGGAACGGGCGTGTCTGGCGCTTACCGTAGATATGTGCCGATACGCCGTCCATGGCCATCACACGCTCGATGCCGTCGTATACCACGTCGCCGGAAAAACCTTCCTCCCCTACCAGGTTGACCATTACGGCGGGGACTTTGCTTTGCGGGTCGCCCAGGGGCAGGCCCAGTACGGCGCGGATGTGCTGTTCGAACTGGCTGGTATAGGCTCCTTCGATGGAATAGTGGCCGGAATTGTGTACGCGGGGTGCCGTTTCGTTGACCAGAATTTCATCGCTCTGGGTGAGGAACATTTCCACGGCCATTACCCCGGCCGTGCCGAATGCTTCGGCGGTCTTCAGGGCGGCCATGTGAGCCTTGCGGGCGATTTCCTCGCTGATGCGGGCCGGGCAAAGAACGTATTCCACCTGGTTGGCCACGGGATGGAATTCCATTTCCACCACCGGGTAGGTGCGGGTATGGCCGTCGGTACTGCGGGCCACAATGACTGCCAGTTCCGTCTTGAACGGGATGAGGTCTTCTACAATACACGGCACGTCGGGTATCTGGTCGATATCCGTTTTTCTATGCACTACTTGTACTCCGCGGCCGTCGTAACCTCCCTGGTCGGCTTTCCAGACGAAACTTTCGCCGGGGATGTCGCCTTTTTCAATGGCTTCCAGCAAGGCTTTTTTCCCGCCGAATTTTTGGTAAGGAGCGGTCGGGATATGGTTTTGAATATAGAAATCCTTTTGAACGGATTTATCCTGGATGATGCGCAGTACGCGGGGGCTGGGATAGACCGGCAGGCCTTCCTTTTCCAAAGCTTCCAGCGCATCGATATTGACGTGCTCTATTTCGATGGTCAGGGCGTCCACCGTTTTGCCGAAGCGGTACACGGTGTCGTAATCCTTGAAATCGCCTACCGTGAATCGGTTGGAACCGATCGAACACGGGGCGTCCGGGCTGGGGTCGAGCACCGATACGGCGATGTCCATCCGGCGGGTGGCGGCGATGAGCATTTTCCCTAACTGGCCGCCGCCGAGGATGCCGAGGGTGAAATCCGAGGAGAATACGTGTGTGGAGTTTTTTCCGGGCATGGCGATACGTTTGGCTTTAGTCGTCCGAGAGTTTGAGCACGGCCATGAATGCCGACTGGGGTACTTCCACGCGGCCGATCTGGCGCATGCGTTTTTTGCCCTGTTTCTGTTTTTCGAGCAACTTACGCTTGCGGGAGATGTCGCCTCCGTAGCATTTGGCGGTCACGTCCTTGCGCACGGCCTTGATGGTTTCGCGGGCGATGATCTTGGCCCCGATGGCTGCCTGCAGCGGAATGTCGAACTGCTGCCGGGGAATGAGTCCGCGGAGTTTCTCGACGATCCTTTTGCCGATATTGTAAGCGTTGTCCCGGTGGATGAGCGAGGAAAGCGCGTCTACCGGTTCGCTGTTGATCAAAATATCCACCTTCACCAGGTCGGCCGCCCGGAAATCGATCGGGGTGTAGTCGAATGACGCATACCCTTTGGACAGGGATTTGAGCCGGTCGTAAAAGTCGAACACCACTTCGGCCAGCGGAAGCTCGAAGATGAGTTCCACACGGGTCGGTGTGAGGTACGACTGGTTTTTAAGCACGCCCCGCTTGGAGATGCAAAGGGCCATCACCGGGCCGATATATTCGGATTGGGTAATGATAGAGGCGCGGATATAGGGTTCTTCCACCCGGTCGAGCCGCGAAGGGTCGGGGAGCTCGGAAGGGTTGTGTATCACCAGGGCATGGTTGCGGTCGGAAGTCTGGTAGACGTGGTACGAAACGTTGGGCACGGTAGTGATGACCGTCATGCCAAATTCGCGCTCCAAGCGCTCCTGGATGATCTCCAAGTGCAGCATGCCGAGGAATCCGCAGCGGAACCCGAAGCCCAGTGCGGCGGACGATTCCGCCTCGAAGGTAAGGGAGGCGTCGTTCAGGTGGAGTTTTTCCATCGAAGAGCGCAGTTCCTCGTAATCCTCGGTGTCCACCGGGTATATACCCGCAAAGACCATAGGCTTGACCTCCTCGAAACCTTCGATGGCTTTGAGGGTCGGCCGTTCGACCGAGGTGATGGTGTCGCCCACTTTCACTTCGACGGCTTCTTTGATACCGGATATGACGTAGCCTACGTCCCCGGCGCTGATCTGTTTTTTCGGCTGCTTTTTGAGTTTGAGCGTGCCTACTTCATCCGCCAGGTAAGTTTTGCCGGTGGCCATGAACTTGACCTTTTCGCCTTGTCGGATCGTGCCGTTCACCACTTTATAGTAAGCCTCCACACCCCGGAAAGGGTTGAATACGGAGTCGAATACCAGGGCCTCGAGCGGGGCCGAAGGGTCGCCTACGGGGGCCGGAATGCGCTCAACGATAGCTTTCAGGATGTCCTCGACGCCCTGTCCCGTTTTGCCGGAAGCCAGGATGATGTCTTCGGGCTTGCAGTCGATCAGAGCTACGATATCGTCGGAGACTTCCTCCGGTTTGGCCGAAGGGAGGTCTATCTTGTTGAGCACCGGGATGATGGTCAGCCCGTTTTCCAGCGCCAGGTACAGGTTGGAAATGGTCTGGGCCTGTATGCTCTGGGCGGCATCGACTACCAGCAGGGCGCCTTCGCAGGCGGCGATGGAACGCGAGACTTCGTACGAGAAGTCCACATGTCCCGGGGTGTCGATCAGGTTGAGCACGTATTTTTCACCGTTCTGTATGTGGTCCATCTGGATGGCGTGGCTTTTGATGGTGATGCCGCGCTCGCGCTCCAGGTCCATATTGTCGAGCAGCTGATCCTGTTTCTCGCGGTCGGATACGGTCTGTGTGTATTCCAACAGGCGGTCGGCCAGCGTCGATTTGCCGTGGTCTATATGGGCGATGATGCAAAAATTGCGAATGTTTTTCATGTTCCTTCTCTTCTTCGGCCGGGATATGGGAACACCCGCCGAATCAAGGCCAAAGGTAGTGTTTTTTGACGTATTTTATGTTTTGCGGGCTGGGTTTGGCGAAAAAAACACATTCTCTCCGAATTAATAACATTTTATTAAAGAACCGGTTTCCGGGGATCCGGTTATTCTTTTTATTTTCGCACCTTAGAATCCCCGCATCCGGTGCGGGCCCATAAAATACATCCCGATGGAATCCGTAGGCTTTATACAATGGTGCATCGAGCACCTGAATTACTGGACGATCACCCTTTTAATGACGATAGAGAGTTCTTTCATCCCCTTCCCTTCCGAAGTGGTGGTGCCTCCCGCCGCCTACAAAGCGGCCGCCGGGGAATTGAACGTCGTGTTGGTGGTGGTTTTCGCGACCCTGGGTGCCGACCTGGGTGCACTGATCAATTATTACCTGGCCCGGTGGATCGGACGCCCGATCATTTACCGTTTTGCGGAGAGCCGTATCGGACATATGTGTCTACTGGACAAAAACAAAGTGCAAAAGGCTGAGAAGTATTTCGACGACCACGGGGTAATCTCCACCTTCGTAGGGCGGCTCGTCCCGGCGGTGCGGCAGCTGATCTCCATCCCGGCGGGGCTGGCTAAAATGAAACTTTCCACCTTTTTGATATTCACTACATTGGGTGCAGGCCTGTGGAATACGATCCTGGCCGCTATCGGATATTACCTCCATTCGGTCGTGCCACAGGACGAGCTGATGGCGCAGGTGTTGAAGTACAGCAAGGAGCTGTCTTATGTTTTCGTGGTGCTGGCCATCGCGATCGTGCTGTTCTTCGTCTACAAGGGCCTGAAGAAAAAGAAACCGGTGTCGGCGGATTGAACCTTTCGCAAGAAAAAACGGCCCCGGATGTAAAAAAATCAAGAAAATATTTGGAATTAAAGTGAACTTCGCAGTACATTTGTCCCGTTGATATAGAAAACACAATGAAAAATGCCGTTGTCCTAATTAGCGTCCTGCTGCTGCCCGTGGTGATTACCTCCGGGAGTGAGAAAGGCGTATAGGTGTGGCGGACATACACTAAGGATATACAAAAACCTTTCTCACTCCCATGAGGAAGGTTTTTTTTTGAACTTATATTTCAGGGAAAAAAGACATGGAAAAAGAATTGAAACACCCTCTCCGCAGTGCCCAGACGATGGATTCCCGCCGTATGGCAGGGGCGCGCAGCCTGTGGAGGGCCAACGGAATGAAGAAAGAACAGATGGGCCGTCCGGTCATCGCGATCGCCAATTCGTTCACCCAATTCGTGCCCGGACATGTGCATTTGCACCAGGTGGGGCAGATGGTTCGGGAAGAAGTGGAAAAAATGGGGTGTTTTGCAGCTGAGTTCGATACGATCGCCGTCGATGACGGGATCGCTATGGGGCACGACGGGATGCTTTACTCGCTCCCTTCGCGCGAGATCATCGCGGACAGCGTGGAATATATGGTCAATGCCCACAAAGCCGATGCTTTGGTGTGCATCAGCAACTGCGACAAGATAACACCGGGGATGCTGATGGCAGCCATGCGCCTGAATATCCCGACGATATTCGTTTCCGGGGGGCCGATGGAGGCCGGGAATTTCCGCGGGCGCGGGGTTGACCTGATCGATGCGATGGTGATGAGCGCCGACGAGAGCGTTTCCGATGAAGATATAAAAGAGTTGGAAGATTGTGCGTGCCCGGGCTGCGGTTCGTGCTCGGGGATGTTCACGGCCAATTCGATGAACTGCCTGGCCGAGGCGATCGGGATGGCTTTCCCGGGGAACGGGACGGTCGTAGCCACGCATAAAAACCGCGAAAGGCTGTTCAAAAAAGCTGCGAAGACTATCGTAGAGATCGCCGGGCGGTACTATTACGACGGCGACGATTCTGTGCTTCCGCGTTCGGTAGCTACGAAATCGGCGTTCGAGAATGCGATGTCGCTCGATATCGCGATGGGCGGTTCGACCAATACGGTGCTGCACCTGTTGGCAGTGGCCCACGAGGCCGGTGTGGATTTCACAATGGCGGACATAGACCGCCTTTCGCGCCATGTGCCGGTGCTTTGCAAGGTAGCCCCGAACGGGCACTACCATGTACAGGATGTGAACCGCGCAGGCGGTATCATGGCGATCCTGGGGGTATTGGCGCGGGCCGGGCTGGTGGATGTATTGGTAAACCGGGCTGACGGCCGCACCTTGGCCGATGTACTGCGCGAATACGATGCCGCGTCCCCCGGTTTTTCCGACGAAGCGAAAAAACTTTACCTCAGTGCTCCCGCAGGACGTTTTTCCAACGTGATGGGTTCGCAGGAGACGTATTATAAAGAAATGGATACCGACCGGGAGAACGGTTGCATCCGCGAAGTGGAACACGCGTATTTCCGGGACGGCGGCCTGGCTGTACTCTTCGGCAATATCGCTGCCGGCGGCTGTATCGTCAAGACGGCCGGGGTAGATCCTTCGCTTTTCACCTTTAAGGGGAAGGCCATAGTGTTCGAATCGCAGGAACAGGCGGTAGACGGTATTCTGGGCGGGAAAGTGAAAGCCGGCGACGTGGTGGTGATCCGCTACGAGGGTCCCAAGGGCGGTCCCGGTATGCAGGAAATGCTGTACCCGACCTCTTACCTGAAATCCAAACACTTGGGCAAAGAGTGCGCGCTGATCACCGACGGGCGCTTTTCCGGGGGGTCTTCGGGGCTTTCCATCGGGCACGTGTCGCCCGAGGCGGCGGCTGGTGGAGCGATCGCCGTGGTGGAAGACGGAGACGAAATAGAGATCAATATTCCGGAGCGTAAGATAAACCTGCTGGTGGACGAGGCCGAAATGGACCGCCGCCTGAAGGCTATGAAAGAATTCAAACCCGTATCCCGCGAGCGAGTCATTCCGCGCTCGCTTCAGGCGTATGCCCTGCTGGTGAGCTCGGCGGACAAAGGGGCCGTCAGGGAGATATGATTCAGATAACGGGTAACGATTTTTTCAATTTAAAAACCAATGGAAACAAAAGAACGATCAGATAAACAGAATAGACAGACTCGCCGGCTTTCAGGTTCGCAGGCCATCATCGAGTCTTTCATTGCCGAAGAGGCGGATATTATTTTCGGATACCCCGGCGGGCAGATTATCCCGGTGTACGATGCGTTGTACGACTACCGGGACCGGATCAACCATATACTGGTGCGCCACGAACAGGGGGCTATTCATGCAGCCGAAGGGTATGCGCGTGCCACGGGAAGGGTGGGCGTATGCATGGTTACATCCGGGCCGGGAGCGACCAACACGGTGACGGGCCTGGCCGATGCGATGCTCGATTCCACCCCGGTGGTACTCATCAGCGGGCAGGTAGGGGCCAACCTTTTGGGTTCGGACGCCTTCCAGGAAACTAACTTTATCGGGATCACCCAGGCGGTGACCAAATGGAACTGCCAGGTAAAACGGGCGCAGGATATTCCCGAAGCCATTGCCAAGGCGTTCTATATCGCCCGCAGCGGCCGTCCGGGCCCGGTAGTGGTCGATATCACCAAGGATGCCCAGGTGGGGATGATGGATTTCTGCTATGAAAAGGTGGAAAATATCCGCAGCTATGTGCCGGCTCCGGCTCCCGACCGGGAAAAAGTGGCGGAAGCGGCTAAATTGATAAACTTTGCCAAAAGGCCGATGGCGTTGATCGGACAGGGGGTTATCCTCGGACAGGCCGAACAGGAGCTCGAAGCGTTCCTCAAAAAGAGCGGTATCCCGGCGGCTTCCACTTTGCTGGGACTTTCCGCCTTGCCGTCTGACCACCCGCAGAACGTGGGGATGCTCGGGATGCACGGCAATTACGGCCCGAACATCAAAAATAAGGAATGCGACCTGCTCATCGCGATCGGCATGCGTTTCGACGACCGCGTGACGGGCAATCCGGACAAATTCGGCATCAACGCCAAGATCGTCCACCTGGAGATAGACCCTTCGGAAGTGAACAAGATCGTCTATGCCGAGGTGCCAGTAGTGGGCGACGTCAAGCAGACGCTGCCGATGCTTACCGAGATGATCTCGGAAAAAGACCATAAAGAGTGGATCGCCGAATTCCGGGCCTGCGACAAGGTCGAGAACCAGAAGATCATAGAAAAAGAACTCCACCCCAAATCCGGCGCTATCCGGATGGGAGAAGTAGTGCATAAGGTATCCGAAGCGACTGCCGGGAAAGCTATCATGGTGACCGACGTAGGCCAGCACCAGATGTTCGCTGCCCGGTATTTCCGGTACACCACCCCGCGGAGTATCATTACTTCCGGCGGCCTGGGAACGATGGGCTTCGGGCTGCCGGCAGCTATCGGCGCCAAGTTGGGCTGCCCCGAAAAAGAAGTGGTATTGTTCGTAGGGGACGGCGGCCTGCAGATGAATATTCAGGAATTGGCTACCATCATGCAGAGCGGCGTGGGGGTGAAAATCATCCTGCTGAACAACAGTTTTCTGGGGATGGTGCGCCAGTGGCAGGAGCTTTTCTACAACCACCGCTATTCGTTCACCGATCTGCTCAGCCCGGATTATTCCCTGATCGCCCAGGCCAATAAAGTAGATTACGCTCTGGTGGAAAAACGGGAGGATCTGGACAGCGCCATCGAAAAGATGCTGGCCGCCGAAGGGGCCTGCCTGCTGGAAGTCCGGGTGGAAAAAGAAGGGGATGTATTCCCGATGGTCCCCGCCGGCGCTGCCGTAGCGGACATTATGCTTGAATAACGACAAAGAAGACTTCAGACCATGGAAAAAGAATATATACTGACGGTTTTTTCGGAGAACAAAGTGGGTATCCTCAACCAGATAACCACGGTGCTCACCTGCCGCAACATCAACATCGAGAGCCTGACCACTTCGGAATCGGCCGCGAGCGGAATACACCGCTTCACCATTGTGGTGAACACCGATCCGGAAAAGGTCGACAAGCTCGTGTGCCAGATTGAAAAGAAGATAGAGGTGCTCAAAGCTTTTGTCAACACTCCGGACGAGGTGGTGCAGCAGGAGATAGCCCTTTACAAGGTCTCCCGCAACCGCAACGTGGAAAACCTGGTGCGCGACCATCATGTCCGCATCCTGGAAATAGGCGAGGACTGCATCGTGCTGGAAAAGACCGGACACAAGGAGGAAACGCAGGAGTTGCTGGAACTACTCCGCCCGTACGGGGTGTACCAGTTTGCCCGCACGGGGCTGGTGGCCATCGTCAAGGACAAGGACAATCTGCTGGACGAATGTCCGGGCTGCAAACCTTTAATCATAGAAAATTTTGACAGTCTGTCAAACGATCGAAATAAAAACAAAACGGAATAATCATTTAAATTTTTAAAACATCATGGCAAAAATGAATTTCGGAGGAGTCGAGGAAAATGTGATCACCCGCGACGAATTCCCTCTCTCGAAAGCCCTTGAAACAATGAAGGACGAAACGATAGCGGTAATCGGTTACGGCGTACAGGGTCCCGGTCAGTCGCTCAACCTCAAGGATAACGGTTTCAACGTGATCGTCGGCCAGCGCAAGAACAGCAAAAGCTGGGACAAGGCCGTAGCCGACGGATGGGTACCGGGCGAAACGCTTTTCGACATCGAAGAAGCCGCCGCCAAAGCGACCGTCATCCAGTACCTGTTGTCCGACGCCGGCCAGATCTCCCTGTGGCCGACGATCAAGAAACACCTTACTCCGGGCAAGGCCCTTTATTTCTCGCACGGTTTCGGTATTACCTATAAAGAACGTACGGGCATCGTTCCCCCGGCCGATGTGGACGTGATCCTGATCGCCCCGAAAGGCTCCGGCACTTCGCTGCGCCGCATGTTCCTCCAGGGACGCGGACTGAACTCCAGCTATGCGATCTTCCAGGACGCTACCGGCAAGGCTAAAGACCGTGTCGTAGCATTGGGTATCGGCGTAGGTTCGGGTTACCTGTTCGAGACGACGTTCAAGAAAGAGGTTTACTCCGACCTTACGGGCGAGCGCGGTACGCTGATGGGTGCTATCCAGGGTATCTTTGCGGCCCAGTACGATACGCTGCGCGCCAACGGCCACACCCCGTCCGAAGCGTTCAACGAAACGGTGGAAGAGCTTTCGCAGAGCCTGATGCCGCTGATCGCCGAGAACGGAATGGATTGGATGTACGCCAACTGCTCGACCACGGCCCAGCGCGGTGCGCTCGACTGGTGGAAGAAGTTCCGCGACGCCGCCAAACCGGTATTCGAAGAGCTTTACAAAGAAGTGGCTGCCGGCAACGAAGCCCAGCGTTCCATCGATACCAACAGCAAGCCGGACTACCGCGAAGGCCTCAATAAAGAACTCGAGGAGATGCGCAATTCCGAGATGTGGCAGGCAGGCGCCGTAGTGCGTAAGCTCCGTCCGGAAAACAACTAAACCCGCTGCCCGGATGCCGGGTACGGAAATATGACGGGCTGTTTTGGCCCTGGCCTGCCGCCCCTGACCGGACGGCAGGTCCCTAAGCCGGGAGTGAAACGAAGATTCCGGCCCACCGAAAAAGAAATAAAAAAAGGGGGAGAACCCCGGAAAATACCATGAGTGATAAAGTTTACATATTCGACACCACACTCCGCGACGCCGAACAGGTGCCCGGCTGCCAGCTCAATACCATCGAAAAGATAGAAGTGGCCCGCCAGCTGGAAAAACTGGGTGTGGACATCATCGAAGCGGGGTTCCCGATCTCCAGTCCGGGCGATTTCAACTCGGTGGTGGAAATATCGAAAGCGGTGACCACCCCGACGATCTGCGCCCTTACCCGCGCGGTGAAAAAAGATATCGAGGTCGCGGCCGATGCGCTGAAACATGCCAAGCGGGGCCGTATTCATACCGGGATCGGGACATCCCCGTACCATATTTATGAAAAACTGAATTCCGATCCCCAGGAGATCATCCGCCGGGCGGAAGAGGCGGTGAAATACGCCCGTACGTTCGTGGACGACGTGGAATTCTACGCCGAGGATGCGGGCCGTACGGAGGAAGAATACCTGGCCCGGGTGGTCGAGGCCGTGATCAAAGCCGGTGCAACGGTGGTCAATATCCCCGATACGACGGG
This sequence comes from uncultured Flavobacteriales bacterium, assembly GCA_938023515.1. Lineage (GTDB taxonomy): Bacteria > Bacteroidota > Bacteroidia > Flavobacteriales > UBA1820 > Merdimorpha. The sequence goes on from CALJDR010000053.1 coordinate 58,028, forward strand.
ATACTGCCTGCCTTCGGAATATGGGGCCAAGATCGCGTACCTGATGAACAACGTGCCCAACATCGACAAGGCTATTATTTCCACCCACTGCCACAACGACCTGGGAATGGCTACGGCCAATACCATCGCGGCCATTATGAACGGGGCACGCCAGGCGGAGGTGACCATCAATGGTTTGGGCGAGCGGGCTGGCAATACGGCCCTCGAGGAAGTGGTGATGGCTATCGCCTGCCACAAAAACCTCAATTTCGAGGTAGGGATCAATACCAAGGAGATCATCAATTCCAGCCATTTGGTGTCCAACCTGATGCGCGTGCCGGTACAGCCGAACAAGGCGATCGTAGGGCGCAATGCCTTTGCGCATTCTTCGGGGATCCACCAGGATGGGGTGCTCAAGAGCCGCGAAACATACGAGATCATCGATCCGGCAGACGTAGGGGTAGACCAATCGAGTATTATCCTGACGGCCCGCAGCGGCCGTGCAGCGCTGAAACATCACCTCAAGGAATTGGGTTACAGTCCGGAAGGCGAGGAACTGGATGCGATCTACCAAAAATTCCTCGAACTGGCCGACAAGAAAAAGGATATCTCCATCCGCGACCTGGAAGTGCTGGCCGGGCGTACGAAAACGGATATGCCGCTCAAACTGGAGACGCTCCAGGTGGTGTGCGGGCAGTCCACGGTTCCTACGGCGACGGTGCAAATCAGTTTCGGCGGGGATACGTTTACCGAGACGGCCAGCGGCAACGGCCCGGTGGATGCGGCTTTCAATGCGGTGAAGAGCATTACCAAGCGCCGGGTGCATATCGAGGAATTTCTCGTACAGGCCATTACGCGCGGTAGCGACGACTTGGGCAAAGTGCATTTGCAGGTATCACACAAGGGCAAGGTGTACTATGGTTTCGGGGCCAATACAGACATCGTAACGGCTTCCGTGGAGTCGCTGCTCGATGCGCTGAGCAAGATCGCCTGACCAAGTGACCCTGGTGGGCAGGAAGGGGACAATATTCGGCGGTAATTGTCGAATTATTCCAAACTGCCCTGTCCGGGCACGGACTTAACTTTCTTTTGTCTTGCCAAAAGGCCGGGAGCCCCGGCAAGGCATAAAAGAAAAGGCAACCGTTCAGCGACAACAGTCGCCCCTGCGCTAACAGTTTCCTTCGCTTGCTACCGCTGCACGATGAAAACAGACGCTCCGGGCGGGTAAGTGAAAAGGGCCGCTGCGTTTGCGAGCGAACAGCCCCGGAAGGGCTGAAACATGACGCCCGATGCTTTAAGGTCCTTTCGGGGTGTAAAGAGAGCAAAGCAAACCATCCGGGAGGACAGCCTCTCTTTCTTTTCCGTTCAGCCGGGATCACCCGGTCTTTTGAGCCGGCAAAAGAAAGTGGAATCCGGGTGTCTCCGGCGGAACAGGAGAAAACGCCTTGCGATAAAAATCGAGATTTTAACCGGAAGAAAAAGATACGATAGAAAATAAAAATAGATGAACACATTATTCGACAAAATATGGGACGCCCATGTGGTGGGAAAAGTAGAAGGCGGTTCCGATATGTTGTACATAGACCGGCAGTATATCCACGAGGTGACCAGCCCTCAGGCTTTCGAGGGGCTCCGCCGGCGGGGGACGAAAGTTTTCCGTCCTGCACAGGTCACCGCCAGTCCTGACCATAATATCCCGACCGAACATCAGGAACTCCCCCCGCGAGATCCCCAGTCCCGCGTACAGGTGGAGACTTTGGTGAAGAATTGCCGGGAAAACGGCATCGAACTTTTCGGGGTGGGAACTCCCCGCAACGGCATTATCCATGTCGTCGGCCCGCAGACCGGGCTTACCCGGCCGGGGATGACCATCGTGTGCGGGGACAGCCATACTTCTACCCACGGGGCGTTAGGCTGCGTCGCTTTCGGGATCGGGACCAGCGAAGTGGAAATGGTGTTAGCCTCCCAGTGTGTCCTTCAGGCGAAGCCTAAAACGATGCGTATCAGTGTCGAAGGGAAACTCGGCAAAGGCGTCGGTGCCAAAGACATCATCCTGTATATCATTTCTAAAATGGGCACAGGAGGCGGTACAGGCCATTTTATCGAGTTCTCCGGGAGCGCCATCCGCAGTCTTTCGATGGAAGGGCGGATGACGGTATGCAATATGAGCATCGAAATGGGTGCCCGTGGGGGTATGATAGCTCCGGACGAGGTGACTTTCGAATACCTGAAAGGCCGCGAATTTGCCCCGAAAGGGCAAGAGTGGAACCAAGCGGTGGAATATTGGAAAACGCTCCGCAGCGAACCGGACGCTGTGTTCGATACGGAAGTTTCGTTCGATGCGGCCGATATTGCTCCGATGATTACCTACGGGACCAATCCCGGTATGGGTCTGGAAATAACCGGCAGCATTCCTTCGGCCGGACAATCGGACGAAAAATCCCGCGTTTCTTTTCAGAAAGCGCTGGATTATATGGGATTCCGGGAAGGGGAGCCGATGATCGGCAAAAGGGTGGATTACGTGTTCGTGGGCAGTTGTACCAACGGCCGGATCGAAGACCTGCGGGCTTTCGCCGCCTATGTGAAAGGAAAAAAGAAGGCGCCGGGCGTAACGGCCTGGATCGTTCCCGGGAGCAAGGAAGTCGAACGGATAGCTATCGAAGAAGGGATAAAAGACGTGCTGGAAGCCGCCGGATTTGCCCTGCGCCAGCCCGGATGCTCGGCCTGCCTGGCGATGAACGACGACAAAGTTCCCGCCGGAAAATACTGCGTATCCACCTCGAACCGCAATTTCGAAGGTCGGCAGGGTCCCGGTGCGCGGACGCTTCTGGCCGGCCCGCTGGTGGCTGCCGCGGCTGCTGTGACCGGAGTAGTGACCGACCCCCGCTCCTAAAGATTATCCGACCCATTAAGGAAAGAACGACCATGATAGAAAAATTTACCATACTCACCTCCACGGCAGTGCCCGTGAACATAGAGAACATCGATACCGACCAGATCATTCCCGCGCGTTTCCTGAAGGCCACGTCCCGGGAAGGCTTCGGGGAAAATCTGTTCCGCGACTGGCGGTACGGCCAGGACGGCGCGCCTAAAGCCGATTTTGTGCTCAATCAGGGGACATACAAAGGAAAGGTGCTGGTCGCCGGGAAGAACTTCGGCTGCGGCTCCAGCCGGGAACATGCGGCCTGGGCTATCTCTGGCGGCGGCTTCCGGGCGGTGGTGTCAAGTTTTTTCGCGGATATTTTCCGTGGGAACGCGCTGAACAACGGCCTTTTGCCGGTACAGGTATCTCCTGAATTTTTAGCGGGTATTTTCCGGGCGATCGAGGCCGATCCTTCCGTGGAAATAACCATCGATCTTCCGGCACAGACCATTACCGTACCGGGCATGGGGAGCGAGCGATTCGAGATCACTGCGTACAAGAAAGAATGCTTGGTAAATGGCTACGATGATGTGGACTACCTGGTTAGCATGCGCGACAAGGTGGAGGATTTTGAAAAGAAAAGAACGAAATAAAACCGACGGACGATGGAATTTAAGATAGGAGTGCTTCCTGGGGACGGGATAGGCCCGGAGATCACGGCCCAGGCCGTAAAAGCAGTGGATGCCGTATGCCGTAAGTTCGGACATGCCGTAAAATACACTTATGCCCAGGTAGGGGCGGCCGCGATCGATGAATACGGGAATCCGTATCCGGAGCAAACGCATAAAGTGTGCATGGATTCCGATGCCGTGCTGTTCGGTGCCATCGGCGATCCGCGATTCGACAACGACCCCTCGGCCAAAGTACGGCCCGAGCAAGGACTTCTGGCTATGCGCAAAGCATTGGGTCTGTATGCCAATATACGCCCGGTCTCCCCGTTCGCTTCACTGCTTTACCGTTCGCCGCTCCGCAAGGAGATCGTCGAAGGGGCGGATTTCGTGTTCCTGCGGGAACTCACCGGCGGGATGTATTTCGGCCGTCCGCAAGGACGTTCCGAGGATGGAAAGACGGCTTACGATACCTGCGTTTATTCCCGGGAAGAGATCGAGCGGATCTGCCGTCTGGCGTTCGATTACGCCATGGGGCGCCGCAAGAAGCTCACAGTAGTGGATAAAGCCAACGTACTGGCTACTTCACGCCTGTGGCGCCAGACGGTACAGGAAATAGCCCCGGATTATCCCCAAGTCGAGGTAGAATATATGTTTGTCGACAATGCGGCGATGAAGATTATCCAGCAGCCGTCCCATTTCGATGTGATCGTGACCGAGAATATGTTCGGCGACATCCTTACCGACGAGGCAAGCGTGATCACCGGTTCGCTGGGGCTTCTGCCTTCGGCGTCCGTAGGGGTGCACACCTCGCTTTTCGAGCCGATACACGGTTCGTATCCGCAGGCGGCCGGGAAAGACATCGCCAATCCGGTAGCGACTATCCTTTCGGCAGCCATGATGTTCGAATATGCTTTCTCCCTTCCGGAAGAAGGTGCAGCCATCCGTGCAGCGGTAGTCCGTTCGATCGCCGATGGGATCGTGACCGAAGATATCGCCGAGGCAGGCGTGAAGCCGTCCGGCACACAGGCGGTAGGGGATTACATCGCCGGGTTGATCAAATGAATGTGGTAGTAAAGACTAAGGAATCATGGATTACGAAAACTATTTTCCGGCCCTTTCCGATGTGATGAAGGCCGAACAGACCCTCTCCGAGATACTGGGGCCTACCCCGCTGCAAAAGAACAGGAACCTGTCGCAGCAATACGGAGCCAATGTGATGCTCAAACGCGAAGACCTGCAAATGGTCCGTTCGTACAAGATACGGGGGGCGTACAACAAAATAAGATCCCTTTCCAAGGAAGAAGCTGCCCGGGGCGTGGTTTGCGCCAGCGCGGGCAACCATGCACAGGGAGTAGCCTATTCGTGCAGCAAACTGGGAATCAAGGGGCGGATTTTCATGCCTGTCACCACGCCTAAACAAAAGATAGGCCAGGTAAAGATGTTCGGGGGCGATTTTGTGGAAGTGGTGCTCACGGGCGATACGTTCGATGCGGCCAATAAAGCAGCGATCGAACAGTGCCAAAAAGACGGGATGGTATTTATTCCGCCGTTCGACGATCCTAAAATCGTCGAAGGCCAGGGAACGGTCGGTTTGGAAATCATTCAGGAAGTAAAAGAACCGATAGATTATGTGTTCGTGCCGCTGGGCGGCGGGGGTCTTATTTCCGGGGTGGGAAGCGTTCTCCGCCAGATGAGCCCTTCGACCAAGATCATCGGGGTAGAACCGGCCGGTGCGGCGAGCATGAAGGCTTCGCTGGCCTGTGGCAAAGTGGTCACTCTGGATGAGGTCGACAAATTCGTAGACGGGGCTGCGGTGCAGACCGTAGGCGAGCTCACGTTTTCTCTCTGCAAGCGGGTATGCGACGACATTAGCGCCGTACCCGAAGGCAAGGTATGCACCACGATTCTCAAGCTCTACAATTCGGATGCCATCGTAGTCGAACCGGCCGGGGCTTTGAGCATTAGTGCGCTCGATTTTTACAAGGATGAGATAAAGGGCAAAAATGTCGTGTGCATCGTCAGCGGCAGTAACAACGATATCACCCGGATGGAGGAGATCAAGGAGCGTTCGCTGTTGTACGAGGGGCTTAAACACTACTTCATTGTTCGTTTTCCTCAGCGGAGCGGGGCATTGAAGAGTTTTGTAAGCGATGTGTTAGGTCCTACGGATGATATCACATTCTTCGAGTACAAGAAAAAAACGGCCCGTGAAAAAGGCCCTGCAATGATCGGCATCGAGCTGCAGAAAAAAGAAGACTACCAGTCGCTGGTGGAACGTATGCAGCAACAGGGGATCAAGTATCAGTATATCAACGATAATCTGACGCTTTTCGAGCTGCTTATCTGATCGCCGGCACTGTGATTCGCCAAAAATTGATAAGGGAATATCCCTGGAAATTTTTTGGTTGTAAACTTTCGGCTCTTTATATTTGCAATCCCATACACGGTATGGGAAAAGTCAGATTGCGGAAATAGCTCAGTTGGTAGAGCACGACCTTCCCAAGGTCGGGGTCGCGGGTTCGAGCCCCGTTTTCCGCTCCAGAGGCCAAGACAGTAAAAGGCGCTGTCGGGCCAAAAAGTCAGAAAACCCTTTGAAACGATGTTTCAGAGGGTTTTTTCATACCTTCTCCCAAGACATCGGCAGACACCGAAAAGCCATTTTCGGACAACTTAGTGTTCCATAACTGTACCCCTTGAAGAAAATAACCCTTCAGGGGGGACAGTTGAGACGCAAAAGGGGGACACTTACCCTTGCTAATTGTTGTTCATCAGACAATTACTTGTTTTAAACTGTTTTGAATCGGTTTACCTAATCTTAATTAAATGACAGGTAAACTATGAACAGTACATTCAGAATCCTCTTCTATGCAAGATGGGAAAAGAAAAAAGAGAACGGTCGAGTTCCCCTACAAGCGCGTATCACTCTCGATGGTGACAAAGTAAAATTCAGCCTTAAAGTTGATGTATCGCCAGACATCTGGGATCCCAAGGCCGGTAAAGCCACCGGACAAACAAAAGATGCTCTCCAATTGAACCGTTATCTTGACAGCGTCAAAGGGCAAATTATCACACATTATCATCGACTGGCCGAGGCTAACGAGGTTGTCACTGCCCACATGATAAAGGATGCCTTTCTCGGAACCAATGTCAAAACCAACACACTACTGGATGTCTTTACTGAGTTCAACGACCGCCAAGAAAAACTGATCGGGATCGACCTCGCTCAATCCACATTCAATAAATACGACCTGACTTATCGCCGGCTTCAGGAGTTTCTGAAAGTCAAACTCAAGAAAACCGATATTCTGCTCGGGCAAGTAGACCAGAACTTTGTTCTCGATTTCGAGGCTTACCTCAAAACCGAATACCGGCTCGACACTAACTCATCCGAGAAGCTGATGCGTATTTTCAAACGCATTACCACGATGTGCTTCCGCAACGGCCAGATGTCGCGCGATCCGTTCTGCGGCCACCAACTCAAAAAGGTCAAGAAAGACCGGGGCTATCTGACCAAAGCCGAATTGGAATCCATTCTTGACTTCACGCCCGACAGTAAACGATTGGAAAAGGTGCGCGACATCTTCCTGTTCTGTTGCTTCACTGGCTTCGATTACTCGACGACGGCTGCGCTGACCGAGAAACACATTGTAATGGATGACGACGGTAACCAATGGATCGAAACGCACCGCATTAAAACTGGGACTCCGTTGAAAGTCAAATTGCTCGATATTCCGCTCTCCATCATCCGAAAATATGAAGCTACACGCGATGGGGATTTCCTGCTGCCGGTGATGAGCAATGCCAAGTACAACCTCTACCTAAAGGAGATCGCCTCGGCCTGCGGGATCGAAAAGCGTGTAACCTCGCACCTCGCGCGGCATACTTTCGCCACGACGGTCACTTATGCGAACGGTGTGTCGATCGAATCGATCAGCAAGATGCTCGGCCACACCAAGATCAGTACGACCCAGATCTATGCCCGTATTGTCGATAAAACCGTTAGCGATGAGATGGATAGTCTTGCCGAAAAACTCAGCAATACTCGACTCGGCAAAACTGAAGTGATTTGATTCACGTTGCCGTTGCAGTCGATAATATGTTGCCAATATCCCGTTTATACTGTTGCTCGAAATCCGCTAAATAATTCTCTGTTGTCAACACGCTAGTATGTCCCAATCCTTTAGATATGTAGGGAATCGGGACGCCATTATGCATTAATATGGTCGCCCAGGTATGACGGGCGACCATCGAAGTAACGCATTTTTCGATGTTGAGTATCTTGGCGATACGTTTCATCGTATTGTTAATCACACGTAAAGCGAATCTGTTTGCTGTAACTTTATCTTCGGCGGTCATCGTTTCATCGAAGATACCGAACAGATAGGCATCCTTATTCTTTTTGCTGCACACAGCCCAGCGATCGATGATTTGTTTAGCTTCTGGGGTCAGGAAGATTTCGACATTCTCTTCCCTGCGACACATATACTTGGTCTTCTCCCGGATAAAGTAGAGAAAATCATTGTCGACATTGCTCCATTTCAAATTGAAAATATCATTCATATTCATCCCGTTGCAATAAAAGCTCAGCAGCCACATATCTCTTGCCCATTCTTCTTTTTCGGTTGACCGGTAGTTCTTGATTAGCATGAGTTCACTGTGGAGCAGAGACTTTTTCTTTCGGCGCGATGAGGGAATTTCGTATTTATTGTGGGCGCGGCGGCCGAATGGGTAATCGAAGGAAGAAATCACTCCTGCACGCTTAGCCATATTCACAATAGCTTTCAAATGTCGCATCCGGATTCCGACGGTCGACTTCTTGCAGCCGCTGTCCAACATTATTTGTTCGTACTTATAGAGGAATTTCGTGGTTATCTGGTGAAATTTCAGATGTTTTCGGTAACACTGCAAAGAGGCCATGACGTTCTCGTAAATCTTGGCCGTCCCGACGCGATTTTCTTTTTTCAGTTGCTCTATTTTGACCTGAAAGGTGGCGTAAGCATCAGTGACATCATATTTATTTTTTCGGGCGGTTCCGAACATGTGTTCCTCAAAATCATCGAACGAAAAATCTTCACTTAGGACCCGAATGAGTTTTCGGGCCTTGGACAGTATTTCCAGCACGTGATCTTTTTTTTGTCGCACGGTTGGATAAGCGGTTTCGGAATTGATTTTCGACCATTCGTCTGGGGTGACTTTAATGTTGGTCGGATAGCTCTTTTTTGATTTCGGGTTCTGGTAGAGAAAAAGTCTCAGGTGAAATTCTCCACTTTTTAATAGCCGTCTGTAGTCAGGCCGGATTGTAGCGGAAATGCAATGTAAATGGGATTTCATTTTATGTTTTTGAGGGGTTTGAACACCGGAGGCATTTATATCAGGTGCCTCCAGAATGTGCCTCAAAAATACGCCAAACAAAATTAATTCCAGGCACCTTTCTAGTTCCAAAAAGAATACATTAGTCTATTTATGAGCAACTTGTAATTCTAATAATATACGAACAATATACGAACCTGACTCATAATCAGAGGGTCGTTAATTAAAAAATACAAAACAGGACAAAAAAATGCAACATTTTGCCCTGTTTTTTTATGTAGGTATTGGGCTTGGATTCATTTTTATTTGCATTTGTTTATAACTGTTTCCATACGAACAAAAATGCAATGATCATGGTTTTTTGCTAAGAGTCAAGAACATCGTGATCTTATTCTGCGAACAATATTCGAAAATAATCGAACGATTGTAAACCATTTTCTGCTGTTTCCTCTATTCCTCATTGTAAGAGTGCAACTCTTTCAATTACGGATGTTTAACAGTAAAACACAGAATTATGTACCTGTTTAAAAGAGATGGTATCAGTATTAGACCAGTATTGGATATGAGAATCGAAAATGTGAGAAGGTGTTTCCCTATTCGAATTTGTGTGATTTATCACCGAAAGTCAAAGTACTATTCAACCGGGGAGTCATCATCAACATACGATTGGGCTCGTTTTTTCGTGAGCCGTCGAAAAGACCTGGCGATATCTCGTCAAAGAGTGGTCAAGCGTTTCGAAATGATCGTTGATATCACTAGTGGTCTTATGGAACAGCAAATCTTTTCTTTCGACAACCTCAAAGCCGAATTATTCAAACGGACGTCACCGTCTTACAATCTCAATCACATGGAAGAGTAAAGTTGGCATAGTTACGAAGATTGGATAAATTAATAACGATATATAACAATACCCCAAAATCTAAACCCTGTCTATTTTATAGGCAGGGCTTTCTTTATGTTCATACAGTTATAACCTACAAATATGTGGAAAGAATGTTGCGAATTAACATTTGCATAGGAACATAGCAAAATCAAGGGTCCAAACTGCTATATTGCTGACTGGTATAAGTATCTTTGAAAAGTCAGGAATGTTTCACGCACGTTTTCAATGCTCCCCAACTCGTTTATTCCTTCGTTAACCGATCCAAATTTCATTTGTAAAAGCACAGGTAGTTTTTCAAAAGATAGTTCTGTAACACCTGCTTCTATATATTTATTTAAAATAAAATCAATGAAATCCTTTTGTTGTGCGGATAATACGGGATACAAATGAGATGCGGCAAAGTCAGCGCGTTCGGAACGCTCAATCGGCGTGGTTGCATATGCTATATATTCAAGGACATCGAAAAGATCGCTTTTTTCTGCATTTATCAATTTCTGTACTTCCCTGAGAACTTCTATACCATAGCCCGCGTCCTGCATCTTAGTCAATAATCCTTCCCTTGTTGTGGGATCACACCATAATGTTCGTAATTCCTGTTCGTCCTTGAAAAATTCGGGAAGCTTTCCAAAAAGGGTCTCTAGGAATTGTTCCGCAGTAACAGGCCTCCCGTCAACCCAAAACAGGTCACTCCGTATGTGCCTTATCTGGCGGACGCGACCGTCTGAAAGTGCAATTTTCAGTTTCTCTTTAGGTGGGCAGGTGCAGGGGTCGTTGCCGCACTCTTTACATGTTCGGTCTTTGTCGCAGGTGCATGGTCTCTCGCCGCATACCGGGCATGGGGGCGTCGGTGATTTAGAGCCGCCTTTGCATGTGCATGGAGTATTTCCGCACTTGGTACATACCGGCTCTCCGTCCCAGCTGGGGTCGTTGAATTTTTCGTAGGCTTTTACAAAATCATAAATGGTAAAGTAATGTTTGCCGTCATATAGCCTTGTCCCACGCCCTATAATTTGTTTGAACTCCACGATAGAGTGTATGGGACGTAACAAAACTATATTCCGTATGTTTAATGCGTCTACACCGGTCGATAATTTATGGGAAGTTGTTAAGATGGTGGGAATGGTCCGTTCATTATCTTGAAATTCACGCAGGTATTTTTCTCCTGTTTCGCCGTCGTTTGCTGTAACCCTGACACAGTAAAATGGATTTCTGCTTTTACTTTCTTGGTTGATAATATCTCGGATTGCAGCAGCATGGGGCTGATTATAACAAAACACTAGCGTTTTTTCATGCTTCCCGATGTACTGCATGAATTCTTTAACCCGGGCGACATCTCTTGCACGTATTTCTATGTTACCCTGATAGAAGTCATTTTCGGTGTACGTCTTGCTCTCTTCTACTTCTCCGCTTAGGACAACGTCATCCGGCTGATAGATGTAATCATCGATATTACTTTGCATCTTGACATGACGGAACGGGGTAAGAAAGCCTTCTTCGATACCTTGTTTGAGGGAATATGTGTAAACTGGCTCGCCGAAATAGTTATATGTATCGGCATTAACATCCCTGCGGGGTGTCGCGGTCAAACCTAATTGAACTGCCGGAGAGAAATATTCGAGGATGTAACGCCAATTGCTTTCGTCTTTTGCTCCGCCTCTGTGGCATTCGTCTATGACAATGAAGTCAAAGAAATCAGGTGGATATTGGCCGAAGTTGGGTTTACCGTCGCCTGTCTGGAATGTCTGAAATATGGTGAAGAAAACGCTCCCGTTAGTTGGAACGCGGCCTTTCTTCTTTATGCTTTTGGGGCTGATCCTGACCAGCGCATCGTCTGGAAAACCTCCGAAGCCATTAAATGCCTGATCGGCAAGTATATTTCTGTCTGCCAGAAATAAAATACGCGGACGCAGATTGTTCTTGGCCAGATTCCAGCGGGTTTGGAAGAGTTTCCATGCGATCTGGAAGGCGATAAATGTTTTGCCGGTTCCGGTTGCCAAGGTCAGGAGCAAACGGTTTTTGTCTCCAGCAATACCTTCGAGGACCCGGTTGACGGCAGCTTCCTGAAAATAATACGGGGATTTGCCTCCTGACGTATAGAATGGTTGCTCATTAAATGTGTCGCGCCAGTAGTCGGTCGTGTAACCGAAGGTTTTACCCCATAATTCATCCGGTGACGGGTAATTATCGCAGGGACCTTCTTCGCCCGTATCCATGTCGATGGCGTAGATCTCATCTCCGTTAGTGGCGAATGTAAAACGGATTCCCATCATCCGGGCATACAACTTGGCTTGCATTACGCCCTCACCGACATGCTTTTCGTCACTCTTAGCCTCGACAATAGCCAACTTAGACCCTTTATAGCTGAGGATATAATCGGCTATAAGAGGCCTCTCTCTTCTGGTGCCCTGTATTTTACCTTTGGTAATGTTCTGCTGAGTAAGGATGCGGCTGTTCCCGACCTTTCCCCACCCGGCAGCTTCCATGCTGGGCACAACTTTTTCGAGGCATGTCTGAGCTTCGTTCATGCGGTTACAGTTCCCCGTTGAATGCTTTTGCTAAGATAATGTTTTTTATGGTATTGCAGTAATCTATAGTGCGCTGATAGTTAATTTTCAGCTGTACATTTTTGTCTTCAATAGCCATGATCTTAATAACTATACTTTTCTGATTATCAATAGAAGGCACATGAATTGGAATTCCTTTTAAAATTTTTACAGATGCGACATTTTGAATAGCAGCTCCTTTAGAATGTAACTGTAAAGCATTCTGGAATCTCTGACTCTGCATCCAATACATCAAATATTGATTATTGAGATTGTCTTTGGGCGTCAGCTTTAATAATGCTTGATTTATGATGCCTTTGGGAGCATCTTGAGGTATTATATACATTTTTCCTAGCGTTCCCGAGCAACTCATTATTATTTCTCCGGGCAGAACGGCAAATCGATTCATTTCTATATATTTGTCACTGTCAATAAAATATCTGAAATTTAATTTCCCATATATAGCATGTTGCTGTTCATAAACAGCATAACCAGACAACTTAAAACAATTCTTTTTGAGACTCCCCCCGAAGGGGCCTCTTATGAAATGACAAACTTCACCCATCTTTTGGGGTGATATTTCTCCTTCAATTGCCTCAAATATATTGTTTGTGAGCCGATTACATAGAAGCGCAAGGTTTTCGATATTCCTTTCTGCATTGTGTTTGATCTTGTCGATTTTGACAAATGCGTCATCGAGAATGGCGACAATTCTTTTCTGTTCAACTAAAGTCGGATAAGAAACGGATAATGAATAAACATCATCTCTATTTATTCCAGGTTTTACCCCTTTTGATAAACTTGTTAAATCTTTAGATAACAACAAATAATAAAGAAATTGAATGTCGATTTTCTGATCGTCAAAAACGGTATAATATGTTACATCTAATGGATAAAAAGGAGCATAGCTAATTTGAAGAGCTCCAGCCGTTCCTTTTCGACCTATTATGATTGATGGCTTATTGTAGTGCGCTTTATGTGTTTTATCTATTGGACCATTTGCACCAAACACAAGGTATTTTCCATCTGCCGATCTCTCACCGGAAGCTAATGCTTTCCCATAGCGAAGTTCGCATAAGTCTTTTAGTTGAACCTTTTTCCACTCCTCTTTCATAACAGTGCCTTTATTTCTTTCAACAAAACATCGCTTTCGCGGTTGAGGGTATGCATCTCACTGATTATTTCTTCGGGGGTACGCAAATCTACGTCGTCGGTTCGATTCGGGTTCTTAACCGACAAATCCAAGATGTCGGGATCAAGGTCCGACACTTTTATACTCCATGAATTGGGGCTGCTTTTCTGTTTGGGTTGCAATGAGACAAAATCCGCGAGGTCCAGCTCTGTCAGGGGGTTGGTCTTGCCCAGGTTCCGCTCGGGTGCAAACTGGTAGTACCACACTTTATCGGTTGCATGTCCTTTCTCAAAAAACAGAACGACCGTTTTAACCCCGGCTCCTGTGAAAACGCCGGAAGGAAGGTCGAGTACGGCATAAAGGTTACAATCTTCCAACAGTTTGCGGCGTAATGCAATGGAAGCATTATCCGTGTTGCTCAGAAACGTATTCTTTATAATGATTGCAGCCCGGCCTCCGGCTTCGAGGTATCGCATGAAATGCTGCAAAAACAGATAGGCCGTTTCACTGGTCTTAATGGGAAAGTTATGCTGGACTTCATCGCGTTCTTTTCCCCCGAAAGGCGGATTAGCAAGGATGATCTTGAACTTGTCTTTGTCCTGTACTTCGGCCAAATTCTCAGAGAGCGTATTCTTATGGATAATGTTGGGAGCTTCGACTCCATGAAGAATCAGGTTCATGATGGCTATGATATAAGCCAGCCCTTTTTTCTCTTTGCCGTAGAGGGTCCGTTTCTGGAGTTGTTCCATGTCGGCCGTGCTTTTCGCTTTATCGTACAGGTACATAAAGGCTTCGCACAGAAAACCGGCCGATCCGCAGGCACCATCGTAAATCGTATCCCCTATTTCGGGCTTAATAACTTTTATCATGGTACGTATGAGGGGGCGGGGAGTATAATATTCACCTCCGTTACGACCGGCGTTACCCATACGCTTAATGCGGCTCTCATAAAGATGGGACATTTCATGTTTATCGGAAGATGTATGAAATCTCATTTCATCAATTAACCAGAGCATTTCCCGCAGGTTGTAGCCGCTGGTCAGTTTATTTCGGAGTTCTCCGAATATCTCACCGATTTTGTATTGAATCGTATCGGAAGACTCTGCTCTGTCGCGAAAACTTTTTAGATAGGGGAATAGCTCTCCATTCACGAAGTCAATCAAATCGTCCCCCGTAAGTGCATTATTATGATCCGGCTTTCCATCTTGCATGTGAGGGGCTGCCCACTCGGACCACTTGTATTTCCCTTCAATTATGGGAGAATATTTTTGTTTCTTTAATGTGGCCTCTTGTGCTTTATCTATTTCAAGATCGTCAAGGTATTTCAAGAAAAGTACCCATGATGATTGCTCTACATAATCCAATTCTGTTCCGCAACCATCATCCTTACGCAAAATATTATCTATATTATTGAAAGCCTGTTCAAACATATTTTATTGAAGTTAGTTTACAAAATTACAAAAATAAGTTTGGGAATCCTTGTGTTTTAGAATGAATAGATCATTTATTGAGGGTACACTTTCGTCCAATGTGAATTTTCCAAAATCACCCATTAATTTAACCGATTGAGTCATTTCCCGCCTATTTCTTATTATGAATCGGGCGTAATTTTCACGAGAACAATATCAACCTATGGAAGTCATAACTATAGAATCAAAGGCATTTAAGCAACTGATGGAGAAACTGGATGTGTTGTCGGGATATGTGTATTCAATGGAACGCCCGGAGGTTGAGAACGAAGATGAGGGTTGGGTGGACAGTCGCGAAGTCTGCGATTTTCTGAAGATCAGCGAACGAACGTTACAGCGGTTAAGGAAGAATGGAAAGATCACGTTTACTTGTCTGGGAGGAAAGTATTATTACCAAATTAGCCAAATCAAGAAACGGCTCAAAGATCGCGTGACAAAAAGCACAGACGAATGCTTACGAGAGTTGATAGCGCATCACAAGAAATAATGCTTTATTTTTCAGTAAAAAGCGCCTAAGATGACCCCTTAAAAACGGAGGAAAATGAGCCCCTAAAGTTGAAGCTTGATAAGAGCTAAGAGTTGTTATCCGGCAATGGATGGGGTTTAAAGAGGTTTGATTTTCTCCGAGATCAACATTTTTTTGCAGGTTTTTCATCTCGATTTTATGCGAGAGTCCTGGCAGGTCTATTTGATCCGTTCTTGCTGGATCACCAAATACGAGACACCTCGTAATCAGCGCCGTATACCTTCCTCTGTGGCCCATAAACAGCAAAAAGCATGACTTTGGAATACATTGGATAATATGATTCCAACTTATACCCATTTAGGTATAATATTGGTTTTTTCCACTCAATTATACTCAAAAAGGTATAAATTGCGAATCTTGTGAACTGTTAGTTCGAATAATTAAAATGAACAGTTCACAAGATTGTACTGCCTATCGAATTAACAGCCGCCCTCTACGGTTTCAAATCCTGAATGAATTGTCCGATTCCAAGGATACGTCTGCTGTTCATTTTATTGAATATAAATGCTCGAAATCTTTTTGTTTCCTCTTTAGGTCGATCTTTTGAAGAATTTCTGCCGATGCTATTTTCAATTCTTCCAGGTTGTGAATGCCCGTTTTGCAGCCAAAAAATCATATTCCGGTTTTGCCTGTGACAGCAGAAACATAACGTCATAAAAATCACGGCCTTTCCCACGGGATAGCATAGCCGATATTTTCATTGAGCATACTACCCCGTCCGATGGCACGGGAAAGGGGAAGAAAAAACCGCAACCCTTGATTTGGGCCAACTCAGGCTTGTAGGTGATTTGCTGGTCCTGACTTTCTACCTTTATCAGAAAGCGCTCGTCCCGATGTCCCGACAGCCCCAGATCGAACCACAACCCCGGGAAATGGATATTGCGCCGGAAGGCTTTTAACTTCGGATTCTCTTTGTCCCTCACCTCCGCGTTCATTCCATTTCGTATAAGGAATGTTAATACTCCATCGGTCATTTCGATAAATTCTTCCAGCGTCAGTCCTTTGCAATCGAAATCCAGATATTCGGATAATAGATCTATGCCTTTGACCAAACGTAAATCCGTTTCCCTAATAAAAGTAATCTTTCGAATATAGGGCATACCCGACAGATAATCCAGAATCATTAGTTGCAGATATATCTTTGAGCATATGCTTTTGAGACGAGGCGTTATCCCTTAGATTAGCCGGGAAGTAGAGTAGTTCTTTATCGGGTCTAACTGTATCATCTGTATGTGTTTTCTAATAATTTCACTCTTTTATCGAGGACTTTATTGCCGAAGCGCTCCAATAGGCTCCCATGCGCTCGCAATCCAGGTTGTTTTGCATGAAATCCTCGTCGAGCCGCAATTCTTCCATTTCTTGCTCCGTATTGTAAAACGGGGATAGATACAGCAAGTCGAAAAGGATTTTTGCCGGGCGTATGATTGGTTTTTCCGCATCTGCCAGCCGGATAGTTATTTAATGCAGGGGGTGTATTCCAGCTATTGGTTGCCTTTTTTACATATAAGGGAGTGAAAAAACCGTAAATAACTACAAAATAGGCGTTTATAGGCATTGTCAATCAAGTTGCGTTCTGATGTAATTTGATGTTGTGAAATCCAGAAAACTGCGATATATTTGTCTCTGGAGATAGGTTGACATACGGTGACATTTCGGGGAATTATAAGCGCTCAAAAGTTACTAAAAGGATACCTGTGTAGATGTTTTGATTGCTAATAAGCTGAAATGCAAGATAAAGAGGAGGCGGGTTTGAATCCCTCTCTCTCCGCGGAGCCAAAGGCTCTTTAATTTTATAAACCCTGAAATCAACGGATTTTCAGGGTTTTTCATTTTTGGACGTGTCCATCGAAACGGCCAGCTCTATGTCCGGCCATACGAATATCCGGATGTCACAGCACTATGCGAAGATCGCCATTTCCAACGTGGGGCGCGATATGGAAAAGTTGAGGGAGCGGAACAAACCAAGTAAGCCTAAGAACGAAAAATCCCGCCATTCGGCGGGATTTTGGTTATGAAATGAATATCAGTCAGATTCGCACCTTTTATTTATTGGCCCATTCCAGCACGTTCGGGCTTTCGACATCCACCCCGAATTCACGGGCTTTCGTCAGTATCCGGCGGGCCAACTCCGGCTTGTCTTCATCGGCTGCGAAATGGAACCGCGATTCTGCCGCACGGACATGTTCGGCATCGGGCATAGGGAATTCGCGTTTTGCCGGAATTCCGAACTCCGAATCGGCCAATTCGCTGCGTCCTTCGGCGGTGAGCCGGTCCGTACCGTCATAATGCGGATTGGGGTCGCGGTGGGGTGTCTTCTCTGTTTTCATATCGCGGGATATTATTTCTTCTTTGTCAGGTAGATAAAGTCCAAATCAAATGCATGGATTATCTTTTTCATCATCACCTCAGTCGGATTTCGGGTTCCTTTCTCAATACCAATAATTGTATTTACCCCCACCCCGGCCAACTTCGCCAATTCTGCCTGTGAGATTTTTCGTTTCTTTCTCAATTCCTTGAGTAATTCGCCAAAACTGGCGGCAGCCACATCATCTTTTTCTGTTATAATGACAGTGCCCCCTTCTTTGACCAGTTCGTCATTAAGAAGTTTAATTAAGGATGATGTCAATTCGCTATATTCTCCCATATTTGGGTGTGTTTTCGTTTTTTCTAATACGCCCCGCTCCTTTTAGAAGTTACAAATAATCCACTATTCCAGAATAGCGTTTTAGGCGCATTTGACAAGCATTTAAGAAATATTGCTTTCTATTTCCCGATAGAAACACGAAATATTTTGTGTAAATCAAAAATATTAACAAACCATATATGGTTTGTTTGCTATATTTGTCAGTAGATACGATTAATCAAACGCCAATGAAGTAAAAACACATAACTTTGTAACGCCACACAGCGCGTTACAAAACGAAAAGCAAGCAGTTGCTTCTTACCTCTGGTCATCAAATTTCGACACTTGACTTCCTCCGGAGTAAGAAAATGCGACTGCCTGCCCTTAACAACCAGTTTAGGGCGTGGGCAGCATTTTCTACCTGAGGAAAGGTCGTCGAAAACCTGATGACGGGTAGTTCAGATGTTGTTCCGCGCCTCTTCATTTCCGCCAGGCACGGATCCCATCGGACAGAAAGCGACATCCCGTTTTTAGGTCTGGACCGCATGCCCGGCATTTTTTTTTGATGGTTACTTTTTTGTTTTATAGTCTGCCGGGCATGCTTTTTTGAACAAGGCAAAGGGCTATCCCTTAAAGTATTCTCTATTTCTTTTTTATCATTTTAAGAAGATTGACTGTAAACATTATTGGGTCGATAGAACTCTTTTATTAACGAAGCATTCATTACGAGAATTTGTATATTTACATACAATATATCTCATCATATGAATTCAAATGAATTGAAGAAAAAGGCAAAAGGCGTTAGACCAATAATCTTTGGTGAAATTGCAGGAATAGATGAAGGACATTGGTTTGATAGTAGGCAGGAAATGATGCCTTCAAGTTTTCATCGCAACTGGGGCCGAGGAATAGATGGGAATGCAGAAGAAGGAACAGCAGCAATCGTTCTCTCTGGAGGATATGAAGATGATCAAGATTTTGGTAATATTATCATATATACAGGAGAAGGCGGGAATGATCCAAATACTAAAAAGCAAATAAAAGATCAATCGTGGGAAAGTCAAGGCAATGCAGGGCTTCGTAAAAGTATGGATGAGGGATTACCCATTAGAGTGATTAGGGGATATATGCACAAATCTGAACTTTCACCTAAAGAGGGATATGTTTACGCTGGATTATATAGCGTTGTCGAAGCCTGGCAAGAAATAGGAAAAAGTGGTTATAAGATTTGTAGATTTAGGCTTGAATATAGTGGAGTAAACGAAGGAAGAGAAATTCCAAAAAATATAAAACTTGACTACAAGAAGAAAGAGAAAAAAAGAAAAGAGGGAACTATTGTCCGAATAGTCCGAGATACTAAAATGGCACACGATATCAAGGAATTATATAATTATGAATGCCAGGTGTGTGGTTCCACAATAAAAACGAAATCAGGCAGATATGCTGAAGGAGCCCATATTAAGCCTCTTGGAATTCCCCATAATGGGGATGATAGTCCAGACAACCTATTATGCCTCTGTCCCAACCATCATGTTATGTTTGATCGAGGATGTTTTTCAATAAAGGATGATTATAAATTGATTGGAGAAGCTGAAGGCACCTTGAAACGCCACGACGATCATAAAATTCAATTATCGAACTTGAAATATCATAGATCAATTCATGGATACAATTAAAGTTGTTTGTGGTATCATATATAAGGGAGATAAAATTTTTATTTGCCGAAGAAAGCCAGAAAAGTCTATGGGGGGATATTGGGAGTTCCCAGGTGGAAAAATTGAGGCAGGGGAATCCTTTGAAGAATCATTAATCAGAGAATTGGACGAAGAGCTTGGAATGAAAGTTGTGCCTCTAAATCATTTTACCACGGTCATCCATACTTATGATACATTTATAATTGAACTAATTGCATTGAAATGCCGTTTAGTAGAAAAGCCAACAAAATTGGCCGATCACGATGCGGCTGATTGGGTTGGCGCCAAAGATTTAAAAAACATACAGTTTGCTCCAGCTGATATTCTCATTGTTCAGGAGTTATTATCACAAGAAACTAAATAAACCTCTTCTTTTCTGAATGAGGTTCTACCGGCAGGCTTGGGTTTGTTTTTTCGGGGCGCGGCTTTTTTTACTATAAATAATGCCGACCGTCCTTCATCATCATCTTTCCCCGTATTACTGCAAGCGCGCCCGAAGAAGCGCAGAAACCAGCCAATGACATTCCGGAAGCCTTATTGGTCCATGCCGATAGTTTATTTTTCTCCCCCGAATCTGCCAGAACCTGCGATGGTGCCAAACGAGCAGGATGCTGGAACAAATTCTTCAAAAAAATACCTCGCCGTAAAAGGACGGGTGTAACTGAAATTACAATGTTTTTTTGACGCGCAAACCGATTTTCGAAACTTCGCCTTTCTCCGCCGCCGCGTCTTTTTCAAAAAACGAAAACAGCCCCCTGTTTTTTGCGTAATTAGCTGATAAAAAGGCTAAAACAGGCCTATATGTTTTGTCGTTGAGGTTGTATTAAGAATGGTGGGCAAAGTAAAAGCCGGTTGAAACCCGAGAAACTTAACCCTGCCAGCATTACAAAGTTTATCTAATATTATTTTAATGGACATTAACATGAAAAGATTAAGCTATTTATTTACAGCAGTATTGAGTTTAGGGCTGTTGGCTTCGTGTTCCAAAGAAACGGGTCAGGATACCGATGCTGTGAACTCGGGCCGGCATGTGGTCATATCTATGGGAGAAATGAAAACGAGAGCTTCTTCGCCTTCGGATATTCTTTCCAAAACAGCCGATGTGGACAATATTGTCATCTTCGTGACCAATCCGGGCGGGAAGATCTTAAAGAAAGTAGAGGTCAATAAAGACCTGACGGGGGGATCCGACTGGGATAAGCTTACCGATGCCGGTCTGCTTATTTCCAACGTAGGTGCCGATGCGTCGGATGTGGCTATTTACGGGAACTATAAAAAAGGCGGTGAAACGTATGTCACGGGCGCAGTTGGCGATGCCGTAACGGTTGCCTGCACTTTTGACCAACAGCAGGGAAGCAAAGTGCTCTACAGTGGGAGTGCTGCCCTGTCGTCATTCGGCATAACCGTCGAAAATGCGAACCAGGAGAATATATATACCTACACGGGCTCTGTGACTATCAAACCGGTTATGGCCCGCATTCAGATCAAGACCGTATCTTTTGTGGAAAGCGGGACCGAAACAGTGACCAACAATTCCAACGGAGAAACGGCTTCGATCGAATGGACTGGGTTGGACGGAGAATTATTGGGTGTTTACCTTAATAATTTCTACAAGCAATTCAACGGATCGGCCGTGACTGCCTCTCTGATGAAAAATACGACTGCTTTTGACAGAGTCAAGGAAGGCAAATGGCTCTTCGGGGCAGATGCGACCGAAACGGATGAAGCGGCTTTTGCCAGCTACAATCAATGGTCTGCCGGAGCTTATACGCCTTATGATCTGGCTGAGTTTAATACGCCGGCCGATCCGGACGACAAGAAGTGCTTCGCATTCAACTTTTTCCCCGGCCAGGTTCCGAACCTGCATTTGAATCTGGGCGGCGTGACCGCTGCGACCATCACGAGCGACAACCACGATGCCTACAATCCCAGTCTGCTGCCTTTGGCGAAATACGTCAACATAATGAACTATACCAGCGCAGGGACCGATGTGGTCTTTGAAGCCGGCAAGATATATAACGTCAGCATTGAGATTGAGCCGCAATTTATGCATACCGATATCAATCCGGTGGCTTACAACATATTACTCAAAGTCGTCATCGCCGATTGGCTGGAAGAGGACATCGATCCTGAATTTCAGCAGCGATAATCATTGCCTTATTATTTGAGTTGTTGGGGGGGGGCACCTCCCCCCTTTTATTAACAGATACATGTTCATCGAAAATGAAAGGATACCATCATATTATTATCCTGCTTTTGGCTTTTACCTTATCGGGATGCATTCGGGATGACGGAACCGGAGAAGACTGTGACCGCACGCAAATTTCGTTCTGTTACTACGGTGACAGTCCTGAACAGGCTTGTCGGTTTGTCGATAAAACAGATCAGGTCACCCTGTTCGTCTACGATAATGCAGGCAATCTGGTCATGAGCCGTACCAAGGATAATGCGGCATTGTCGGTCCATAAAGGCATGAATCTCAATTTACCCGATGGGGAATATTATTTGGTGGCCTGGACCAATATCACCGATTGTACGGAAGCCCGTGAAACAGGAACCTTATCGGCTGCTACATTGGGCAATGGGGAATATTATGCAGGTAATCCGGTCATTCAACAGGAAAACGATCGTCTGTATTATGCCAGCAAAAAAATAACGGTTGTCCAAAGCGAGTACCGCCACGAAGAAATGAGGTTCCAACAAGCTTATATTCCTCTGCGCATACACATTATGGGGGCTGCTGCTCCGACTGATACCAAGTCGCCGGGGACGCCTGTTGAAATGGACGTGAGCAATCTGCATCCCCAAATGGGATTTGACGGGGTAAGTACCGCTTCGCTGACCAGCATCTACCGCCCCGATCTGTCCTATGATACACAGGCCGGGAGTTATACGGCAACCGTATATGCTTTCCGTTTTTCGGACGAGAACGATATTGAGCTGAAACTATCAAATGTTGGCGGAACGGTGTGTTACAAAACCGTTCGTTTGGCCGATTTTATGAATGAACACGCTATTTCGGTAGATGACAAGGACGAAGCGGAAATAGCCATACGCTTTCGGTTTAACAACACCTCGGTAGAGATAGCCCCTTGGGAAGAGGGAAGTATCGATCCGGAACAAAAATAAAGACCCCATGCAAAAGAATCATTTGTCCAGTACGGCAGCTATATTATTCCTCTTGTTCCCGTTGGTGTTTGCGTGCAGCAAAACCGCCGGGAATAACGATATGCCTCTGGACGCCGAATTGGGATTGACGTTTACTACCCGCAGCGGCGGAAGCGACGATCTGGTAATAGGCCAAGAAAACGAATTTACCAACCTTGCCGTCTATGTATTCAACCATCAGAACGGCGATCTGGAATTTTCCGAACTGAAAACGAGCTTTGCCCCGGAAACATCAGCCCCCAGCTACACCCGGTCCGTACGGGTTACCGCAGATAAAAAAGCCGTCTATACCTTTGCCAATTATGCCAATCATCATTTCAGCGTGGCGGGGCAAACGGCAACGTTGGCGGAGAACACACCCAAATCTACTCTTGATGCGTTGGAAATAAGTTCTACAGCTTTCTCTGCGGACGATCTGCCGATGATCGGGAAAAAAGAGGTAGATATGACGGGGACATCCGTGACGGCCACCCTGGAAATGGAACGGCTCGTGGGCCGGGTAGACCTGCACATATACAAAGCGGCCGAACTGACCGGTGATATGGTGGAATTAGTTTCGGTAGACTTCTGCAATCAGGTAATCCGCAGTAATGCGCAGTATCAAAGCCCTGTTATGCCCCTGGGATCGATCCGGCGCATGGAAACATACACCCCGGCAGCGGGAAAATACCTCGCCGTCGTGCCGAATGATACGGATTATGCGGGCCTTACTCCGGCCGATGCCGAGAAATCTTTTTACAGCTATCAGCATATTTCGGGCGAAGACGATCCGGGGGCTGCGCTTCCGGATGAATCCTCATCCCCGCATTTTCTGCTGCATGTAAAAATAAACGGGGCTCCTGTGACCTATTGCGGATATTTGAAAAACAAGGCCGGCCTGTACGATCTGGAACGTAACCGGGTGTACCGGGTAAAGGCGGTGATAGGGGAACCCAACGATATGTTGTTCCTGCGCATAGACGTGTTGGAATGGGATACGGAACTTTCCGGAATAACGTATGAAGACCCCGTCTTCACCTTTTCTGCGGCAAATCCCTCCGCCGGGCAAGGGCAAATTTCTCAGACCGATCCGGCTCTGTACGATTTTGAATTTACAGCCCCGGCCGGAGCAGTCTGGACAGCCAGTCTCACTAACGGGCTTGATTTCAAACTCCAGTCGGACGGAGGATACGCCTGGCAGGGCATTGCACGCACAACCCCTTACAGGATACGAATAGATCCTGTCAAACGTTTTCTGGCAAATGAACGCCGCACTACGCAGTTCTATATTTCAATAGACGGTAAAAAAGTCAGGATCAATCCCGATCACGCGGGCGGCAGTTTCGACCAAGGGCGAAAATATCCCGGAACTGAAACCGATATCCTGATTGAACAAATACAATAAATCGAATGCCATGGCGCTAAAAAACAATATATTACCTATTCTGACGCTAGCCTTGTTTGCTTTAGCGGTTTCGTGCGCAAAGCAGACGGACTATTCCGACCCCCAAGGCGGCGATCTGAACATCGAACTCACTCTCTCGGAAGAAGCACTTGCCAAGACCCGGGAACCGGGGAAGGATGCGCTCCATGAAAATCTGATCGCCACCCTTGACGTCTTTATCTATCAGGACGGTCAGGAGAATTGCATACATTACCAACGGATCACGCCGGTTTCCGGAATGACCCGTTATGGCCTCGCAAAAAAGCAAAGTGATTTTACAGCCAATAGTCTTTATACGGTGTATGTGATCGCGAACGGAAATACGGCTACCCAAGGGGCCAAAACACTCGCCCAGCTCAAACAGGCTCTGGTTAGCGAAGCTTTGAACCCCGACGCCGTGCAAACGTCGCTCCTGATGGACGGGAAATCGCTTTCCACCATCCTGAATGATGGGACAAAAACCAACAAAAACATCGAGGTATCGCTCAAAAGGGCCGTCGCCAAGATCAGGATCAACCTTAGTTACGGCACGGGGTACCAGCCCGTAGGCCAGGTGACGAAAAAACTGGTGAACTACGCATCGGATGCCCGGATACTGGAAAGCGGAGATACCCATAGTCCGTCGCTCGCATCGACACCGCTTTATACCGGAGTCGAAACGGTTTCAGGTACGCCAGGGCAGATCGTATTGTATTCGTATGCCAACGATTGGAACGGATCCGTGGCAAATGAAACTTTCGTTTACCTGAATGTTCCGGTACAAAAGGGAGCTTCGACTGTAAACCAATACTATAAAATACCGGTTAATTATCGCCTTTCCGCTTCCGGCGGCGATCCGGCTCATCTGTACCGGTTGCGGCGCAATTATATCTACGACATCACGGCGCATATAAACGGGGAAGGAGGCAGCAGCGCTCCGGAAGCCGTGGTACTGGACAACGTCAATTACAGGATAATCGACTGGAGCACGAACGACGTAGACGTATGGATCAAGAACATCATGTACCTCTATGTCGATGAACAGGCAATAGTGATGAACAACACGGCTACCTATACGACGCGTTTTCAGTCGTCTTCGGACAATATCGAGATCAAAAACCTGCGTGTCACCGTCGAAGGAAACGATGCTCCCGTTTACGGTGTATCCATTGCCAAAGAGCCCTTCGTACACAACGGTACCATCACAATAACCAGCACCATTCCTGACAATTTCGTCCCCCGAACGATAGACTTCGACGTGGAGAACAGCGACGGGATCGTTCAGCACGTAAACGTGATACAATATCCTCCGATATGGATCGGGCACATCACTTCGCAGGATGTGAATGGATCGTTGAACCGAAATATGTACACGGTCAATATCAAACAGGCCGATCTGCGGACTATTCCCATGCCCGATGTTTCGCCCAGAGGAAGCTGGGGCGATGCACATATCCGGTGGTATTACCAGGACCTGACCGGAAAGCTCTATACCGGCCCCAATCCTTATAATCCCGTAAACGACGGGCGCGTGGAGATGGAATATGGCCGTTGTCTGGTCGGCTATCCGACTTTGGATAAGAACGGTTATACCGATCCGTCTACGAATAACCGGTGGATGATTTCCCCGAATTTCATGTTCGCTTCGCGGGTGTCGTCCTCTACGGATAAAGTGGACTATTGGGCTGCGGTAAGCCGGTGCAAAAATTATTCCGAAACGGATACCGATGGGGTAACTTACTCGGGGTGGCGTATGCCCACCTATGCCGAAATGCTTTTGCTGGACGTATTGCAAAACGTGAGCAAATGCGAAATACAGGACATCACCGACCGGCACCGCTATTGGACGGCCGATCCGGGGTCGAATGCGGCCTTCCGTATTCTGAACCCTTCGGGAGGAACTAACGGTGAAAGCGCCAGCTATGCGGAAGTACGCTGTGTCCGCGATATCGACCGCCCATTGTAATTATGGAAAAATGAAATAAAAGAAAAATGATGAAAACAAGATTTTATATCATTGCGCTTTCCCTGATTGCGGCTTTGGTTTCCTGCCAAAAGTTGGATCAGAAAACGGAGTCCAAGCCGACATCAGGCGAAGACAAACTGTTTTCCTATTCTCTGTCCGACTATATGACCTTGCGTACCAGATCGGTCGAAAATGCGGTCGACGATATCGTCCTGTTGCAGTTTGACGCCAACGGGCAATTCGTAGGGCGTTCGGAAGCGTCGGACCTGCAATCCGGCACATTCCGGGCTAAAATATCGGGACATACTCGTATCGTCCATTTTATCGCCAACTACGATTGGAGCGGGTTTGATGAGCGGTCCTGGCTGGGCAAGCACGAAAATACACTTGTGCCAAGCCTCGAATCCGATGGATGGGTGCTGTGGGATCGAAAGCAAATTGATGATTTTGACAATCCTCCTGCGGTAAAGTTGTTGCGCAACCAAGCTAAAGTAACCGTTGAAATAGACCAAAACCTGCTCGATCTGATAGAACAGGGGCAGAGGGAAGAGTTCACCATCGAAGGATTTGCCCTGTACAATTACGCGACCCGCGGGACGGTTGCTCCGTTCGATCCTGCGGCTGCCGATCCGTTTGCATGGGCGTTGGACCATCCCACGGTTCCGGCCCAGCCGAATATATTCACGGATACCCCCACGGCGGTCGATATAGCCCCGAAATATCTTTTTGAAAACGAAAACGAATACAATGACCAAACGGTGGTCATCCTCCACGGCGGGGGCCAATTCAAAAAATATTACAAAATACAGTTGATCGATGAGGAACTCAATGCATATCCGATCGTGCGCAACACCCATTTTCGGATCAGGATCATCGACTACATTCCGGGGAATATCGGTTCGGGAAGCATTAAAAGTGCACTCGATGCCCCGCCGATCAACAATATTTACGCAGAGATTATCCGGGAATCTTCCGAAATATCGGACGGTTCCGACCGTTTGACCGTCAGCCCCATCATCAATATTATGACCGATCCGGGCGACGGTTCGACGACACAGCGGCTGGAGCTCGACGTCAAGTATGAAAAAGCCAATATTGTGACCAATGGCGATATCCGCCAACCATTGATCCTCTCCGACGAAGAAGGAATACTGACGAACCTGTCTATCGACCGCAATGCCGGAAAAGCGTATGCGGATGTAAAAGTCGTCGACCAAGGTTTTAAAAAAGCGGAGATCCGTATTTCTGCCGGCGGCCTGGCGCGTATCGTTACGGTCATATCCTGCGAGAAATTTGTATTCGATCCGGTAGACATGCCTTCGGGAGTGAACAAAGGAGATACCAAAACACTTACGTTCCATATTCCCGATGACATCCCGTCCGCTTTTTTCCCGCTTCAATGCGTCGTTACGGCCAAGTATCTGGAACCGACCAACGCCAGCCGGAATGATCTGTTACTCGAATCCCATGCGGACGGCAGCATCAGCTATATCTATACGGCCACACAACCGGGAATGCAAACGATCCATTTCCAAAATTCGAAAGACCACAACGGCGAAATGGTTACGATTGAAAATCCGATTTTCAAAACCGCCTATATCGGCCCATCGCTCGCCTTGGTATCCATCAATGGTCATCACAATACCTATTTGCAAAATTGCGTGGGATATGGTATCGGACAGGAAGCATTGCTCACTTTTTACATGAGCGAAGAGGCTTTTGCCCGTCAGCCATTGATTTTATTCGAAACCCCGAACCTGGAACCGGCGGATATGTCCGGATTCAGCGATGACGGCGGCGGCTATTATTATTATACTCCGACCGCGCCGGGCGTACAAACCGTTCGTTTCCGGGTGACGGCAGCTACGCTCGATCAGGACACAGCGGCGCGTACGGTCAAATTGTTCCATGATGATATAAACGTATATACCTCTATCACCTACGAATACTATCTGGTTAATACGGAATTCATCCGGCGTCAATTCCAGCGGTCCGGTTATGCGACCAAACTGGGTAACGGCAGGGAATTATTTGTCGTGAGCGCGTATGCGCTCCGCCATTCCAATCACGATCCGGCCACCCATGGCAAAACGGGGCGGATAGAGGCGGAAGCAGTCGGCAGTGGAATAGCCCACGGATGGCGTCAGTGGTATATGATTCCGGGGACACGCCTCGACCACCTGATGTTGTTTGAGATCGAGGAAAGCAGCGACCGCCGGGCCACTCGGGATCTCAGACGGATCATGCGGGAAACGTCCAACGTCATCACACTGCGGGCCGAATAACCATCAAAGTACAAGAATTAACCGATCCGGTAAACAAACATAGAATACCATGAGCAGAAAAATCATCCTTTTGTTCGTTTTTGCCTTTCTGGGAATTTCGGCCAGCGCACAAAGGGTCATAGTGAAAAATAATGTCGCTTACGACGCTTTGCTGACGCCCAACTTAGGTTTGGAAATAGGTCTGGGCAAATCGACAAGCCTTGATATCACGGGAAATTATAATCCTTTCGTATGGAATGACGGTAAATCGATCAAACATTGGCTGGTGCAACCCGAATTCCGCTATTGGCTCTGCGAGCGTTTTAACGGGCATTTCTTCGGATTGCACGCGCTCGGGGGCGAATTTAATATTTCCAAAGTGAAACTTCCTTTCGGGATGGCCGAAAACGGTAAAAATTCGCGCTACGACGGTTACTACCTCGGCGGAGGGATAAGCTACGGTTACCAATGGATGTTCTCCAAACGGTGGGGGCTCGAGGGGACTGTTGGTTTGGGATATATTCGGGCAAATTACGACCAATACCGCTGCCGCGATTGCAGTCCCAAAATTTACTCCGGGCACAAGAACTATTTCGGACCGACCAAGCTCGGACTCAGCCTGACGTACATGATTTATTAATCAAATCTGAATTTCTGATGAAAAGATATTTATTCATAATCCTCTCGCTGCTTCTCACGGTTGACGCATGGGCCGGAGAGGCCGTCGGGGTGGTCATAGAAAATGTCCGTGTCCGGAAAACCGGGGAAACCGTAGTGGTATCCCTGGACGTGAACGCGGAAAAACTCAAACGAAATTATAAAGCCATCATAACGCCCGTATTGCACAACGGGGTAAACCGTCAACAGTTGGAAGAGATCATCGTGGCGGGACGTCGGCGCGATCTGTACGAAATTCGAAACCGGACAGCGGGGAAGTCCGGCTACGTCATCAAAAAAGGCAACCCGAAGATCATCCGCTACCAGGCAGAGGTTCCTTATCGGGAATGGATGCATACCGTATCGCTTTCGGTTGATATCGATACTCAGGGGTGTAACTGCGAAAATGATCTGCCCGGCGAACTACTTGCCGCCGACAAGTTGCTGTATTACCCGATAGATCCGGCGTATAATAAAAAGATGCTCGAATATCGATTGACTGACCTCGAAAAATATTCACTCGAAAACCCCTTCCTGCACCCGGTGGAAGATTACCCCGAACGTTACAATATCCTGTTTAATGAACGGGATAAAGGTACAGCCGTTATTCGCTTTACCGTAGGATCGCACAAGATCGACATGAACATCGACGGCAACCGGGAATTGCTCGATGCAGTAGGGCAGGCTTTCCGCCTGATCGAACAAGATCCGAACGCCACCCTCAAACAAATCATGATAGCCGGTTATGCCTCGCCGGAAGGTACTTTGGCCGGCAATACGGCCTTGGCGCAAAGACGGGCGGAATCGTTTAAAAAATACCTGGTCGATCATCTCAACATACCAGCCGATAAAAATTTATTCGAACTGTATAATGGGCGGGAAGACTGGAACGGCCTGCGTAAACTGGTCGCAGCATCTGATATGGAATACCGTCAGGAAGTGTTGGATATCATTGATGCTTATACGATCGATCAGGAAATCCGCAAGAACAAGCTAAAACAGCTCGATGGAGGGAGGCCGTATGCCTATATGCTGAAAAACTTCTATCCCTCTCTGCGGAATGCCGGTTACCTGCAGGTTTATTACGACATTGACCGTACAGCCTCTATTGCCACCGCCGTTACAGATGAAAACGGCCGTACCACTTGGGTAGATCCCGACAGCCCTGAAAACATTGGGGTAACCCGGATCAACCAAGCCATCCGGTCGATGATGGATGGAGATTACGAAAGTGCATTGCAGGCGCTCAAAAGCCAACAAGATAATCCCGAAGCATTCAATTATATCGGGGTGTGCTATATGATGAAAGGTGATTATGAACGAGCCGAGACTTTTTTCCGAAAGGCAGAAGCGGCAGGTGATGTTCATGCGCCGGTGAACCTCGGACATATCCGACAGGCTAAAAGGGTTGAACTTTAGCTTATTCTTCCCAAAACAAATTAAAAGCTTGCTACTTATGTAGCAGGCTTTTTTATTTCACCGAAAATAAGGCTGGAAAACTCACTGCTGTTTTTCAGTATAAACGGATTAAAATATACTTTATTAACGACCGTTTATTTATTATTCATACTACAAAAATACAAAGAGGGCAGCAAATAAACAATAAATAAGCTCGTAATAACTAAGTTACAAACTATTTCTGTCATAATTATCTTATAAAAAAGCCCCCGGAAAGACCTTCTGTTTTAAACGGTCGTTTTTTACTGACAGTAAAGAAAGACCGGATTACCCGGAACCTATATATAACATGATTATTGGCTAAGCTGAAAAACAAACTGTCTCTTGAGAATGGGGAGATCCCCGTAGAGCAACTCGAAGCCCTGCGCCGAGGCGATCATCAGGCGTATAAAGCGGTGTATATGTATTACCGAGGCCCTATACAGCACTTTTTATACGGGTTGTTGCGTTCTCGCGAGGAAGCCGAGGAAATCTCACAACATGTCTTTCTGGTCCTGTGGGAGAAGCGGGGCAGCCTCGATGTTTCGAAGAATATCCGGACATTATTGTACACCATCGCGCGGAATGCCGTGATGAACCTGTATAAACGGTTGTCGGTCATTGATAAATACCAAAAAAACCAGGATACGGACGAACGGGACCATCAAACGGCCGAGGATATCCTGATTGCCCGTGAGGACGAATTATTGATGGATTCGGTGGTGAAAAAATTGGCGCCTATGCAACAAAAGGTGTTCGAAATGATCCGTAAGGATAATTTGTCTCATGATGAGATTGCCGAACGGCTGAATATTTCGAAACAAAATGTCGCCAATCATCTGTCTCAGGCTCTTAAAAAGATGAAACAGGCTTTTTGTTTGCCGAATCCCTGCATCTGACGGGTTATTTTCGATAGAGGATCGGGAGCGGTAGTTGATGCAATTACAAGGGGTATCGGGGAATGGCATAAAAGATGTTGCCATTTTTTGTTTTTTAATGGGATCATAGCCTGTCGCGAAACTATGGTCCGGCTTTAGCACCCGGTGTATCTGCTTAGAGTAGAGTTGTTGTTTTAGGTATGACGGGAGGAACCGCTTTCAGCGGTTTCCTTTTTTATGCATTTTTTAGCGGATTTATCGGTTATGATTGGTTTTCTTATCCGGGCATGTTATAAATACGGATATTCACGTCTGGTATATTGGGCAATTCTAATCTTTTTTGAAGATTGGATTTATATGTTTGGAAGTAAAATTCCCTCAGTGCAGTAGTATCTTTTCCTGAAAATGCCGATAAGGTGTAAGCACAATGGATTTGAGGACCTTCAATTAAAGCATTCTGTTTATAAAATAGAGGAAATTCCGGGTTACAATTAAAAATGTAAACCGGGATTTCCTCTCCATACATTGTTTAGGCCTATGTAAATATCCTCTTCAAGCGTAATACCGCTTCGGACCATAAATGTGCGGCCGTTCTTTATGAAGGCTTTTTGGGCCAAGCCGATAAATTGTCCGAAATCCGTATAGAATGAAGGTACAATATAGGTAGGATGGGATTCCTTTTACGCATTCTTTCGAATAGTTCATCGATTATTTTAGATGATCTTTAAAGAAGGACTCCAGTTTATTGAACGGGATGAGGTCGGTCCGGTCGTACAGGTCGACATGGCCGGCTCCCGGTACGATATAGAGTTCTTTCGGTTCGGCGGCACGCCGGTAGGCATCCTCGCTGAAATAACGGGAATGGGCCGTTTCGCCGGCGATGAGCAGGACGGGCCGGGGAGAGATCATTTCGATAAGCTCGAACGGGAAATAGAGCATAAAGGCCGGAGTGCTGTTTGCCGATGTGTAAGTAGTAACTCTCGGGTGCTGTCCGCGGGGTGTCCGGTAATAGTCGAAAAACTCGCGGGCGACAGGGTCGCTGTTTTCATCGATGGACTCCGGCGTGCCTTTCCGGTATTCGGTCGGGGCCCCTTCGAACTCCCGCCAACGCTGCTCGGCGATCTCTTTAAGGATTGCTTTGCGCTGTTCCATCGAGACCACATCGTTCAGCCCCTGTCGGGTGGCACGGCCCATATCGTACATGCTGACCGTAGCCAGGGCTTTTATACGCGGGTCGACGGAGGCCGCACTGATCGAAAACCCGCCGCTGCCGCATATACCGATCACTCCGATCTGTTCCCGGTCGACGAACGGGCGCGTACCGATAAAGTCTACGGCTGCGCTGAAATCTTCCGCAAATCCTTCGGGGGAGGCGGCGTTGTGAGGCTGGCCGCCGCTCTCACCGTACCGGGAAAGGTCGAACGCCAGGGTGACGAATCCCCGTTCGGCCAAAGTCTGGGCGTAAAGGCCGGAACTTTGCTCTTTCGAGCCTCCGAACGGATGGCCGACGATAATGGCTGCGTGTTTTTTACTCATATCCATGCCTTTGGGATAATATAGATCCCCGATGAGGTTTACCCCCAGGCGGTTGTAAAACGAGATCCGTTGAGTCTCTACTTTGTCGCTGGCAGGGAAGGTCTTCCGGTTCAGGTCTTGTGCTACGGTTACATTCTGTGTTTGTCCCATGATGATTCCACTTAAAAGAGTTAATACGGTTAATGCGATTCTTTTCATATCATTTATGTTTTGGTTGCGATGTACGGTTTCCGTACAGGCAAAGTAAAAGCAAAAGCCCCGCAGCGGTTTTGCTGCGGGGCTCGGATTTTCTTTTTGTGAGGCTCAATTTCTAAGCCTGCGGGGATTTCAGACGGCGGTAGGAGGGACGCCGTATTGCCTTTTGAAAGCGGTAGTGAAATGCGAGGGATTTTTGAACCCCACTTCTACATATACGTCCTGGACTTTTTTGCCGCCCTCTTTCATCTTTTCGTAGGCCGCCTCCAAGCGTTTCTGTATCAGCCATTTTTGGGGGGTGAGGTCGCTGACCTTTTTAAAGTCCCGTTTGAAAGTAGCCAGGCTGCGACCTGTGAAATTGGCTAACTCTTCGAGGCTGAATTCATACATATAGTTCTGGCTGAGGAAATCGAGGATATCGATCTTCCAGGGTTCGCTGAAATCGAAGAGAGTGGGGGCAAACCTTTCGTCGATGTCGAGCAGTATCATCAGCCCTTCCTGGAGTTTGAGGTTCATCAGGCCTTCTTTCGGTTTGACTTCCGACGAAAAATAAGGAATCATAGAGCTGAACAGGCTTTCGATCTCCGCCGTTTGCGGGAGTTTCAGCATACTGGTTTTGAGTTTCGGGGTATCTGCCGGGACCCGGCCTTGTTCGAGTTTCTGGAACATTTCCCGCAGGAAATTCCGGGAGAACGAGAGAAAAATGCCCCAATACTGTTCCCCGTCTACCGGTTTTTTGTGGATCGTTACGCGGTGGTCGCGGCGGATGAATACGCTCTCTCCTTTGCGGACATGGATTTTCTTTTTCCCGTCGTCCACGATCATTTCCCCGGAATATACGTAGTTGATGGCATGGTTGCGGGACTGGTGGGCGCATCCTATCTCGTCGTTGAAGAAACAACTGAAGAATACATCGGAATAGTGGAACCGCGTTTCCCCGCCGTAGGCCTGTACTTTATCTTCCTGTGACATAGCTTTAAATGTAAACTTTATTTATACAAATATAATGGAAAAAGCGACGGATTTTATTGCTTTACGGCTCAAACTTTCTTTCCCGAAAGTTCATTTTGTCATAAACGGATCTTTAGAGCATGCCGGCTCGGGTTTGAGAAAACGAATGAAATAACGGTTGGAAAAGATGTCGGATTTTTTTGTGAGTTTCTTTTTTTAGGGTTTAAAAAGGGCTGGGGTTAACGAAGAATCCCGATTTTTTGTTTTTCCCGCGCCTGTGAAACATGAGAGAATTTCGTATATATTTGCCCCACTATTATAGTGGGCTTATTAATACAAAACCAAGAATATGCAGAATGAACTTCTCTCCCGGATTCCCGAATATTTACCGCTGGGAGTTGTAGTCTATGATAAGGATGGATACCTGAAATATGCAAATAGCGTAGCCCTAAAGATGTTCGATACGACGATGGAAGTGGTCAGCGACATCAATATATTCGAAGACCCTAATATTGTGGACGATGATAAAGCCCAACTGAAAAAAGGCCTGGATGTTTCTTTTGAAACCGATTATGATTTCGATCTCTGCGGAGAACGCTTTTTCAATACGGGGATACGAGGCATCCGGAAATATTTTGTGACCAAAGTGACTATCATGCGGGATGCAGCCGGAAGCACGCAGGGGTTTTTACTCACTTGCGAGGATGTGACGGAAAAGAAAGCCCAGGAACGGAAGATCAAATCGACCCAACGGGAATTGGCATTGGCGTTAAATGCGGGAAAACTCGTATCGTGGAATTATCAGGTAGAGGAAGGATTGTTTTATAAATTCGACGACCAAATCGAGAATATCGAGAAGCGCTCGCTCGAATATGTGAATGAAAGTATCCACCCTGATGACCGGACCCGTTTTTCTGCGCTACTGGACGCTATCGTCCAAAAACAGGAATTTACGGGTGACAGCATTGTACTGAGGGTTTTTGAAGAGGAGTATAAGGATTACCGTTTTTATAATTTCATTTACAGTGCCAGAGAGGACGAACAGGGCCATGTGGCGGTCGTCACTTTCGTTCAGCGGGATATCACGGAAGACGTCCGGTATCAGCAGAACCTGATCTCTGCCAAAAATAAAGCGGAAGAGGCGGATAAACTGAAATCCACTTTCCTGGCCAATATGAGCCACGAGATCCGTACGCCACTCAATGCGATAGTCGGGTTTTCCGAATTGCTTTCGGATGCGACGGATGTAGAAGAAAAGAATGAATACAAGCAACTGATCGAAACCAACAGCGAAATTCTCCTCAAACTGATCGGAGACATCCTTGACCTGTCGAAAATCGAGGCCGGATCCATCGGGATAAACCGCCAGGAGATAAATGTAAGCCAACTTTGTGAGGATTTGTACCGGTCTTTCAGACAGCGGATCGTAAATCCCAACGTGACGCTCCGCCTGGTCAATCCATATGCCAAATGTATCGCAAACTTTGACAAGCACCGCTTCATACAGGTATTTACGAACTATGTAACGAACGCAATCAAATATACGCCTCACGGAGAGATCGTGATGGGTTATGAATGCGCGCCCGGGCAGGTGCTGGTCTATGTGAAAGACAGCGGTATCGGTATTCCCAACGAGAAAAAGGGCCGTATCTTCAGCCGGTTTGAAAAGCTGGATAATTTTGCGCAGGGGACAGGCTTGGGGCTTTCCATCTGTAAGGCGATTGCCGATGCCACCGGGGGCAAGGTCGGTTTTGAATCGACTGTAAATGAAGGCTCGGAATTCTGGTACGTCGGATACACCGATGTTGAATACCTGGAAAAATCCCAGTCAGTTGAAATAGAAGAAGATCCGGTTGCGGAACCGGCCGCGGAAGTTTTTCTTGCAAAGATGAAAGATTTGAATATCCTTGTGGCGGAGGATAATGACAGCAATTATTTGCTGATACAAAACCTGCTTAAAGAAAACCGCCTGACCCGTGCCGTAACGGGGGTCCAGGCCGTGGAAAAAGTCAAACTTCAGACATTCGATATCGTGTTTATGGATATGAGGATGCCCGTCATGGGTGGCTTGGAGGCGACCACTATGATCCGTGAATTCGACCAATCCATTCCGATCATTGCCCTTACGGCCAATGCGTTCGATTCGGACAAGGATGATGCGTTGGCGGCCGGGTGCAGTTATTTTATGACCAAACCGTTGAAAAAACGGGAATTGATAGAAATACTGTCCAAATATTGCTGAGCCCATCCTTTTAGGGGGTATCGGGGAGGAGTAAATTAAAAGCCTGCAAACATTCCGTTTGCAGGCTTTTTTGTACTTCCAGATCGTATAGCGGTTTTTCACTGTCTTATGAGCCCTCCCTCGCTTTCCCCTTAGTGGGAGGCCGCCGGGAAAGAGATAAATCTCTTTCCCGGCGGCTCATTTTTCAGGAAAAGGGCAGTTGCGGTGTCGGAAAAAGAGCCCGGATTTAGGGTTCGTTCCGGATAATATTTATCTTTGTCGCCCTGATATTTTGGATATGAGTAAAGTACTAATTATAGACGACGAAGACCAGCTGCGCGTGCTGCTCTCGCGGATCATTTCCCTGGAAGGGTATGAAGTGATCCAGGCAGACAGTTGTGCTGCCGGGCTGAAACAACTGCAGCGCACCAACCCCGATGTGGTGTTGTGCGATGTAAAGCTTCCCGATGGCAACGGAGTAGATTTGATATCCAAGATAAAAGACTTGGCGCCAGATGCCGAAGTGATCCTGCTAACGGCCTACGGCAATATTCCCGACGGCGTACAGGCGATAAAAAACGGGGCTTTTGATTATATCACTAAAGGGGACGACAACAACAAGATCATCCCTTTAGTCGGCCGGGCCACAGAGAAAGCATTGACTGCCAAAAGCCTGCGCGGGGCCGGACAGGAGGGCGCAAAACTCCCCTTCGAGACTGTGGTGGGTTCTTCAAAGGCGATCCGGGAAGCGGTGGAACTGGCCCGAAAAGTAGCCTCGACTGATGCGGCTGTGCTGCTTACCGGAGAAACCGGATCGGGAAAAGAAATCTTTGCCCGAGCTATCCATGCGGGAGGCGCCCGGGCCGGGAAAGCGTTCGTGGCTGTCAACTGCTCGGCATTCGGGCGGGAGCTCTTGGAAAGCGAATTGTTCGGGCATAAGGCCGGTTCATTCACCGGGGCGAACAAAGATAAAAAGGGGCTTTTCGAGGAAGCCGACCATGGCACGATGTTTCTGGATGAGATTGGGGAGATGCCGGTCGAGCTTCAGGCCAAACTGCTCCGGGTACTTGAAAACGGGGAATTCATCAAAGTCGGGGAGACTAAGCCCACCAAAGTGAATGTGCGTATTATCTCGGCAACCAACCGCAACCTCCAGCAGGAGATTAAAGAAGGCAATTTCCGCGAAGACTTATACTACCGCCTGTGCGTGTTTGGTATTCGCCTGCCCTCGCTGGCCGATCGTGTTTCCGATATCGAGGATTACGTGCGGCATTTTATCGCTCTGTTCTCCGGAAAAATGGGGAAGCAGGTTGCAAAAGTCGAACCCCGGTATCTGGAATTGCTCAGGCAATATCCCTGGCCGGGAAATGTGCGGGAACTGCGCAATGTCGTCGAGCGGAGCCTGATCATGGCCGAAGGCGACATTTTGCGCGCCGAGGATCTGCCTGTGGAATTGCAGCGGGAAGCAGGGCAAACTTTCGATCCTTCCGACCTTTCGCTGGCCCACATCGAAAAACAGCATATAAAAAAGATGCTCGGCTATACCAGCGGCAACAAAACGGAAGCCGCCCGCCTGATGGGCATCGGCGTGACTACCCTCTACCGCAAAATAGAAGAATACAAACTGTGATATTCCTGTAAAGGCCGGGATATTGCCCCGTTTTGAAAAGCCGACCCTACCAAAATGGTAGGGTCGGTTTTTTATTGGTAGGACTTGTATCTGTATAAATATTTAATAACCAAAATCTTGTTCCTTTCCTGAAATTTTTGGTACGCCCTGTGCAGGGGATAGGTATAGAACATAAAACCTTTTATACCATGAATGAGATTTTGTTATTCGTACTGCTTGCGGGCCTGGGAGGCCTGTGTTACTATCTTTTTTTCAAATGCATCGATTGGTTCGAGAAGATATAAAGGAGGCCTGAAATGTATACCGCTCTGTTTATCCTCAGCCTTTTCATCTTCCTGTACCTGATGTACGTGCTGGTGAAACCCGAAAAATTCTAACCGTTAATCTTTAGAATACATGAACACCGAAATACTGGGGGTTGTCCTCCAAATCGCGCTGCTGGTGGGGATCAGTTACCCGCTTGGGCGTTATATCGCCAAAGTGTACCGGGGGGAAAAAAGCCTTTTCGACTTTATGGCCCCCGTGGAAAAAAGAATCTACAAATTCTGCCGGATCGACCCGGGCGAGGAGATGAACTGGAAACAGTTTCTCCGGGCGCTGCTGACCCTGAACCTGTTTTGGTTTGTCTGGGGAATGGTCCTGCTCGTCTCTCAGGGCGTACTGCCCCTGAACCCGGACGGGAATCCCGGACAAAGCGTCGACCAGGCGTTCAATACCTGCATCAGCTTTATGGTCAACTGCAATTTGCAGCATTACAGCGGTGAAACGGGACTGACCTATTTCACGC
Organism: uncultured Flavobacteriales bacterium; assembly: GCA_938023515.1. GTDB lineage: Bacteria > Bacteroidota > Bacteroidia > Flavobacteriales > UBA1820 > Merdimorpha. The sequence goes on from CALJDR010000053.1 coordinate 96,813, forward strand.
AGTTGTCTGTGATCATGCTCTTTCAGTTCGTCACTGCCGCTACGGGCATGGCCGCCTTTGCCGGCGTGCTCAAAGCGATGTCGACCAAATCGGGCAGTAAGATCGGGAACTTCTGGGTGTACCTGGTAAAAAGTACGACCCGTATCCTGATCCCCCTGTCGCTCATCGTGGGCACATTGCTCATTGTCGAAGGTGTGCCGATGGGATTCGAAGGGAAACAGTCCCTTACCACCCTGGAGGGCGCCCAGCAGACCGTTTCGCAGGGGCCTGCGGCAGCCATTATCGCGATCAAACAACTCGGGACCAACGGCGGCGGGTATTTCGGGGTAAACTCCTCCCACCCGCTGGAAAACCCCACCTATTTCTCCAACATTGTGGAATGCTGGTCGATCCTCATCATCCCGATGGCGATGATCTTTGCCTTAGGCTTTTACCTGCGGCGCAAAAAACTCTCGTACACCATCTTTGGGGTCATGCTCTTCGCCTATCTGCTGTCCGTCGGGATATCGGTATCCCAGGAAATGGGCGGCAGTAAACAGATCGCCCAGATGGGTATCTCGCAGCAATCGGGCAGCATGGAAGGAAAAGAAACCCGGCTCGGATCGGCGGCTTCGGCCCTGTGGGGGATGACCACTACGGTCACTTCCAATGGTTCGGTCAACAGTATGCACGACAGCCAGACACCTATCAGCGGGATGCTCCAGATGGTCAATATGCAGATCAACTGTTGGTTCGGCGGCGTCGGAGTGGGCTTCATGAATTACTACGCCTTCCTGATCATCGCCGTCTTTATCAGCGGGCTGATGGTCGGGCGCACCCCGGAGTTCCTCGGGAAAAAGATCGAGGCCCGGGAGATGAAAATAGCCACATTGGTCGTCTTGCTGCATCCTTTCGTCATTCTGGTGGGTACGGCCATTGCTTCCTCCCTGGCGGCACACAATCCGGCCCTGGCGGATGCCTGGCTGAATAATCCTTCGTTCCACGGATTCAGTGAAATGCTTTATGAAACGACTTCGTCGGCAGCCAACAACGGCTCCGGTTTCGAAGGCTTGAGCGACAATACGCCTTTCTGGAATATCGCTATGGGCATTATCCTCATCCTGTCCCGCTATGTGCCCATCGTAGGGCAGGTGGCTATCGCCGGACTTTTGGCCCGGAAGAAATACATTCCCGAAAGCGCTGGTACCCTGAAAACGGATACGGGGACTTTTGCGCTGATGACGTTCACTGTGATCGTTATCGTGGCGGCCCTGGCATTTTTCCCGGCGTTGACCCTCGGGCCTATCGCGGATTATCTAAGTTTTTAACCGAATCGAACCATGAACCATAAATCGAATTCGCTGTTCCAGAAACAGCTGCTCAAAGAAAGCTTCGCCGCGTCGCTGCGTAAACTCGACCCGCGTACGATGATCAAGAATCCCATTATGTTCACCGTAGAGGTCGTTACAGCGGCTATGTTTGCGCTGCTGGTGTATATCGCTGTCTCGGGGGACGCTTCACAGGGATCGTTCGGATATAACCTGGCCGTATTCCTGGTGCTTTTCGCCACCCTGCTTTTCGCCAATTTCGCCGAGGCGATCGCCGAAGCGCGGGGCAAGGCGCAGGCCGACAGCCTGCGGAAGACCCGGCAGGAGCTGTCTCTTATACACATCTCCGAGCCCACGAGACTCGACGTCATCTCG